>CAYTUF010000010.1:0-25350 GCA_964441225.1 uncultured Candidatus Saccharibacteria bacterium | reverse complement strand
ATGTTTTTTTAACCACTCCATTTATAAACTCTCCGTTTAATTTATCATTATTAAACTTTATAGCACATATTATAAAATTAAACTAATAGTTTATTCAACAACCAGTTTAATATTCCTAATCTATAGGTATGGGTAAGGTTAATGAAAAGAGGTTGTTGAAGTTATTCGGGAGAAATATTGCTACCCTTCGTAGAAACAAAGGACTCACACAACAAGAGTTAGCTGAAAAGGCAGATATGAACGTTGTTTCAATAGCCTATATTGAGACAGGAAAAAGGTGGGTGCGCATTGGAACGCTGTCTAAACTTGCGAAAATACTCGATGTGCCAGCTAAAAATTTATTTAAGGGGCTGTAGCCACCTTCCAATCTATTACATAACTCCTCTCTCTAAGAAGTGGGAGGCATTAACGGAGGTGGGCCCGGCGGTGGCCCTCCTGCCGAAGTATTTTGTACTTTATTCTGCACAGACTCTGGCGCAGGTAACTCTGGTTCAGAATGTGAATCAGAGGAAGGTTCAGGCTCTTTGGGCTGGGCGTTTGATGCTTTCTGAGACAATCCTAATGCTTCCTCTAAGTGAGGTGAGGCGACCTCTGACTCTATGTCGTGCAAAGTTTTTTTATCATCCAGTTTAGACTGCTCTTTCAGGGGTGGAGCTTTATCCTCTTTCTTTGGACTATTTTGCTCTTTGTATTCCAGAGTGTAGAGCGTACCTTGGTCGTCTATTTGTATATCATCTCTCTGAGTATGATCTTCCTTCGGTAATTCCAGAGTATTTTTTGGCTCGTTTTGATGTTGGTTTTTATCGTCGGACTGCTCAACTGAAGCACGGTGCCTTATACTAATCGCCCCATCTAAATCTTTTTTAGCCTCTGCCTCGGGACGTGGTAGATTTTTTGCTTCTTGCTCGGGCTTGGACTCTTCTAGTTTATCGGCTATCAGTTGTTGACTGGCACCCTTGGCCATCAAAATACCCGCTATAGACATCGTATGTGGTGATACTTTACTGTTTTTAAACCTTTCTGTTTCGGAGACAATACCTGTCAGCAAGGCTGTTGCAATTTGGCTATCGATGTCATCTCGTTTTAATGCCAAGACTATGTCGCTCACCATCTCGCTCAGACCACTGGCTCTTGGCTCTACCCAATCTACTGCAGCAAAACGGCTTTCTGCCTTGGTGCTGATACTAAGAACTGTCGCGCTATGTAAAATCTTGCCACTTTTCGTTACAGCATTATCCAAATGAGATCTATCGTCTACGCCAATAGTAATAACTGTGTCGATGTTAAAATCTCCCTGAGAAAACTGCAAATCACTTTCAGAAATACTAGTTCGATATGGCGAAATATAGATTCGCACTACATCATCTTCTATCTTATAGCGGAGTTTATCGGCCTTTTCTTTGTCTAGAGCGATTATAAAATCTCGTAGGCTATCTGTGTTTTTCTCGATAGTTTTTTCTGGCTTAAGAAAATCAATCGCACTCGGCACCTTGCCACTAAAGACAGCTGTGGCACGCTTACCATACTTGTTTAAGAACAAGGTTAGTCCAAGTAGAGCCGAAAGCTGATCGAGACTAGGGCTAGAACTGACTGTTACTAAAATGTTATTGGCTTTATCAAGACTATTGACCGTCAAATCAAAGGGAGCCAGCTTTTCACTGTTAGATTGAGCATTAGTCGATATATTGTTATTTACTGGTGGCATTTTTGATGTTTTAGTGTTTATTTTGTTACTTTTACTAATGATATAGTCTAGCATACATAAGCATAAAAGTCCAGTGGTTTTCTGTTTAAATACGCAGAAATGCTTTTGTTTATTTGTTTAAGTTAGGTTATAGTCTTTTTATCACTTTAAATAGAACCTAAATAACTTAAGAAGGAGTTACGCAAAAAGTGCCAATCATTAAATCAGCAAAAAAACGAGTAAAAACAGCCAGGAAAGCTACTGCACGGAATATAAAAACAAAGCGCTCTTTTAGGAGTGCTATTAAAGCCTTTCAGGCTAGTTTAAAGAGCGGAAAAGGCAAAGGAGCAGAAGAACTAGCCAAAGCTCAAAGTGCTATAGATACAGCTGTAAAAAAGGGTGTTCTTCACAAAAACACAGCTGGGCGGAAGAAAGCTCGGTTGGCAAAAGCAGCAAAAGAAAATGGCGTAAAGCCAGCTTCTAGCCCGAAAAAGGCAACACCTAAAACACCTAAAAAGTCTGCTACTAAAAAGACTGCGACCAAAAAAACGACTGTTAAAAAAGCAACCACCAGTAAAAAGAAGTCTTAGCCAAGCTCAAATAGAAACTCTTTTAATACTTCGTCTGGGTCAATCATCTGGCTTTTTATAGTTAAGTCTATTTCGCAAAGCTCAGCTAAAAGACTTTTTATTCGCGTCCTTCCTACGAGTCTTGCTATTTTGGATGACTTTTCAACCACGAACGGGTGGAAGCCTGACTCTCTGGCTACGGTGTCTGGGGGCTTTTTGCTGGCCTCAACCAACGCTACAATGTGGAGCTGCCAGACAATCATAGCTAAAATATTCTGTGGTTCAACCTTTTGCACCCTTAGAGAGTCGTAAAGCTCTATTGTCTTTTTGTAATTTTTTGAAAAAGCCGAATCAAGCAGGTTAAAAATAGTGCCTTTAGGGCTTGGTTCTGTAAGATCCTCTATATTTGACCGAGTAATATTTGGTTCAAAGATAATCAATTTCGTAAGCTCTTTTACCAATGTCATCTGGTTCGGACCTATTCTCTCAACCAAGAAATTCGCATCTGTAAAACTTATATTCACGCCCTTGGCTTTCGTAAAATTTATTATCCATCTGGCCAAATCACCCTCTTTTTGTTCTTTAAATTCCTCTAGCTTAGAGAGTTTCTTTAGGTTTTTATAATAAGATCCTCGCTTATCTATTCTTGGCTCAACAATTACCAGTTGGGTTTGGTCATTTTTACTATCTAAAATATCTGTCAGGTCGTCAGCAATTTGTTTATTTTGACCAAGTCGTTTGATAACAACTAGCTTCTTTGGGGCTAGAAATGGCAAACTAGATACAGCCTCCTTTACGCTGGGAGCGGTAGTTTCTTCTCCGTCGATTATTTCAAGAGCTAAACTGCCATTTTCTGCAATAAAATTCTCGCGAATCTGCTGTTCTCTTTGTTCTAGCAAATAACCATTAGGCCCCACTAACGAAACTATATCTTCTGACACCTTGGACATATATGCGTTCCTCTTCCAGCTACTCTTATCTTATCTATCATTGTACCGCACCGTAGACAAGGCTGTCCCTCCCGACGAAAAACTCTGGCGAATGTCATGTAGCTACCTTTTTGCCCCTTGGCGTTTACATAGTTTCGATCGGTCGAACCACCATGCTCAATGCTTTTACTCAGTACGGTTTTAATCTCATTGAATAATTTTTTTAATTTCGCAGTTGGCACATCCCTAACTCTCGTGCCTGGATGGATTTTTGCGCCCCATAAAGCCTCATCCGCGTAGATATTGCCCACGCCTGCCAGCACCGTTTGATCCAGTAGTGCTCCCTTGATGGTTGTCCCGGCTCGTTTTTGTATTCGTTCAATAAATATGCTCTGTGTAAACTTTGTATTAAACGGCTCTGGACCGACTTTTTGGAAAAATTTAATATTCTGGATTTCGATAGTTGGCATTAGTTTAATCCAGCCAAATTTGCGTTGATCGTTAAAAAATAATTTTGCGCCGGTCAGCTCTAAGATTACCCTGGTCGATTTGTCTGGTAGTTTCCCGACCAAGCTGTCAGTCGGATGACCCGCGCCAAATTTTATAGAATCATCATCACTTCTAAATACTAGTTGACCTGTCATTTTGAGATGAATAACCAATGAATAACCGGTATCCAGATCTATCATCAATACTTTAGCTCGACGCCTAACCTCAACAATTTTTGATCCAATAAGAAACGCGTCTACATCCGTTTTGGCGCTCTGGAAAGACCTATCCCAGAAAGATTTTAAGCCAACAACACTAAGCCCTGGCAACAAATCTGCTAGTCCACGACGAACAATTTCTACTTCAGGCAACTCCGGCATAGTTATAGTATACAGCCGGCAGATTACAGTTAACAGATGTAGAAATTACTGTTTACTGTTTAGTGTTTAGTGTTTACTCTAAGTGTATGAGCGATTCACTAGCCGATATTTTAGGAGGGAAAGATTTTTCTGAGCCCCCAGAGATTGAAGCGATAAAGCAGTTCGTTTCAAAAAAGTTTGGAGAAACACCAAAGGTAAAATTAACAGATAGCGCAATCTTGATAGGTGTATCTAACTCGTCCTTAGCTGGTGCGCTCCGCCCCGAACTTCATAAACTTCAACAGAAACTCGGTACCAAAAAGCGCCTCGTCATTAGAATCGCTTAAAACTCAAACTTTCATCTTTATAGAACAAAAATTTGAACTCTTCTACAGCTCACCCCAGTTTTTACCTATTTCTACATCAGCCGTTAGCTTAATATCTAATTTTACCGCTGTTTCCATGATGCGTTTTATCTCTTTAGCTAATTCCCCAGCGTTTTCTTCTGGGCATTCAACCAGCACTGAGTCATGAATTTGAAGCAGCATATGCGCGTCATCGTGCTTTGCTAGTTCCTTATCAAGGTTTATCATGGCGATTTTCATAATATCAGCAGCTGTACCCTGAAATGGCATATTAATCGCTGCTCTTATGGCTGACTCGCGCACCATAAAGTTAGATGATTTTACATCTGGAGTGGGACGTCTTCGCCCAAATAATGTTTCGACGTAACCTTGATCTTTGGCCTGAACCTTCAACGCTTCAATGTAGGCTACCAACTTGGGCCGGATCTCGAAATATTTGTCGATAAATTTTTTTGAAGCCTCAAAGGTCATACCAGTAGCCGAGCTTAATCCGTGCGGGCTTAGTCCGTACATCACACCAAAGTTGATAACTTTAGCGTCCCTGCGCATATTTTTTGTTACGTCTTCTAACTCTCGTCCGTACACTTCGGCGGCAGTTGCCCTATGAATATCAACATCACGGTTAAACATATCTATCATCTGTTCATCTTTTGAAAGAAGGGCTGCTACGCGAAGTTCTATCTGAGAGTAGTCTGCGCTTATTAGTGCCTTCCCTTCTCCGGCAATAAAGCTTGTGCGAATTTCGCGCCCTAAACTAGAACGAACAGGTATATTTTGGAGATTTGGTCTTTCAGAGCTAAGCCGGCCGGTTGATGCGATTGTTAGGTTGTAAGTAGTATGAAGGCGGTTGTGGCTGTCGACCTGATTTGGCAATGGTTCAACATAAGTATTCATAAGTTTTGCTACTTCACGATATTGAGTAATGAAATTAATAATCGGGTGCGCAAAGCGTAGTTTATCTAGCTCGCTAGCGGCCGTTGAAAACCCGGTTTTACCCTTTTTTATTCCTTTGGTTGGGAGCTTCAATTCATCGAATAATACTTCGGCTAATTGTGCGGGCGAAGCGATATTGAATTGCTTATCTGCGTGCCCATAAATCTGTTGCTCAAGGTCCGATAATGTATCTCTCAACCTATCTTCAAATTTGTTTAAATAATCAACGTCCAACAAAATACCACGATTTTCCATACTAGCTATAACCGGTATTAGGGGCCAGTCAATCTCTCGAGCCAATTTAACTAGCTTGGGTTGTTTTTCTAGTTCAATTTTCTGCACCTGCCAAAGTTTTCTTATTATAGAAACGCTATCAGCTGGCCTACCACCTTCTTCTTTGCTTGGTAAATGAACGGCGAGTTTATCCGCAGAAAGTTCCTCTAGCGACGCTGAGCGCGATAGCGGATCAAGTAAAAATGCGCCGACCTGCACATCATGAGCGATTTTTTTTGAGAAAATCTGTAAACCCATCAGCGCCTGTAACGTGCTTTTTAAGTCATAGCCTACTAGTTTTGCCTTTTCTACGTAATCCTTTAGTTTATCTGTAACGTCTTTTTTGTTTAGAGACCCGAGATCGAGTGTTATACAAGATGAATCATTTGGCGAAATTGAAAGACTTTTTATATTTTGTCCATGAGCATCTGATTCGCTAATAATAACGACCTCTTTAGCTAGCGGTAATTGTAGCGCGCTCAACTGCTGGGCTGTTTTAATGTTTATTTGTTTTGGTACGACAAGTTGACTAGCATCATTTTTGGCTTTTTTCTCTGGTAGACTCATAAATTCTGGCAGTTGACGTGCTAGTGTTTTAAATTCATACTCGACTAATATTTCTTGGATTAGTGCAGGATTACACTTGTTCGCGTCTACATCGTCAAGATTTAACTTTATGGGCGCATCAAGCCAAATAGACGCTAGTTTTTTGCTCAAATATGCCAAATCTTTATTATCTCTTAGTTTTTCGGCCAGTTTGGTGGGGGTGATCAAATCTAGATTTTCATAAATTCCATCAAGAGTTTTGTACTGATTAATCAATTTTACGGCCGTTTTCTCACCTACCCCAGGAACCCCGGGGATATTATCAGAACTATCCCCTTTTAACGATTTTAGATCTAAGAATTGGCCTACTTCTATACCGTATTTCTCTTTAAAACTCTCTGGATGATACAGTTCAATATTACTTAGGCCTTTTTTTAGTGCGTAAACATTTACGCTATCGTTTATAACCTGAAGTAAATCAAGATCAGATGTAACTAAAAGCGTATCTATACCTTTGCTCGTCGCCTGTACTGCCAGCGAGCCCATAATGTCGTCGGCTTCATAATCGTCTAGTTCATAAAGTGGCCAATCAAAAGCCTTTAAAAGCCGGTGCAGGAGCGGAATTTGTTCATAAAAATCAGCTGGCGCTGGTTTACGCCCGGCTTTATACGCTGGATACAATTTTATACGTTTTCTAATGTTAGTTTTTGGTTTGTCCCATGCTACGCAAACAAAATCTGGTTCTAACCTCTTTAAAACCTCGAGTGCCATTACCGCAAAACCATAAACCCCGCCGGTTGGCGTACCATCTTTTTTCGATAGATTTGGCATAGCGTAATATCCACGATAAAAAACACTCTTTCCGTCGATAATTACCAGCTTTTTCCGCCTTTTCGTAACCGCCATCACTTTTAATTATACTCTGTTACAGATATAACTCTAGCCAGCGATCTTGTTCGCGAACTCCACCAAAAACTCTTTTGGCTCAGACGCCCAGTTTTTTGGCGTATCATTTAAAGATTCTGTGGCGACTTTAGTCTTGTCGACTATAACTTGCTCAACTCCAGACTCAACTATTAATTTTTTAGCTCTTGTGAGCTTATTTGAAGTTAAACTTGGATCCCCGATCAACTTGTCTAGTTGATGTTTTTGATAATCATCAAGTAACGACTTACTACCAAGAGCGTGTAGCGTAGCCAAAGTACGTTTTCCAGCCAAGATATCTGTCCCATTATCTATTAAATCATTTTTTAACTGATAGACTTCGCCCATATTATCAGCATAGGTTCGAATTCTTGAAGTATCTTTATCGTCTGCACCACCAAGCGTCATACCCAAAGCTAATGGCACCCAAAAAGTATAGTGCTTGGTTTTGTCTGCGTTAGCCTTAGCAACACGTTCGTTCGATATCTCTGACACAAAAGGAGCCAACATATCACCTGTTTGTCCAAAACCTGTTATAGCATAAGCATCACCTATGGTATTTAGGGCGTCAATTTTTTTATCAGCAGGAGCACCCTCTATCCTACCGAGAACTGACAGAGCCAAATACCCCATCTGCAAAGCACCATTAATTGTTACGCCCTCTGACAAACCTTTTGGTAACTTCACCCCTTTTTCGACTAGACGTTTTGTAACAAAAGAATGAGCAGATAATTCTCCTCGGCGCGATTTTGAACTATCCTGTATATCGTCGATCATTGCCAAGCTCGTCTGAAGCATTTCCATGGTCACGCTAGCTTGATTAGCTACTACTGGGTCTGGCCCATCGACCAGCTCATAGCCTACGATTGCAAGGATCCCTCTTGTTCGTGAGCTCTCTCTGGATTTAAGCAGATTAATGCCCGCCTCAAAAGGTAAAGCGATAAAGTCTCCGTATGCTCCTTGAGCATTCGCCAACAGTTCATCTGCTTGATGTGTGGTGTTGTCTTCTACTCTCTCAAGGTAGGCATTATGTGCTAATTCAAAGTTTTGATTATTCATAAAGTTGGACGTATTACATCATACCAGCTTATTTCTATCTATCCATAACCAGAATCGGCTCGCAAAATTTGATACAATATTCATCAAGCGTGAAAAAAATTATTGTTTTTGTAGGAATGCCCGGTGCAGGCAAAAGTATCTGTGTTGATTATCTAGCAAACACGAGGAACTGGCCTTCTGTCTATTTTGGCGAGGTTACCCTCGATGAGATTAAGACTAGAGGGTTTGAACTGAATCCTGAAAATGAGAAAAAAGTTCGTGAAGATTTACGGGCTAAGGAAGGGATGGGAGCTTACGCCGTCCGCGCTAGTAAAAAAATTGATAAGCTATTTTCTGACGATAATAATATTGTGGTCGCCGATGGTCTTTATAGCTGGTCTGAATACAAAATTTTCAAAGAAAAATACGGTGTAGATGCAATTATTATTGCCATCGTAGCACCGAGGGCTCTTAGGCATCAAAGACTAGTAAAGCGCGAGGTAAGGCCTCTGTCTGAACAAGAAGTGTCAAAAAGAGAATACGACGAAATTGAAAATATAGAAAAGGGCGGGCCAATCGCTAATGCTGATTACACGATATTAAATCAAGCTTCTACAAAAGACTTGGCAAGCGAGCTCGATCAGCTCCTCACTCAGTTAGATATTTAAATTTATGCCAAATAATCGTGGAGTTTCTTGGCGTCCTTGTGCTTGCGCAGTTTGGTAAGAGCCTTGGCCTCAATCTGCCTAATCCTCTCTCTTGTAACGCTAAACTCCTGACCAACTTCTTCTAGTGTATGGCTTTTACCATCTTCCAGCCCAAAACGTAGTTTTAGTATCTTCTGTTCCCTGTCGCTTAAACCGCTGAGCATCTCTTTAACGTGCTCTTTAAGTAAGCTCCCTGTAGCTGACTCTTCTGGGCTAACTGTATCTTCGTCCTCTATAAAATCACCCAGCACCGAATCCTCTTCATCATCACGTACGCTAGCATCCAGCGAATGAATATCTTGTTTAATCTTCATTATGTATTCGACTTTTGACTCATCCATCTCCATAGCTTTACCGATTTCTTCATTGGTTGGTTCACGGTTTAGCTCTTGAGTTAAACGCCTCTGGGTGCGCAGGAGCTTGTTGATTGTTTCAAACATATGCACCGGTATTCTAATTACCCTAGCCTGATCAGCAATCGCTCTGGTTATGGCTTGACGTATCCACCAAGTCGCATAAGTTGAAAACTTAAACCCTTTATCCGGGTCAAACTTCTCAACAGCTCTTAAAAGTCCTGTGTTACCTTCCTGTATAAGGTCAAGTAGATCCAACCCTCGTCCGACATAACGTTTTGCAATAGATACCACCAAGCGCATATTGGCCTCTGCCATCTGATCTTTAGCTCGTTTTTCACCAGCTACAACCCTCTTGGCTAAAGCTAACTCCTCCTCAGCTGTCAAAAGTGGGATTTTTCCGATTTCTCGCAGATAAAGCCTCACTGAATCATCAGCAATATCATCCATATAGACTTTGTCGTCTAGTTTTACTTCCTCTTCCTCTTCACTCTCCCATTGACCCCTAAACTTTGGATCACTGTCTTCTGGTGTCGTTATCTCTAAATTATTGTCCGCTAGTTCTGTATATAAGGAGTCCAGAATCTCTGCATTATCTGGCACTTCAGGAATTTCACTAAAAATATCCTCCTGAGTAATCTTGCCGGCTTTTTTGGCCTTTTTAAGTAATTTCTTTTTTAGTTCTTCTAAGTCTTTTTGATCTTCTGCCATTTACGAGCTTTCTCCCCTGCGTTTATCTATAGATTGTTTATGATTTCTTTAAAAGTTTATCCAGATCGCGCAAGCGTTCTAACAAAACTTTTTCTTTTGCGTCGGTTGCCGAATCTAACTCGGTGCGTAAACGCATTTTTGCTTGTTTTACGAAATATTCTATTGTTTTAGCTCGTAGTCGGGTCGCTTCTTTATCGAGCTCTAACCTATCGACTTTGCCATCATAACGTTCTTCGAACTGTAATGATAATATTTTAACATAATCTTCCATTTTCTGCACCTGCTTAGTGTCACTTGAGCTTTCGAAAGTATTTTTATACAGTTTTTTTAGAACCGTGGAGCCGCCATCGAAATCTGGGTTTGCCAACAAAAACTCGAGTAGTTTCGTGGCGTTAGCACTTGGCATCATATCTGGGGTTAACCCCAACAAAAACTCCCTCATGCTCGGCAACATCAAGGCCAGGCTCAGCAAACTATCGGCCGTTTTTATATAGTTCACGTCAATTTTAGTGGTTTCTTGTACCGGAATAGTTACCGTCTTCCTTAAGACTGACTCCTTGGCTGGCTTATAGCTCAACTTATCTTTTAAAGCCCCAAAGCTAATCCCGCTCTCTTGGCTAATTTGCTTTAAGTAATGATCTTTTTCGACCTCGTCTGGAACCTGACGAACTACCGCCAATAACACATCACTAAACTGTCTTTTGCCAGAAGCCGTTGCTAAATTTAAGCGGTCTCGGTAGACTTTTAACAACCAGTCAAAAGCGGGCTTAGAAGCATCTATTGCTTCTTGCCACAACTCTTTATTTTTTCTGATTAACTCGTCAGGGTCTTTACCAAGCGGTAATGTAATAATCGATAAATCCAGCCCAACTTTTGAAGCAATTGGGATAGCCCTCTCAGAAGCCGCCACACCTGCTCTATCTTGGTCAAAGGCCAACTTTACGCTTGGAGCAAGCCTGGATAGATTTTTCAGTTGATACTCTGTTAAGGCCGTACCTGCTGTAGCAACGACATGCCTAACTCCAGCCTGATGGGACGCTATCACGTCCAAATTACCTTCGACCAACACAGTATACTCGTGTTTTTTAATAGATTGTTTAGCTAGATGGAGTCCATAAATATGTCGACTTTTGTCATAGAGCTTTGTCGAAGGTGTATTAATATATTTTGGTGCATAATCATTAGGTTCAAGCAGGCGCGCTGTAAAACCGATTGTCTGACCAAAACTATCATGAAGTGGCACCATAATTCGGCCTCGAAACATATCGAGCGTTTCGCTACCGCGCTGTGTAACCAGCCCAGCCGACCTCAGCTCTTGAGGTGTAAAGCCTTTTTTTACCAGATAATTCTGCAGGGCTACTTTGTTATCCGGGCTATACCCAAGCTGAAACTCTAATACCGTCTCTTTACTAAACGAGCGCTTCAGTAGCAAATATTCTAAAGCTGTTTTATTAGACTTTAGCTGAACTTGATAAAACTTAGTTGCTAAAGCGAGAGCCTTCAGTAGCCTCTCTTTGCTTGGCCCTCTCTCTTTTGTCCCGGTCTGATACTGCGCTAAGTCCACACCAGCTTTACGTGCCAACAGCTCAAGTGCGCCCTTAAAATCAACGCTTTCAACCTCCATAATAAAGCTAAAGACATCACCGCCACGGCCAGAACTAAAATCATGCCAAATTTGTTTTTCTGGACTAACTATAAAACTAGGTGTTTTCTCTCCCGTAAAGGGGCTTAGACCCTTAAAATTCCGCCCCGCACGCTTAAGCTGGATGTATTCGCTTAAGACATCCTCGATATTAAGCCTGGATTTAACTTCTTCGACAGCGCTCATACTTCTAGTTTATAGCCACTAACCCAAGATACCTAGCATAAGCACTTCACCAGGGCAGGTGGCAACTGGCACCGTATCTTGATAAAATGACGCTTATGCCTCCACAAACACCGAATCAAATGCCTCAAACCCCAAATATTCCTCCACAAAACCCCTACGATTTTATTATGAAACCAGAAAAACCTCCGCGCCAACCCTTACTCGGTGGTGGTATGAAAGTTAAGATTGCTTTTCTTGTGCTGGTTGCTTTTATTCTCATCTTTGGCTCCGTTATCTTTTCTAAACTTATGAACGCCTCAAGCAATGAACGAAAAGAAAGACTGGTGTCAATTGCCCAAACCCAAACAGAAATTATGCGTATTACAGGGCTAGCCGAGACCAAAACCAATGGCAGTGACCTACAAAATCTAAATATTATCACCAAACTCAGTGTGCAATCGTCCTCTAACGACACCAATGAGTTACTCGTTAAAAACAAAATCAAACCGGAGTCAAAACTACTAAACAAAGGACGAGATTCTAAAAATGACGAACTACTCACCCAGGCAACTAACAATTCATCGTTCGACTCTACTTATCGCAAACTACTCCAAGAACAACTGACAAAATACCAATCTCAACTAAAAACCGCCTTTGAAAATGGCACAAAGGCGCAAAAAGAAGTTTTCAGTGAAGCTGGGCAGTCTAATACGCTTATCCTTGAAGCGCTTAAGCGCTCTGACACATCAATCCAATAATTTACTTGGTACGAACAAGCTCAAAGCTATGACGGATTAAATCTTTGGTCTGCTCCCAAGAAAGTTGCCCGCTCAAAACAATAGTTATCCAGTGTTTTTTATTGAGATGGTACCCAGGCATAACGGTTTCATATTTTTCTCTTAATGTCTCTGCCAGTCTGGGATCACACTTTAAACTCAACCGGACCGGATCTGACTTTTCAGCAATAATGGCAAATATCTTATCTCCAGATTTATAAACAGCAGTATTTTTATCGAAAGGATAATCTAGGCGAGAACCCGGCATACTCAAAATATATTCCTCGACAACTTTATGTTTCATTATTGGCTTTATATTACACAAATCTACCTCTGTTTTCAACAAATATAATCTTGACATTTACACAACAACGTGCTATTATGTAAAACGTAAATTAATCAAAAATAAAAAGGAAACAAAATGACACTATTTAGAAAATCTTCAGGGAATGATACACCCCCACTTGAACCAGCAAATGGTCTTTTTGTAGAAGACATTCGCAAACAGACTGCTAGTAATCGCGTACGTCGCGCTTCAGAGGCCGGCGTACTTCGGACAAGAGATGCACAGATTGCGGAAAGTGAAGCGATTAACCAAGTTTCTAAGGAGCATGAAAGACTCATGCATGTAGGCGATGCAGCCGAAGAAGCCGGCAAAGCCGCTATGCACGCATCAGGTGTGCACCAGCAACCTATTGATGTTAATCACCAACTTCGTCCTTAAAGACTTTTAAGCGCCTTGAGGTAATATTCAAGTTCGGCAATACTCGCCTGGATATCATCAAAAGCCCGGTGCACTTCTTTTTTCTTAAACTCTACCCCGTATTTTGCTTGCATCAAAACTTTCAAGCTAGTAACATCTAACATCCTGTAATGTAAAAGTTTCTCTACCTCTGGCCACCACTGACGAATAAAAAGTCGATCATTATGGATAGAATTACCGGCTAGTACTGCGGGCTCACTACCAAACTGCGCTTTGATAAAACCAACTAGCTCATGAACTACTTCTTTTTCGCTCCGTCCATCTTTTTTAATACGCTCAATTAGCCCACTAGAATTATGATGTTCCATGGACCACTCATTCATATTGGCTAATCTATCTTTGTCTTGTTTTATTACGGCCTCATAGCTAGCTAGTGTTTTAAAATTAAAATCAGTAATTTCGGCGGCAACCTCTAAGATAACGTCGGATTTAACATCTAATCCCGTCATCTCTAAATCTACCCATAAAAGTTTAGTGGGAACTATATTTTTATCTATCATTACATCTAATTATACGCTACAATCACCTCTAATGAAGCTCCCAATAAAAATATCTAAAAAAAAGCTGTTTTTGGTAATAATATGTCTGATTTTATTCGTAGCCGTACTCTGGTGTTTTAAAAGACAGGCTTCTGCACCACTAGCCCCAACAGACAACCAAACGACCCAAGCAGATCAAAAAGCAAATAAGCCCCAAAAAAAGAAACCAGAAACCAATCCTACTAGATCTGCACCCAAAGCCCCAGCAAAGGACTCATCGATAACTGTTAGTAATCCAAATGATATTTTAGTGGTAGTCAATAAAAAACGAGCTCTGCCTAATAATTTTTATCCGAATGATTTAGTGAGCGTAGGTAGTGGTCAAACCATAAGAAGTGTTGGAGCAACTAGCTTGAGTAAACTTTTGTCTGCAGCCAAAAAAGCTGGCGTGGGGATGTATGTTATTAGTGGTTTTCGCTCTCAGGGGAGCCAAGCGAGCATCTACAATTCTTATGTTACAAGAGACGGTCAAGTTGCAGCCGACAGATACAGCGCCCGCCCTGGCCATAGCGAGCACCAAACAGGCTTAGCCGCCGATCTTGGCAATGGAAATTGTAACTTAGACGGTTGTTTCGCAAATACGCCTGCTGGTAAATGGCTAGCCTCTAATGCCCATAAGTACGGTTTTATCATCCGTTATCCAAGTGGCAAGGAATCTATAACTGGTTACATATATGAGCCTTGGCACGTAAGATATGTCGGTGTAGATGTAGCTACAAAGATTAAGAATTCTGGACAAACCTTGGAGCAATATATGGGATTGCCTTCTGCGCCGTCTTACTAAAAACTATTTTTTCTTGGTGAGTTTATCGAGTCTCAAAAACTTGTAAGTAAAATAAATTACTAGGGCTACTGCCATAAAACTCATGAAAACATAGATAAAAGTTCCGTAATTAAAGATGGCTTGTTTGTCGCCAATCGATAAAGCAAAATGTTTGTTGTTTAAATCCCCCTCACCAGGAAGCACCAACCCAAGTAGTGGGTTGATAAAACTCGTGATAGCTTGGTCTACCAAAGCCTTGACCTGAATACCCAGGACCAAACCAATTGCCAAACCAACCACACCTTGCTCTCGGATAAAATCTGCGAAACCACTCTTTTTACGTTTTTTTGAGACAGGCGTCTTGGCGCGTACTGTCGATAGAGTTTTGTTAGTCGTAAACTTATTCTTTGCTGGCATATATTTTAGTCCTCTTCTCCACCCTAATTTTTATAATTATAACATAATTCTTTGGTAATCTGGCTTGGTTTTTCAACTAACAAATCGGGTTTGTGTTTTTGTAGTATGCTTTTATCTTGTAAGCCCCAAGTAACCGCCATCGAGTTGATACCTGTTTTTTTACATGCCTGGATATCTTTGACTTCGTCGCCAATTAGCCAAACTTTTTGTCTTTGATATTTATAACGCCTCAGGAAACGGTTTATTGCCCATTGTTTTCCAAAAAATGAAGCTCTCTTTAAGGCTACAACATCTGATTTCAGCTTGTATTTTGTAAGTATTTTTTCAACGGCCGTATCACCGTTCTTGCTCAAAATAAAAATATCCCAACCACTAGCCTTTAGATTTTCTATGGCGTCATTCATACCTGTAAAAATTATTACGCTGTCAATCTCTTCAAGAAAAAGTTCTCTACCCTTACGAAGCAGTGTGGGGGTTTGCCAAAATTTAATCCCGCTCCATTTGAGAGCTACCCGAAAAGTTGACTTACGTAATCTCTTGTAGTCATTAAGGGTCATCGTCCTAAAGCCGTTTTCGTCCGCTAGTTTGTTATAGATTTTATGGATAATTGAAGCTGTGTTAACCAAAGTGCCGTCAAAGTCGAGAATTATAGCTTTTTTCATCCCAAGCTACATCCTTTCTGGCTTCGGCATACCAAGCGCATCGAGCCCCGTCGACAAAACTCGTTCATATGCCAGAACCAACGCCAGTCTCTCTTGTTGCCTCTCGCTACCGACCACTCGATTATTCTCATAAAAACTATTGAAACTATGTGCTAGATCAAACAAATAATTACAGATATGATGTGGTGAGTAATCTTTCAGGGCTTGCTCGAAAGCATTTGGAAACTGGTTAAGCTTACGGGCGAGCAATCTTTCGTCGTCCTCTAGGGATTCAACGTGCTCTGCTGAATTATCACTGTAGTTAGTTTTGTTTAAAATCGAACGAGCTCGAACAAGCGCATACTGAATATACGGACCGCTGTTGCCATCTAAGCTTACCGATCTGGCTGGATCATAAATAATATCTGCTCCAAGCCTAGTTTTTAGAAACGAATATCGAACTGCGCCTAAAACCACTTGTTCATTATTTTCTTTTTGGCTGCTCGCTTCTTTGGCAGAATCTAAAATATCGTCAGCTAATAGTACATTTCCCTCTCGTGAACTCATTTTTTGCCCGCCAAGAAGCTTTACCTGACCATGAGTACGGTGAACCGTCCTACTTGATGCCTCAGATTGAAAGTTTCTTGTAGCTTGTAGTACAACCTTCATGTAATCTTTTATGTCATTGCCGGTGATAATTAAAGACTTATCGAAATGATAATCTCGCCATTTAGTTAAAGATAAACCTAGATCTTTAGCCTCATAGGTTGGCAAGCCTTCGGAGTTTAAAAAGACTCTTTTATGTAGCCCGGCGTCTTCGGCATCAAAAATTATCGCGCCTTCTGATTCCTCAAAAATACCTTTTTCTAAACCCTCTTTTACAGTCTTAACCCCAAGCTCGGCTACGCTACTTTCTGGATAGTATTTTTCAAATGGCTTCATCGCCAGGCGTTTATATAAAGCATCAAAGCCATCATAGCTCCACTGTCTGCAAGTCCAATATATCTGTGCAAAAGAGCTACTTTTGTCGCCGGATGAGTGGATTTCATAAACCCGACTATTTATGCGGGTTATTTCTGCTTTGGCTTCCCCACCATAGGCAATATTCCCTTTTACGTACTGATTACTTATCCAGGTTGGTCTATCGACTATAGGTACGCTTTGTAACTTCTCTGGATGCTCGCCACCGAGTTCCCGGATGATTGCCCACATAGCTTTAGCAACGTGTAACCCCACATCTCCGCCAAAGTTGACACGGTGTACGGTGGCGCCGGCCATCTCGCAAATATTGGATATCGAGTCACCAACTAAGCTAGTATATAGGTGTCCAACGTGCAAAACCTTAAACGGGTTTGGATCAGAGTATTCGGCAACGACTATTTGTTTATCTAATAATTTTTCTATTTTGTGTGCACCGAGAGCGTTTTTATAAATAGTTTTATCTTTTAAGAATATATTTATAAATCCAGGCCCAGCTACAGACACACTGCTGGCTTCTTCAAGTTTTTCTTGCAGAGTAGTCGCTAGTTCTTCGGCTAGCCCTCTTGGGTTTTGACCAAGTTTTTTTGCCTCTTGCATAGCGATATTAGTAGAAAGGTCACCAAACTCAAATTCCGGTTGAGTAAGCTCTACCGCCACCTCGTCGCCAAAAACATCTTGGCAGACCGTCTGAATCTTGGATTGAATATTTTTCACTTAAACTACGTGTCCTCTCGTCTTTATTGAGTATAACAGATTAGACACGTGTCTATTTTGATTTTTTCAGCTCTCGTATTGCTTCATAGACTACGACATAAGCAGTACTCAGCAGCCCAAAGAATAACAGTGTACTAACATACGTTACACCGTGAGCTCCCGGATTTATAAATCTATCAGAAACATCAAAAAGTAAACCTGCGGGACGAAGTACCAAATCCCAACTGTTCCAACGGGTATACCGTCCAAGATAAGTGGCAAAGCTACAGGCCAGCAAGACAAGGAGAATTAGGCCATAGCTACCCCTAAAGCTCAGCCTTTTTCGTAGCTCTTTGTGTACTAGATAAAGACTCATAAATCCCAAAATTAAGCCATTGAGTGCAAAACTCATTAACATCACAATGTCATAAATCAAACTGGCTTCGAAATTGGGCCTAAGGTGTACAAAATCCGACACCAAATAAAAGCTATTCGGCAAAAAGCTTAACCAAATAATTGTTAAAAGTATCTGGGGCCAAGCTAGCCAGCCAAATTGACCTATTCTAGAAACCAACCAAACACTTAAAAGGAGTGGGGTTATTGCGAGCACCAGGTTCCAGATAAGAAAAATGTAGCGGGTGCTGTCGCTTGAAAAAATTCTGATTAAAAGTAATCCGACGCTGAAAAAACAGGCCAGGGCTATTGCGAAGATGAGCCGATACGGCAACTTCTTTGGCATAAATTATATTCCTATTTAAGTTGTCCTTTTAATTTTTCTATTAGTTCTACCGGTGTTGGGTTCAAGCCATTGAGCAGGGCTACATAAAGCGTTACAAAATCACCAAACTGGACCAACCAAAGCATCTGCACTAACGCACTATCACCCCTGGCTTCGACTGTCTCGGGATGAGGCATTTTACCAGAAAGTAGCCTTTCGCTAACTTCGAAGCGTTTCTTTATCTGTGGGTAGTCAAAAGAGCTCCTAAGATTGATGATTTTATATGGCTTATCTACTGGATGACTCGTCCAGCCTATAAATTCGTTATGGTTAAATTCTGAATATTCGTTATACCATGCGATATTTTTGGCGTTTTCATTAAAACTAATCTTCCACTTATAGGCAGCTGGGGCAAATAGATAACTTGCATAAATTACTACCGAGCTACCGACTAGGTCTTGTGCTAGGGCTTTAGCCGGATTATCTCCGGTTGGCTTCTCTGGTAAAAAATTTGCGGTTTCACTGCCCAGCCACTTAGCTGTATTTTCTAAAACCGGGATCTGCCCGCTCACAAGAGGAGTATTATCAAATATTTCAGTCAGTGCTCGATATTGATAACCGAAAGTATGTCTCGGCTGATACCCTTTTGGTAGTTCAATGTAGGGTAGATTATTTTCCTTAGCAAGCTCAAGCAGTTCCCCGCCAGATGCTATGACAATTACCATTTGGTGTTTAATCTCTAGGGCGCTTTTCATTACGCTCAAGGTTTCTTCTGTATTACCAGAATAGCTAGAACAGATTAATAAAGTGTTTTTATTGATTCTTTTTGGCAGGTCATAGCCTTGTATAACCTCGAAAGGCACCTGCAAAGATCCAAAATTTTTATAGGCTTTACCTGCTAAACCTGAACCGCCCATACCAGCAACAATTACCTCGTTTATAGGTTGAGGTGGGTTCCAATCAAATTTAAAATTATGTAAGTACTGTTGCCAACCTTTTTCGGCAATCCCTAATGCATCCTGAGCGTCTCTCTCATGAATAAGCTTTAAATCATCAAGCATACGAAGGCCTCCTATCTACTGGTACTTCTATTGTACTCCAATTTGAGATTCGATTTAAAGAACAGATGTGTTATAGTGCTTATGATAAATAAATTACTTCGGGGGGCAAATGTTCGGGCAAGATATAGATAATAACCAATCACAAGTTAGCGGTGGTGGTGGTGTTGCGCCACCCATAGACGATAACGTTGTTTCAAACGCCTTAAGCGACGACGCTCAAGGAACGTCAGATGATCTTAGTAACGTTCAAGACGAGAGTTCTAGCGCACAGGACGACAACCTTATTCACCCAACACAGCCTGCAGATGACGTTTTGGCACAGAGTAGCCAAGCTAGCAGTGACCTAGAAGGCATCAAAAAAGACGCTATTAGCCAATTATCTCCTCTCATAAAAGACCTCGACCAAACGCCAGAAGACAAATTTAAAACTCTACTTATGATGATTCAGAGTGCCGACAACCAAGATCTCATAAAAGATGCTTACCAGATAGCGCAAAAGATTGACAACAAAGAAGAACGAGCAAAAGCTCTACTAGCTATAGTCAACGAAATCGACTACTTCACTCAAAAGCAAAAATAATTATCTACCAGGGTCGCCGGTATTCGGCAAGACGTAGGTGTCACCAGTATTTGGCATGGTTCTGTCGCGTGGAACGATTCGTGGTTCACTTGCTGAAAAACTCTTTTGAGATCCTGCTGAACTTTGCTTCGATGTCGATTTGTCTTTCCCTTTGGTGGCTTGCCCGTTTTTTGCTTTGTCGTCTTTATTTACCTGGCTTTTTTGCTCATACACAGCAGTTTTGTCATTACCCTCATCAGAGACGACTGCGCGGTAGCCTGCTCTAATCCCCACTGCCAGTAGTGCAGCTATTAATAGTGTGGCTATCAACGTGGTTACGCCTATAACAAAGGCAACTCCTCGATTTTCTGGAAAATTTGCACCTTTTACGTACGCACTAAGATCCTCTGGTAATACTTTTTTAGGTCGCTTTTTAAATATCATATAGCTATCTCCCCTTAGTTTCTCTAATGTAAACCAAGGAGATAGCCTATTGCAAGCATAAGAGTTTCTACTACATGCCCATCATGCCGCCCATTCCAGACATATCTGGAGCGGTACTAGATTTTGGCTCTGGGACATCGACCACTAATGCACCCATAGTCATAGCTGTACCAGCTACGCTGACGGCACTTTGGATAGCCTCTCTTGTAACTCTAGTCGGGTCAACTACACCTTCGGCCTTAAGATCCGCCACCTTTTCAGGATTGGATACGTCAACGCCATACCCCGGTTTCGCACTTCGTACCTTTGGAAGCCACTCATCTGGATTTAGTCCAGAATTATACATTAATTCGTAAAAAGGTTTGAGTAACGAGGTCTTCAGCAGTTGGCGACCCTCGGCAAACTTATCGTTTGTCTTTATCTCTACACCATCACTCAAATTGATAAGCGTTACACCGCCACCCGGAACGATTCCTTCATCTAGTGCTGCTTTAACAGCTGCCACAGCGTCATCTACCCTAAATTTCTTTTCTTCTATTTCGGTTTCGGTCGCACCACCAACCTTGATTACCGCCACTCTGCCCTCTAGAGCTGCTCGACGCTTATTGAGATTATCTTTGTCATAGTCGCTTGTAGCTGATTCACTTTGAGATTTTATTTGTTTAACTCGAGCACTGACTTCTACTGAAGAACCAGCTCCCTCTATAATTGTAGTTTCGTCCTTAGTGACAATGACTTTTCGTGCCGTGCCAATAGCGCCTAGTCCCGCTGACTCAAAACTTCCACCGGTGTCTTCGGAAATTACCTCCCCACCAGTTAAGATTGCAATGTCGTTTAGTACGTCTTTTCGTCTATCACCAAACTCTGGAGCCTTAACTGCCACAACATTCAAAACACCCTTTAGTTTATTTAGTATTAATGTGCCCAAAACTTCACCTTCTATTTCATCGGCGATTATCAGTAAATCCTTTTTGCCACTTTGGGACAGTTGTTCCAAAATTGGCAAAAACTCTTGAACCGAACTAATTTTCTTGTCTGTTATTACAATTGCTGGCTTATCAATCACCGCTTCCATCCTGGAGGCATCACTTACCATATACGGGCTAACGTAGCCTTTATCAAACGTAAAGCCCTCAACAACTTCGCTTTCAAGTGCCAGACTTTGCCCTTCCTCAACGGTTACAACACCTTCTTTGCCCACTTTTTCGATTACATCCGCTATGAGTTTGCCAATTTCTGAATCACCTGCTGAAATTGTGGCTACCTCTGCGACACGTTTCTGATTAGCCTTAATGTCCTCGCTCATACCGCTAAGTTTTTTTATAACCTCTTTTGCGGCCGATTCTAGACCCTTTTTAAGTTGCATCGGATCATGTCCAGCCGCAATTAAGCGATTAGCCTCGTTTAAGATTTGATAAGTTAGTACAGTTACTGTGGTTGTGCCATCGCCGGCAACATCGTTCATCTTGTTGGCTGCTTCTTTGATGAGCTCTGCCCCGACCTTTTGGCCTAAAGTTTCATCGTCTTTGTCTTCTAGCTCCACCCCTTTTGCAACCGTTACGCCATCGTGCGTCACCGTTGGGTTGCCATAAGATTTGCTAATAACCACATTGCGACCCTTTGGTCCCATAGTGGTCTTTACTGCGTTATAAAGAATCTCAGCTCCTGCTAAAACTCGCTTTCTTGCATCATCATCATAAAAAACTTTTTTTCCCATTCTTTTTTCCTATTCCTTTCCTATTCAACAATCATTACTTTTGAACGATTCCGCAGACATTTCATGTCGAGGACCAAGTGAAAAAGTATGATTGGTGAAATCCTCCTTACTTAACTGTTGCTAAAATATCACTTTCCTTAACCAAGATATAATCCGTCCCATCAACCTTTACATCCGTAGTCGAATAACTTTTATACAAAATCCTCTCCCCCGCTTTCACCTCTTTGACGAGCTTACCAACTGCTGAGACTTTAGCGATCTTCGGCTTCTCGGTGGCCGATTCCGGCAAAAATAGTCCGCTAGCCGTCTTGGTAGAAGCTACCTCTTCCTCGGCGACAATATATTCTGATAAAGGATTTATCTTTGTAGACATAGTCGTTCTTATCTCCTCTTGTTAGTTTCTTATGGTCTTAGTTGATGTCTTCTCGCAAGAAGGACATTAGCTCCTTAAACATCAACCGACCTAGCACTCACTATAGCCGAGTGCCAACTAGCTCGTCAAGAGTTTTTGCGTAGTAGCTCCTTTGCCACTTCCCTATCATCCCAAGCAATTAGCCGGCCGGCCATATTCCGTTCAGTCTCATGACCCAGCCCAGTTATTAAAATCACGTCGCCAGCCTTTGCGTCGTCAAAGGCTTTCCTCATGGCTTCTTTTCTGTCCGCTATTTCCTGTGTTTTATCTCTCCCTGCTTCTTTTGTAATGCCCGCCATAACATCCCGGCGAATCTCACCCGCATTCTCTGAGTACGTCTCATCGTCGGTCAAATATATAGCATCTGCAAATTTAGAAACCACCCGCCCCATTATTGGTCGTTTGCTTTTATCTCTATCCCCTGTCGCCCCGAAAACAATTCGGACTTTTCCTTTTGTTACTTCTCTTAACGAACTAAGGGCTTTCTCTAGCGCATCTGGCGTGTAGGCAAAGTCAACATACACTCTGTACTCCTGGCCCACGCTAACCTCCTCCATCCTGCCTGGTACCTTTTTTAGATTTTCAACGCCTCTGCATAAATCTTCCATTTTTTGTCCAAGCTCGACCCCCGTAGCAATTGCAGCCAAAGCATTATAGGCGTTGAACGTCCCCATAAGATTGATATTAAAGGAGTATTTTTTCTTTTCAAATTCAAATTCTGCTTTTTCTGGATCAGTCTTCAATAACCTAAAAGTTGCCTGCTTAGCCCTACCGTAGGTGGCTGTTCGCCCTGACGCCCTTTCTTTTAAATATTCATACCATTTATCGTCGAGATTTAAGATGGATATTTTTGGTCGATATTTGCTAAATAGCAATGACTTCGCCCTGGCATACTCATCCATAGTGCCGTGATAGTCCAAATGGTCCTGCGTCAGGTTAGTCATTACGGCTACCTCGATTGGTACGCCTAAAATACGATTTTGATCTAGTGCATGGCTAGTTACTTCTAATATAACGAAATCTACCCTCGCTTTTTTGGCTCTAGCAAAGAACTGTTGGACTACCCGTTGGCTTATAAGAGTAAAATGCGTTCGGTTTGGCTCACTTTTGCCCGCAACCTCTATCAAAGCGGTGCTATACAGTGCCGTCTTTAGCCCACAGGCTTTTAGGGCTTCGTTAATGTAGTTTGCTGTTGTAGTTTTGCCGTTTGTGCCAGTTACAGCGATTACGCGAGCCCCACGTGGCGCAAAACCATAAAATATCAGCCAAAAGACCCCTCTGGTAACCCGATAAGCTCTCTCGCCACCACTTAACAGTCCTTTTGGAACTATCTTGCGTAATATTTTTTTGAAACGATTCATCTCTGTTATCATATCAGGTCTAGATAATTTTAGAGTAGTATAAAAAGAGATGAAAATTTTAGGGATCGAAACGAGCTGTGATGAAACCTCTGCCTCGGTTGTAGAGGATGGACGTATTTTGTTATCTAATGTTATTGCCAGCTCTATGGATCTGCACAAAACTTATGGTGGTGTGGTACCAGAGATTGCCGCCAGAAGCCATATCGAATCTGTTACGCCCGTTATAAACCAAGCCCTACTAGATGCAAATTGTGGCTGGGACGACATCAGCGCAATAGCTGTTACCAAAGGGCCCGGTCTCGGTGGTAGCCTCTTGGTCGGTGTTTTATCTGCGCGAACTCTGGCCATTATAAAAAATAAACCACTTTATGGAATCGACCATGTGAAAGCTCACGTCTTTGCCAATTTCATAACTAGCTCGCCCTTAAAAAATTACAAATTACCCCAATTTGCCCCCAAATTCCCTGCCCTGGCGTTGATTGTTAGTGGCGGGCACACCCAATTGGCGCTTTTTGATGCTTATTCACGGTATAAGCTACTAGGCACAACTACCGATGATGCGGTCGGCGAAGCTTTCGATAAAGTTGCCAAAATACTTGGTCTGGAATATCCAGGAGGTCCTAGCATCGCCAAAGAAGCAGTTGCTGGCAACCCAACCGCGTATAAATTGCCAAAAGCTAAGCTCAAAGATAAATACGACTTTTCTTTTTCGGGACTAAAAACTGCCCTGCTTCGTCTTGCGCAGAAAGAAATCGGCGAGGATTTTAACTTCCCTTCCCACCAGATACACCATCGACTAACAAAAAAACAACGCGCAGATCTAGCGGCCAGCTTCCAAAAGACGGCTATCGACACATTGATAGATAAACTTATGCTCGCCCAGAAAGAATTCTCCCCAAAGAGTATCGTCATTGCTGGAGGCGTAGCGTCTAATCAATACCTGCGAACAACTTTAGAAAATCTAAAACTACCCTTTACTATCTACACCGACCCCAAACTATGTACTGACAACGGTGCCATGATAGCCGTTGCTGGTTTTTTTGCCCACCAAGTAGGACAAACTGCGGTAGACCCCTACTCTCTCGAGATAGATCCCGGCTTATCGATGTAATTTTCTCAAAAAAAGCATAAGCGTTATAATATCTAACGAAAACAAAAACATTATGTGCCAAAAGCGTACAAAATACGAACACTAGGAGCAACTACGTATAATCTTTTTCGATTTATCTAAAAAGACGTTATTTTGTTTTGTCTTTTTTTCACGTGAAAGCCGATTTTTCATAATTATAAACAGAGGTGATATACTAATACCTTAGTTATGGATTTTGACAAGGCTTATAACCCAACTAGGCATGAGGCTGAGATTTACGCCCTCTGGGAAAAATCTGGCTCTTTCGTTCCAAAAAACAGAGGTAACGACGACCATTTTGCCATGGTTTTCCCTTTGCCCAACGCCAACGGGAACCTCCACTTGGGGCATGCTTTAACTAATGCAATTTATGACATTGTCATCCGTTATCAAAGGATGCGAGGTAAAGCAACTCTTTATCTGCCGGGTTCGGATCATGCTGGTTTTGAGACCCAAGTGGTCTACGAGAGGGAGCTGGCCAAAAAAGGTAGAAGTCGGTTCGATTTTACGAGAGAAGAGCTCTACGACCAGGTTTGGGACTTTGTAGAAGCGCACAAGGGTAATTTTCAAAATCAATTCCGTAGCTTAGGTGCTAGTTGCGACTGGTCGCGCTACACCTATACACTCGATAAAAAGATTATAAATAGAGCCTATCAGACTTTTAAAAAAATGTGGGATGAAGGACTTGT
>CAYTUF010000009.1:22681-26193 GCA_964441225.1 uncultured Candidatus Saccharibacteria bacterium | reverse complement strand
GAATCCCACCCTCTCCGCCAGGTTTTGTTACCAGGCGTTAGCCTGGTGATAGAACTTGGCAAAGTGAATGAGAACCCGTACTGCGTTAGCAGAGGGTTCGGCGAAGTTCAGTAAAGCGAGAAAAGTACCCAAAGGTATTTTTCGAGCAAGCAAATGGAGGAGCGACCGAGCAGTAGCGAGGGAAAGCGATATCCCTCTCCCTTAAGCCAGAGCTAAATAGAAGCTTCCCAGTCGAACATGATGTTGTCTTCGCGGTAACCACCTCTGCCACGCTCGATACTTTCAAATTCGCTTACAAATTCTATAGATTTAATGTATTTGACCATTTTATAGCCGAGCTTTCGCTCGCAACGCAAGCGAATCGGTGCCCCATGCTCTAGAGTTAGAGGCTGATAATTCATTTCATAAGCTAAAATCGACATAGAATCTTTCATATCGCTAACTCGCAAGCCCTCGTAGAAATGATAGTCGTTCTCGTCTATATCGTAAGCGTGAAAAAGTATGTATTTAGCATCTTTCTTTGGTTTTGCGCGCTTTAGGATTTCTTGCATATGAACACCACCCCACTGACCAATATTACTCCACCCCTGTATACAAATATGTTTGGTGATTTGATCTTGATAGGGCATCTCCTTTATGTCGTCAAGGCTAAGTGAAAGCTCGTTCTCGACAAGACCGTGAACCTTTAGTCGCCATTCTTTAAAATCGTTCTTTTGTAGTTTTTTAAATTCTTCTGTAGTTGGAGGATAGCCATTAACCCGGAAAAACTCTGAAATATCTTTTTTACGGTAAGTTTTGTTTGGAATCATCCAGCCAAAAATACCATGTATGATCGGCTCTAAAATACTTGTTAAAATTTTTCTAACTCGCACCCGGTGATTGAGGGTGAAATAGGTGATTACCACGTTAAATATCAGCAAAAAGAGTAGGGCGGCTAAAAGAACTGTCAGCGCAGCAGCAAAATCTACATCTGTTGTCCCAAAAGTGATTAGTTTTATGTTGCGGTAAAAATAAACCAAGCAAACCAACGTTACGTGTATGACTATAAAGAGGGAAAAGGCTATCATGCCAAGGAAGTGAATGCTACGAGCTGCCTGTCTACGATTGCCGAAGAGCATCATGTATCTTGGAAAACGGTTTGTAAAAGCTGGTGACATGGCCAGTGCTGTGAGTATCATCAGGGGTGCAAGTATAAAAACAACTCCTGCATACGCCAGCTGTTGCAAGTTATCATACGGATTAAATGCCGATTCGGGTGGAATATTAAATGTTAGATAGTTTGTAAAATCATGCCACGCTCCAGGAAATACGTCCCAACTGGTTGGGATTAGCCGCCGCCAGGCGCCCGTCATAAACATATAGCCCCAGTATATTGCTCCCGTAACAATCCAGATTGTCGCACCTATAAAGTGCCAGTTTCTGGCCATACCAAACTCTGGATGAGAACCACCTGGCAAAGCATAATGTCCTAGGTGTTCTGCCTCATCGTGGGCCGTCCAGATTTTATCCTTTGGCATTTTTAATTTACCGAATTTTAGCCAATAATTATCTCTTCTGGTGTGGTCTGTCCAATAAAGCAATGGATGGTCGGCCAATATCTGGATCCCACTGCGAATAAGTATAATAATCGCAAATAAGTTAATGAAATGGGTTATAACAATTAATATTGGTAGGGTATCGCCGTCCATAGTTTATTTCTCTTTAAAGTTGCTAATGTTTTATCTGTAACTTAGATTAACATAAACTAAGTGAGTTTTCGATTGTATTTAGTAGAGGACTCGCCAGTTTATTGATATAATTACCCCTTAGGGCAAGCTTGGAGAGGTGTCCGAGTGGTTTAAGGAACTGGTCTTGAAAACCAGCAGGCCGGCAACGGTCTCGTGGGTTCGAATCCCACCCTCTCCGCCAGGTTTTGTTACCAGGCGTTAGCCTGGTGATAGAACCTGGCAAAGTGAATGAGAACCCAGATTTTTTGTTTGTAAAAACAAAAAAGGGTTCGGCGAAGCGTAAGTGAAACGAGAAAAAGCGATATACCATCCACTGCCCATAATAAAATCAGGCCTGAGCAAAGACAACAGCGCTCACTCTTTTAGCACCCGCTTGTTTTAGGGTCTTTGCGGCTGATTCTAGGGTAGCTCCCGACGTCAAGACGTCATCTACAACTAAAATATTGGCTCCCTTAACTTTGTTTGGATTTTTTATGATAAACGCTTTTTCTAATTGTTTAAATCGCTCTATTCTACCAACGCCAACTTGGCGTGACGAAACTCTGCGCTCAAGCAACGCTAAAAATTCTAGGCCCTTCTGCCGGGCTAACGATTTAGCAATCAATCTTGCTTGATCATAACCACGCATCCGCACTCGACTTTGAGCGGTTGGTGCATAAGTAACGATGTAGTCACTAGAGAAAAGGGGAGTTATCTCTGATATACTCTTTGCGACAACAATAGCCGAGGCGCTAGCTCTAGCAAACTTTAGGCTATGAATTACCTGCTTGGCTAGCCCGCTATAATCTGAGACAGCCCACACCTGATAAAGTCCATATCGACGACAGGATTCGCAAGTTTTATGCTGGGCTGTAGCTTTATGACACCTATAGCATCTGGATGGCAAGATTAATAATTCGCAAAGACGACAGCCCTCGCATAAGGTTGAACCAGGCTGAGCGCAATTTAGGCAAATATGGGGTGCTAGGGCGCTTATAGCTACCTCTAAAATGTTCATATAAGAATCATATACCCTTATTGATAGGCTGGTAAAACGATTGGTTGTAATTATTATGTTGTAAATAAGTGCTAAACTCTCTTGCAACCAGTCGCCCGCTAGGCTTATACTTGGAAGTAACATAAAAACTCCTAGAAAAGTATTCTATTAAAGTACAAATACAACAATCTAACATTTTCACTAAGGGTCGGAGGGTAACGACATGGCGCGAAAGAGTCGCGACGAAGATTTATTATTAGAAGACGATATAACGGCAGCATTTTTGGGTGATGAGGATTTGACTGAAGCAAGTGACACTACAGCACAGCCAGCTCCGCAGATGGAAGAAGAATGGGATGAAGACGAGGTCGTACCAGGGCAACTAGCAGTTGATGTTTACGAAACAAAAGAAAAACTAATCGTAAAGGCTAGAACAGCCGGCGTAAACAGAAGCGATCTAGATGTTAGCATTTCCGACAACACACTAAGTATAAAAGGGACTCTCAGCGCAGGTACCGAAGAAAATGTCGAGAATTATTTTGTACAAGAGTGTTATTGGGGTGAATTTAGCCGAAGCATTGCCTTGCCTGTGCCTGTAAAGGAAGAAGAGATCGAAGCCGTCCTAAAAGATGGCGTGTTAACGATAAGCTTTTCTAAGGTCAAACAAGACACAGTCAAAAAAATCCAGATTCAATAAATAACATAAACCCCCGGACATGATTTTATATCAAGACTGGGGGTTATATTATTTAATCTTAGCCAGCACAAACTTCACGATAAACTGTGCAAGAGCGACGATAACTAGACCG
>CAYTUF010000009.1:0-22581 GCA_964441225.1 uncultured Candidatus Saccharibacteria bacterium | reverse complement strand
ACTATACCGACAATGACAGAGAATATGTTAACTATCTGAGTAATGAGGTTGTTGATTTTATTCGTTGAATCTTTGGTGCTTTTACTGTCGCACTTACCTCCGCTTTCGAGGGAAAGATCGGCACCACCGCAAATATTATTTTGGATCTCTGTGGTACTCGCACTGGCAGTTACTGGAATTAGTAAAAACAATAGGGTGATTACTGATGTTATCGATACTCGAAGTAGTGTGTTTATCCTCATCTACAATAGCTTTCTATTAGATGGTGGTCTCTCTTTTTCCTTCTAAGAGTCTAGGCCAGTCGCCTTAGCCAGCACAAACTTCACGATAAACTGTGCAAGAGCGACGATAACTAGACCGATAAGGGCATAGAGGATGGTGTTTTTAGCGTTGGTTACATTGCCAGATTCACCGCCAGAAGTAATGTAGCGAAAACCACCGTAGACGATCATAATAACGGCTACTATACCGACAATGACAGAGAATATGTTAACTATCTGAGTAATGAGGTTGTTGACCTTTTCTGCTGAACCCTCTCCGACACTACTACAATTCGAACTGCCACCAAACTGTAGATCGGCTGCCCCAGAACACACGCCGTCTTGTATAGTAGCGGCTGAAGCTACCATAGGGATAACCATAATGGCCGAAAAGGCTAATACCCCAGCGATGATAAGCTGCGCGATCTTTGATTTTAATATATTCGTCATCTTTATAGTACCTTTCTTATAATATTCTTACTTTGATTTATACCATAACCTCTAAACTATGCGCAACCTAGGCTAAACTGTTTTACTTAATACGAACCGTACGATTACTTGCGCCAGGGCCGCGACAATAAGCCCAACGATAGCATAAATAAGTGCGTTTTTCGCAGAGCTTATACTGTTTGCGTCACCAGCCGAAGTTATATAGCGAAGACCGGCAATAATAATCATTATAACGGCGACTATGCCGATGATAGTTGAGAATATGTTTATAACTGTCTGCACCCTTTGAGAGAGTGTTTTTGCGGCCGAATCTCCACAATTTCCAGAGCTACTATCGCTCAGACTGGCTCCAGCACAAGCGTCTTTTTTGGCATTGTCAAAAAGTGCATTTGCGCGTGGAGCAATCAATAAAGTTAAAAAAAATCCCAAAGAAATCGTAATCAATGGATAAGATATTTTATTAAAAAATAAGTTCATTTTCATGTTACATCCTGCCTATTATAAATCTTACAAGCAATTGGGCGGTTGCCGCAACTATAAGTGCCACCACAGCATAAAGAACCGATTCTCTGGCCGTCGTTACTTGCTGTGGATTATTCCCAGATGTAATAAAACGCAGGCCAGCATACATAATGCCGATAATCGCCGCTATGCCAACAATGATAGAAAGTAAGTTGATAATTTTGGTCAACGCACCGTCCTTGCCATATATCGGGTTATCGTTTTTAACCGAGGCTTTTTCTTTACAAGCAGTTGCATCAGAACCAGACGAACAAACTTTCTCAAAAACATCTACTTGCGCTGCGTTAGCAGGCTGGGGAGACAGAAATACGGTCATGAACAAAAGTGTACTCCCAGCTAAGACAGCGAAAAAGATCTTTTTCATTTAAAGCTTCCCCAACACCGTCAAAACAATAAGCTCAGCACTCAGAGCAATCACCAGACCGATGACCGCATAGATAATAGCGTTTTTACTTCTAGCGATTTTCTCGGTGTCAGAGCCAGCCGTTGCAAAGTTTATTGAGGCAATCATTATGATTATGATGGCAACGGCTGCTATCGTACCAAAAATCGTAGCAAAAAGATTGTTTAAATTATCCTGATCGGCCTTTACTTCGGGGAGTCCTGCTATATTACTTGCTAATAAGCTAATGATTTTTGTCATAAATTTCTATCCGTTAAATCTACTTCCCAAAAACGCCACAATAGCAGTAGCAACCATCGCTATTGCTAGCCCTGATAGTGCATCGATTATGGTATTCCTAGCTCCCTGAAGTTTGTCGGCATTACCCCTAGACGTTACGAGTTTTACTCCACCAAGTATCAGATAAGCTATGGCCACAAGGATTGCGATACGTAACAATATCTCGATTAGCGCTAAGCCAATTAGCCAGAAATTATGAATACCGTCGATTACAGGCGTACAGGTTTTAGTGCCATCATCTAGTGTAACCATTTTACCACCCAAATACTTATACCATTTTGGGATACCAAAAAATCCACCGCCATCACAACTACTGACAGCGCTGGTAGTAATTTTTGCAAAGAGTTCCATCATCTAGAAGAACCCTCCTGGTATTAAAAAGTTAGCTATTGCAAAAATAAATACATATATCACTAGAGATATTATAGACCACTGGATTCGACTTTTTGCCTGCATGGTAGTTTCAGGATTTCCTTCACTGGTAGAGTACTGTATCCCCGATATAATTATAGATACCGCGATCACAACACCCACTCCAATAGATAAAAATCGAATAATTGCAAAAGCCATATCGCCGATTGCGCCACCCGGACCTTCATATGCATCGCCTTTACACCCTAGATTTATATACGTTTTAACTGTGCCATCCTTGTCTTTCTTACTATTTCCGCAGACGTAACCGTTACCAGATTTTGCTTTATCGGGCATTGTTACTTGTAAGTCTTTTTCTGATAACTCTTTTTGTTTATCGTTCTTCTTTTTTGTACCACCACTAGGCGTTGTGCTTGACGAACTCGAACCACCCGATGACGAACCCCCACCGCCAGATGAGTCGTTCTTGTTTTCCTTTGGCTTTGATTTTTTTGTTAATTGCTTATACTTCGCAGAGCCCGCCATAAGAGCTTTGTTGGTTTCGCTATTTTGATCATTCATCCAAGTACCAAGTGTTCGCCCAGGAAAGCCACTGGAGGCTGAACGGCAAGCGTTAAGATTGCTTGGGTTATTAAAACCACACACATATGCGTTTTTGCAAGTAGTTTTAGCAGAAGCAGACTTATACTTTCCCCTGCAGAAATCTTCTGAAAATTTAGGTGTGTTCCATGGTGCTGCGGAAACGTTAAATAAAAAGCTAAGTACAACAAATGTAAAGATAGACAAAGTTATTGTAGCTATGGTTTTTTTCATATATGTTTATTTAATCATTAACTCTTCTGTTATTATGGCGGTATTTTGCGCTACACGCAACCCCTAAACCCCTTGAGCTATCGACTCCTAATTAAAAGTGTTTTATCATAAGCGTTAAAGAGTAATCAATTTTTCAATGTTAAAAAATTACAAAAATCATAGTATATTTAAACGACCAATCCTACTTGTAATAGCGTGCTTACTCTGTTGGATATCGCTAGGTGGCCTGACCCATGCTCAATCTAACCCTTTCACACAAACACCATCTCCGCAGACGGTTCAAAACTACAACGACCAACAAAAAATCGATAGTATTCCAAAGCCTGACCAAAGCGCCGCGAAAAGTGATTATTGTAAAAATTCATTTACAAATTATTCTTTGGGGAGTAATTATGAAGCTAGCGAGTTAGCCGCTTGCGTTGATGGTGTTTTACAAAAGGCCGCAGGTGTAAGCAAAAATGATTCTTGCTATAAGTACTCTACGGACTCAAGAAAAATTTATTGTCAAGCAGGATTTGCAGCAGCAACAAAGGGAGGGTTTGGCGTATTAGGGGGCCACAGTGTATCTGGGATAAAAGCCGAGGCGCTTGAAGCAAAAAAAAATGCCACAAAACCTCCAAGCGGTGATGACAAAAAAGAACAATTAGACTGTGATGCTAATTGGTCGCCTCTTAGCTGGATTGCCTGCCCAATTATATATATGGGCGCAGGTATGACAGACTTCGTATTTCAAAATTTTATCAAGCCACTGCTTCAAAATATCCCTATTTCTACAGAGGACGGCGATGGTGCATTTATTGCCTGGCAGACTTTCCGTATATTGGGGAATATCATTCTAATCGGCTCGCTCTTGATAATGGTTCTGGCTCAAAACTTTAATTTTCTTCTAGATGCATACACCATCAAAAAGATGGCACCCCGGATAGTAGCTGGAGCGATTGCCATCAACCTCTCATACTTTATCTGCCTTATCGCTATAAGCGTTATAAATGTAGTCTCAGTGGGGATGAATCAAGCCCTCGCCGGACCTTTTATGGATGGATTTTCGGCGCCAGACGGTATTCCTATAGCTGGCGGTATCGCAACCGATATAACGGGAATACTGGGGATGGGGATCCTGGCTGGAGCTATCGGTGGTATTTTTGCTGTAGGGCTCGGAGTCTCGGCTGTTTTTATAATCGGGCTGATCTTGCCTTTTATTGTAACTATCATCCTTGTTGCTTTAGCTGCACTATTTACGGTAGTACTCCGGCAGGCACTAATAATATTTTTGACTGTGATTTCCCCTGTGGCAATTGCAGCGTTCATACTGCCCGGGACGGAAAAATACGCTCGAAAATGGTGGGATCTATTTTTAAAAACTCTAATGGTCTATCCGATAATTGCAGTTATATTTGCGATGAGCAATGTAATGGGAATTATTCTTATGGGTACAGCCGGAGGTGGAACGCTCGGGGTTGCGCAAATAATTACAACTATCATCGTTATTTATGCGCCACTGGCTTTGGTGCCATTTTCATTTAAGTTTGCCGGGGGAGCCATCGGAGCCATCGGCGGATTCGCTAATCAGACCGCAAACAAATGGTCCGCGGCTGCCGGCCAAAGTATTAGAAAATCTCGCGAAAATCCAGATTCTTGGCTCGGCAAAAATACACATGCTTTTCGAGCTCGCCGTGAACAGAAAAACCTTTATGCTGGTGATGCCATCGGAGCCCTTGGGGCAGGAATAAAATCTAAAAGAAGCGGAAGAGGTTTTAGGGAAGGCTGGAACAAAGACCGCGCAGAAAGAAGAGAAGCAAATGCAGCAGCTCGTGCAGAGTTTATGGCCAAAAATAGCAAATATGCCAAGGCTAGCTCACAGATCGACGAAGCACAAATGGATATGGCCAAATATGAGTCCTCTAAAGCCTCTAGAGATGCAATATTGAATGGTAGCCATATATCCTATAGTGGTGCCCAGCAAGAAACTGCCAGGAAGCTAGCAAACGGCGAATTTGTATCAGATGATGAGCGACAAAGCTATAACGCAAGGCAACAGCAGCTTCTTTCTTATTCGGACTTGAACGACCTTCAGGGAAGAACGCACAGCGCTCGACTCGCGGCCTCAAAAAGCGCCGCTGCACTATCGTATGGATATTCTAACGGCGAAGAAGGGTGGAAACAGGCTGTTGATATCGCAAATGACCTATATGGGGGTGATGAAACCAGTGTAATGCGCCATCTAAACGAATTACAGTATGTTGCAAGTCAAGTAGGAAGGTCTGATTTATCTGGGAACGTTAACTCGTTAACATATGACCAACTAAGGGCAGGGGGTAAAATGTCGGCTTCACAGGTCATGTCTTCTGGTAAGCCTGCCGCCGTTGCCGGAATTATTGAGGAACAGATGAAAGTCATACAAAATGAAAATGCAACCTACAAACAAAAAAAGCAAGCTCTCGATGTTATTGCTGATTTCCGAGCTTCTAGCGATAGTCCTTACTCTTCCCCTGCCAATAAACAGGCCTTGGCTAATTATTCGTCCCAGATCGATAGCGTCACTGAAAAATTCTTTCAGGACGAAAGCGGGACGATGCGCGCTCAAGCTCAGGATGCTGCGGCTTCTACCGATCCAGAGACGTATGTCGAGAATATTTTTGCCCCCGTAGAAAGACCAGCGCCTACAACAGTAACCGAAAGCTTAGCCCCGGAGGTCAAAATAGACCGCTCCGACTCATCGTCTAGCACTTCTGGGGGGACAGTGCATTTTAGCCCTCAAGGACAAGGTCAAGGAGGGGCTCCATATAGAACTACCCCAGAAAGTGAAACTATCGAGGGTCCTAGCGCTGCTCAATATCGGTTTAGGCAAAGTTCGGGTCACAGAGCATCACCCGATGATTTACGAGCGCAAGAAGCAAACCGTCAGGAACAAGGGCCAAGTGCCCCCGAAGAATAGTCACGCGCTTTTCTGTAACTCTATTGAAATACAAAGGTTATGACTTTTTGCCATCGATACGTTAACGTGCTATTGGAGTCTATAGTCTCGCTTTTAGCTCGTCTTCAATTCTTTTGAGGTGCCGTAGATCTAACGTCTCAAACTCTCTAGTGCTTGTATCGTCAACACGAAACACTGAGTTTCCATTTTCGTCTTTATCTTCCATTAGATTCTCGTACAAAAAGCCGTCTATTGTAATTACTCTAGGTATTGCTCCTCTGTCGTTCGGGGCATAAATTGGAGGCACCAGCCAACCTCTAGTCTCTTCGACTTTCCTGTGGCCAGCTTTGTCTTTTGTTAAATTATTGTACTTGGATAATTTAGGTGCTCTAACGCCAAGCAGTAGAGGATACACCTCTGTTCCTTTTTCGGGTGGTCTAAAAGGTTTCTTTTTTACGGGGGTAAAGATTTCTACTTTTTTTGTCTCTAGCGCCTCTTTATCAGAGAGAAGTTTAATGGTTTCTTTAATTTCTGCTATTAAATGCCCTCTTGTTTCTGGGGGCACCGCTCTTTCTAGAAAATCATCCGGAAGCCTAACGCGTTTTGGCGTTTGTGGGGGCCTTTCTCTAATAGGTAAACGCCCCGACGGAGACTTCGGCCCCTTAGGAGGTCTTGTCCTTAGAGACGGCAGGGGTCTGTCCTTTCGAATAAAGCCGGTGGTTGAGCTTGATCCAGAGTTTTTTGGCCTATACTTATAATTTCCAGCTGTCTCTACCCAAGGTCTTCCAGGATTAGTTTGGCCTGAAACGATTTTGGTGTACGGGGGCTTCGATGGCTCCGGCTCTTTCCCCCCTTCAACTGGGCCTCCATGGCCCGGATATTTCTCGTCATTTGGTGACCTATCTGACAATGCGTCTCTAATCTCATCTTGGTGACTCTGAATTTGTTCAAGCTCATATCTCGACAGAAGCTTTCCTTCTGGTCTATGATATGTTTTGCTCTCTGTATTGCTGCCCGGTTTTACTAAATCCTCGATATCACAATAGTTATCCTTACCATAAAGTACCCTCGGACTAACTCCATCTGTATTCTTTAAGTTTTCGGGGTTCATATCGCTAATTATTTATCTGATTTTTATTTTTATCTATCATGTCTAGATTTTAGCATAAATATCTGATTTTTGCAAGCTTATAAGTTTGTTTTTGGATTCTTCTCTAGGTGTTACAATAAGCTTTAGGATTATGGCAACGTATAAAGTTATTCAAGACATAGAGGCTGACGATAAATTCCTTGGGCCTCTTTCGCTAAAACAATTTATATTTGGAGCTGGCGGTATTTTCTTTGGCTGGATGGGTTTTATGGCAACCATTAAAGGAGCTGGGTTTTTATTGGTGGTTTTTGGTCCGCTAACTCTTCTGGGGTTGTTTTTGGCCGTACCATGGAGCAAAGATCAACCCACTGAAGTTTGGGTTTTAGCAAAATTACGATTTTATTTTAAGCCCAAAATAAGAGTTTGGAATCAGGACGGAATACAAGAGCTGGTTACTATAACTGTTCCAAAAAAGGAGGAAAAAAACCTAACCAAAGGATTCAGCCAAGCAGAAGTAACAAGTCGCCTTAAAACACTGGCTGAAACGTTAGATAGTCGTGGTTGGTCCGCCAAACGCGCCTCTACCGGTGTAACGATGATGCAACAACCGTCCAACGACGAACGCCTCATAAACGTAGCCAGTATCTTATCTGCTCAATCAACAAATGCACAAAATGATCTGGACGATCCGCTAGACGATCATAGCGGCGCTATGGCTTCAAAGTTTGGAAAGCTCATAAATACTAGCCAAAAAAATCTCCGCTTTCGAGCGATGAACAGCATGCAACAAGCGCGGGGTGGGGCAGTACAAACTCAGCCATCTCGAACAAAAAACGCTGGAGCTACTGGCAATATGTATTCGATGCCAACTAAAACAAAATTGCCAGATGCACAAAAAGCACAAGCATCTAGCCCTACCACCCCTAGTGCTGATATACTTAGACTGTCCCAAAACAACGACTTGGACGTAAAAACTATCGAAAGAGAAGCTAGACGTAGCCAATCCGACGATAAAGAAGTAGTTATATCTCTTCGCTAAGAGAAGTTGTTTAAAACTTTGATTTATCTAACAAGGTGGGCAGGCAATAAAGATGGATCTAAAAAATAATCAAAAAATCAAGTTAATAAGCCTAGGCGACCTCCTGCAAAAACGCCAAAGTGGAGGGATCTACTAATGGGCCCTGCTAACAATACGCAACCAAAACAGCCAAATTCGCGCGACCCAAGAGCTAACTTTGCGCCCGATCTCCACCCCGGTACCATAATCCCGGGTAACCCTAACCAGCCTATAGCTAGCAAAAATGGCCCTATAAAAATCAACGCCAACAGCACCCAAAATCACTTGCAAATAGCCGAGATTAGAGATGGGATTGTAATCATGAATGACGGAACGTTTCGTTCGGTTGTTATGGTTAAGTCCATTAATTTTGACCTAATGAGCCCCGCCGAACGCGATGGCGTGGAGGCAGCCTATCAGGGTTTTCTAAACTCGCTGTATTATCCAATACAAATATTTGTTCGCTCTCAAAAGGTAGATATTCGTCCTTATCTTGAGAAGCTCGACAAGATCCGCTCCGAACATGACAATATGCTATTGGCTATGCTGATGGATGATTATCTAGATTTTATTGACCAGCTGGCATCACAAACAAATATTATGGATAAGCACTTTTACGTAGTTATTCCTTATTTACCACAGACAGAAAAAAGTAAAACTTCAAAGTCTGGCAAGACAAATACTAAGAGTATGTTCGATGGTATATTCAGTATGTTTGGTAGCGGTAAAACTCATGTAGTTATAAACGAGGCTAAACTAGAGGAAGCTAAAACCGAACTGCGTAACCGCGTACAGGCGACCCTAGATGGCCTAGAACAATGTGGCGTGCATGGATTACCACTCGACACCCAAGAGCTAATAGAACTCTATTATGACACTTACAATCCAGATACCGCCACGCGCCAACAACTCCAAAATTTTGAAGATCTAACGGCGCCAATCGTAACAAAAGGCCCTGGGCAAGCCCATAACCCTGGCTTGGACGGGGGAAAATAAAATGGCAAAGACAAAAAGAAGAGATCCGCGCAAGCTTACACCCAACCAGATAGCAGCACAACAAAAGATTCGGGAGAGACAAGAAGTAGCTTCGGCTTTTGCCAAAGGTGTAACTGCACTTCGAGATTTTATAGCGCCAAGCTCTATCGAATACAGCGGAACGCACTTCCAAATCGGCACACGACTAGCCCGCACCTACTATGTTTTTGGCTATCCAAGACAGCTTTCGACTGGCTGGATAAGTAGTCTGGTTAATCTAGATGAGGTTATCGATCTTTCTATCTATGTTTATCCGGTAGAAAGCCAGGTGGTACTAGAGAATCTACGTAAGAAAGTGGCACAGATCGAAGCTGGGATTATGATAGACAACGAAAAAGGGCGTGTTCGCGACCCTGCTAAACAGTCGGCTATTTTAGATGCCGAGGAAATGCGAGACAAATTACAGGTTGGCGAAGAACGTTTTTTCCGCTTTGGGCTTTACTTTACCATCTATGCCTCATCTGAGGACGAGTTGGAATTCGTATCTAATAAAATCGAGTCAATTTTAGGACAACAGCTGGTTTATTCAAAGCCGGCTAGCTCTCAGCAAGAACAAGGCTTTAACAGCACAATCCCTCAATTTACTGACCAACTTCAGATCAGGCGCAATATGAATACTGGAGCAATTAGTACTAGTTTTCCTTTTACCAGCGCTGAGTTGTCTCAGGACAATGGAATTTTATATGGGATAAACATGCATAATTCTGGATTAGTAATTTTTGATAGATTTACTCTAGAAAACGGCAACGCTGTGGTCTTTGCAAAATCTGGTGCCGGTAAAAGTTTTACTGTCAAGCTAGAAGCCCTACGAAGTCTGATGATTGGTACCGAAGTGTTTATTATTGACCCAGAAAACGAATACCAAAAAATGTGTGATGCTGTTGGTGGAGCTTATGTGAGACTCAGTCTTAATTCAGATACTCGAATAAATCCTTTCGATCTCCCACAGGTTATCGATGCCGAAGAGGCAGACAACGCCCTGCGCAGTAACCTGATAACTCTGCACGGTTTGCTCAGACTAATGATGGGTGGAGCAGTCGCTCAGGCATCAGGTGGGGGAATGGTTGCACCAGCACTAGACCCAGCTCAAGAGGCAGACCTCGACGCAGCACTAATCGAAACTTATGCCAAAGCTGGCATTACTAATGATCCCCTAACTCACAATGTAACACCGCCAACCATAACCGACCTATACGACACTCTATTGCACATGGGCGGTAGCGGTCCGCAACTAGCACAGATGTTAAGAAAATATACTAGTGGAACCTTCGCTGGTATCTTTTCCCAGCAGAGCAACATCAACATCAATAACCCGATGGTAGTTTTTAATGTTCGTGATCTCGAAGACGAGCTACGTCCAGTCGCCATGTATATCGTTCTGAACTACATCTGGAACAAAACTAAAACCGATCAGAAAAAACGTATTTTGGTGGTAGATGAAGCTTGGCAACTTATGAAATACGAAGACAGTGCGAACTTTTTATTCTCGCTCGCTAAAAGGGCTAGAAAATATAATTTAGGCATAACCACTATCACTCAAGATGTTGAAGATTTTATGGGATCTAGGCTTGGTCGAGCAATTGTGGCCAACTCAAGTATGCAAATTTTGTTAAAGCAGTCTCCATCGGCTGTTGATGTACTTGCAGATGTGTTTAAGCTAACCAGCGAAGAGCATAAAAGGCTCAGTACATTTCCTGTTGGTCAGGGGTTGTTTTTTGCCGGGCAAAACCACGTTCATATTCAGATTACTGCCAGCCAAACCGAGACAAACCTAATTACCACTAATCCTGAACAATTAAAACAGATGGAAAAAGCTGAAGAGATATTCGGGGGGCAAGCACAGCCTCAACAATAAAAACAGAAAGAAATAAATGGCAGAGCCAGCAAGAAAACCGGTATATGACTCAGACGACAGTAGTCCTATCGTAAGACCTCGCCTTCACAGCGTTGATGGTGGTGGCGAGGGAGACGGCAAGTCAAAAGGTAAACTTAATGCTGTCGATAACCCTTCTAGTAAGTCTCTGGATAAACCTTCTCTTCGCGCTCTTGAGGGTGGTGCGAAGGGTGATGGCAAGCCGAAAGGTAAGCTAGGCCTAGCCGGAAAAGATGAATCAGATAAGCTCGGGCGTGGGTTTACCGGAGACGATACAAAAAAACAATTTTTTGGGGGCAAGCGCTTTAATCTCAAAAACTGGACTAAGAAAAAAGTCGCAACCTATGCGACCATCGGGGTGCTGGGTGGCGGTACAATTTTTGGAGGCACAATCTTGCAAGGCCCCTTTCAGCTAGTTCATTTTGGGCAGCTTCTTACAAAATTTCATCTGCAAGCGCGTCAAGACGAATCAGATAGTCGTGTAGGGAAACTCAGCAGATATATGTATTACCTAAAGGGTGGTTATGGCGCGAAAGGTGGTGTCGAAAGAACCAGGATGGGAATACTTGGCAATAAGTACGCCGACAAAATAACCGATAAAATGGCCCGCTCTGGCATTGAACCAGACTATAACAAAACAACCGGTTTTGATAATGGTTACAAGATAACGCCTGCGGATCTTGAAGGATCAGATTTTGAAAAAAATATTGTTCGAGACAAAAAGGGGAATATCGACCATGCTAAAACAACAAAAAATATTCAAAAAACCATAAAAACTGAAACTGGGCTCGACGTCACCATCACCAGAGACGGCGACACATACAAAATAAAAGGAGATAGGGGAATACTAAACTCTAGAAAACTCTTAAAATTTATGTTAAGAAAATCAGGCTATGGAAGATTTTCCTCCGCAATGCTTTATCGCCCCATGGCAAAACGCGCTGGAATAACCCTGCATCCACTAAAGGCAGCCGATCGAGTCGTCTTAGAAAAGGCAGAAGAAGCCTACAAAAAATGGCGGGCAAGCAAAGAAAGTGAATATTCTGGTGGCGATAAAGAAACTATCAAGGGGAGAAGGGGTACTCAATCAGATGAAAACACCGATGAAGGCTCAAAAAATGATGCCGAGAAATCAGATAAAGTAAGGGCAGATGCAGAAAAAGAACTTGGCGACGCACGAGACTCTACTGGACCCAGAGAGTCTAAAATATCAACTGCTATGGAAAGTAAAACCTTCAAGGCAGGTATGGGCCTAACAGCATTAACAGGAGTACTCTGTCTCGTAAAAGATATAAATGATGGAGCTGTTGAATATAAAGAAAGCAAGGTCATTTTACCAGCAATGCGAATAGCAGGGGACTTTATATCTACTGGTTCTCAAATTCAGGATGGCAACAAGGACTTAGATATGGCTAGAGTAGGCTTTTATTCTAAACAGCTCAACGGGGTGGACGATAGTGGCAACAAATCCAGCTGGATGGATGCAACAACAACCCGCTCAGAACTCAAAAAAGATGGGGGCAGAGATGCCAATGGGACACTAAAGAGTATTGGCAAAGGAGGGCCTTTTGATGGCTTTCTTGGCACGCCACCAATAAATCTTATCGTTGGTCCCGCCTGTAGTACGACCGGTAAAATTATCGCGGGAGCAGTTGGAGTTATTGCGGGACCCATTAGCGCGGCCGTTACTACACCTATTGGTATTTTGCTTGGGCCAACTGTAATGGGGCAACTTATAGACTGGCTTTCGCCAAATCCACTCAATTTATTTCCTGTTGGTGCAGATCTTGGAAATACCGCAAACTTTGGGACAAGATTAATCGCAAGGCAACAAGGGGCAAGCACTGGGGGAAGAGAATTGTCTACTACAGAGAGCGCCCAAAGAAGATTAGAGGTAGACGAGGAATCAAAGCAGGAGATATCTACAAAAAACATCGCCTACCGGTTATTTAATCTCAAAGACTATCGATCTCTAGCATCTCAAACATTAGATAACCAGACGCTGTCGACTCAAAACATTGCAAGTGTACTGTCTTATCCGCTAAAGCCCATGGGAAAAATTTTCTCGAGCTTGTTCACCCCCAAGATATTTGCTGATAGTTCAGGCTATGATTATGGTTTTAACGATATAGGGTTTAGCTCTGAAGAGCTAGACAGTGCGTCCGTGGAAAACCCATATAAAAATGCTGACGAGGTAGTTAAAACCATTTTACCGACTCATCCTGAATATATTGATCGAGCAAAAAAATGTATGGGGGTAGAAATAGATCCTAGCACCTACGACGTTACGTCTCTTCAGGCTGGCGACAGCAACCTAAAGACGAAAGATCTAAAAAGTAGCGATTGCACAGATAAAAGTCAAACTTACTTAAAGTTTAGGATGTACGTATTTGATACCGAAACAATGATGACTCTAGCCTGTTATGAAGCAGACGATTCAAACCCAGACGATGCAGAAGGTACACAGGCCTGCTCAGATTTATCTGCTGGAAGTGTAAGCAACGATGATGACACAAGCCCTATAGATGGAGATGCAAAAAGTCTGGCTCAAGAAATACTCGACAGTCCTAACGTTACCTATCCCTACACCGATACCCACGGAATGAATGTAAAAACCGTTATGACCGAGATAAAAAACACCGGGATGGGGCCTGTTAATGGAGATAATGCTTCCAATAAAGGGCATTCTGTCGAGGTTAGCGCCAATTTGCTTAGAGCCATACTTGAGTATGCAAAGACCAACAAAATAGGTTTAAATGCGCTAACCAATGCAACCCACAGTCCTACATCCAACCACTACAAAGGAATAGCGATCGACATAGCCTGCGATCCGGCGCTAAACATTAATAAGTGGAACCGTATTGCCGGAAAATACGGTGGCAAAAACAACGGCGAAGTTTGCCCGGGGAATGCTCATTGGCATTATGATTTTGATAAATAGATCCACCACTATACGATTGTTCATTTTATTGACAGTTTTTATTTTTCTATTCCTCCAATTGAGTCAACCGGTTTTCGCCATGGACAAAAAACAACGCAATATCTACAACAAAAATATCAATTATTTCGACTACGACTCCTGCTCGCTAGGAGACAGTGTAATCGACGGCTCCGTCTCTGATAATGGCAAGGTATACCATAGCGGTTTGAACGCTCCGTATATTCTAGAGCAGTGGGCAATACACGTCTTAAAGGCTTTGGCTCAAAAACAGGGGGTTGATGAAAGTAACACTGTAACAAAAGAGCATGTTGTGGCCTTGCTAGCTTTTGCCCTCGGAGAGGGTGGCGACATTATGAACCAAGATCTATACAACCCTCTAAACACCGGAATTAATGCTCCAGAGCTTATCGATGGAGCTCACAGGGGCGACGGAGTACAAGCCTTCAAGTCTTTCGATGCTGGCGTTGAAGCAACGGCAAGAACAATGCTTGGTAATTATCAGAACAGGCTAGCAAAAACTCTTTCAAAAAAAGATTCTTCGGCTACAGACTTTATGCGAGCACTGACATATTACAATCGATATAAAGGAAATTTTTTCTGGGCTGAAGCCTCTAAGCCCCCAAATCAAGACAGTTATTATAATGAGAGAAAAGACCTTGTTAAGCAGGTGCGCTCAAATTACAAAAACATTGCCTCGCTTGTTATCGGAACCGCAGAACACGAACAAGCAACCGGCAAACGAGAGCCTAGTAAACTTACCTTTAAAGACGGTGGGGCAGACGCGTCTGAAGGTACGAGCTCGAACGACAGTAGTTGCGAATGCCCTGTTGGCGGCGCAGATACACCATCGGACATCCTGGCTGGTAAAACCCCGGCTCAAAAAGCATATAATTTTTATGTCGCTAACGGCCTCAGTAGCGAGCAAGCCGCCGGTATTGTCGGCAACTATATGGTTGAATCTGGTGGATTAACAGAAATGCTTAATCCAAAAGCCGGTTCCACACACAAAGGAATTGCCCAATGGGATGCTCATGGTAGGTGGGCCAATTTAGTTGAATTTGCCAACAGTAAAGATAAAAGCCCGTATAGTTTGTTGGTCCAACTTCAATTCTCTCTCGAAGAGTCCCAAATGGATACATACAAAGAAAGGAGCAAGAATATGTCTCCTAGCGAAGCCGCCAAGGCATTCGATGATGTTTTTGAAGTATCCGGCGGATCAAACTTAGCAAAAAGACAAAGATTCGCAAATGATATCTTTGATAAACATAAAGGCTCGGGCGCAAATTCACCTAGCTCAAACTGTTCCAAAAATGATATGGGCGATGCAAACTTAGATAAAACCGAAAAAATAACCACCAAAGGAAGGTTTATAACTCTTCCAAAAAGATATGTATGTGGATCAAGAACAGTGCTTATTGATTCTCGGATTGCAGCTGGTGTAGCCTACCTAACCACAACCTATGATATGTGCGTTACAGCCGGCGCAGAGAATGGTCACAAAAGCCATGGTGTGGGAATTTCGGTTGACCTGGTTCCAAAAGCCGGCAATGCTGACTCCGACTGGAAAAATTCCACCGAAAAAGCAGCGCGGGCTATCGGCTGGTGGGGCGATAGTATTAACCAAAAGAAAGGTGCGACAAATAGCTGTGCCGACTATGGCAGGGGTGATTATGGACAATGCATGCACTCCGTCTATCCTAAGAAGTTTCCTAAGTGGATGCGGTGGCTAGGCTATAACGGGGCAGTCTGTCACGGCGACCCCAAGCACATCTATGGCGGATGTAACGCTCACCTTCATGTTAGCTGGGATTCTCCAAACAATGACGCCACGTCTCCTGTTATGATACCTAAGCCTATCCCGGCTGTATATCGGTTTCCGGCGCCCGTCCCCAATGACTTAAAGGGGTTGGTAGACTAATTTATAAGTGCGGTATTATATAACCATTATGAATAAAAGAGCAAAATATGCCATCGTTTGCGTAATTCTGCTTATTTCTGTGGCCATTTTGGCCCAAATCTTTTTCTCTATTTCAAAAAAACCAGGTGCAACCATCGACTTTACTGGGCTTGGCAGACTACCTGGAAATGCCAGCAATTCCCCCGTTGACTTAATAAAGGATAATTATTATTTTTCCAACGGCAGGGCTTTGGTTAAATATAATTTAACCACCGACAAATCGTATCGCCTCACAGATTCTGACGCGCTCCCTAGTATTTTTGATATTTCTGTGTCTCCAGATGAAAGATATGTGCTTGTGCGAGTTTCTGGAGATAGCCTTAGCACAACGTCATCAAGCGATACAACGGCAGGTTTTTCTTGGTGGCTACTAAACGCGTCAACCAAAAAGGCTGTTGAGGTCGATTCTCCGTCTGGGAAAATAGTCTGGACAGACCAAGATAAGTTTGCATACATGAACAATAACCAGCTCCTGGTTGAAAACGCCGTGGATGGAAGCAAGAAAGAAATCTATAAAAACACGGAAGATGTTACTCTAAAAGATACTCTTGGGAAATCTTTTGTTCTCTCCAAAGAAAATGGGGAGATATTTCTTGTGGACGAAGCAGGCAAAACCTCACAACTTGCCGAAGGCCGGTCAGGCATTGATAATTTTATAGCTTCTGGCTCAAATGATTGTTATTTTTTTCAATACACCCTAGGGGGGGGGAATCCCAACAACACAAAAACAAAAGGGTTAATCGTGTGCGACAAGCGGAAAATCAAAGTTAGCGATGCCGTAGGCGAAGGTGTGTTTTCTAGTGATAATAAATATTTTTTCTATAACACAGACGCCGAAGGCCCCGAAAGTAAATATGTTAATCTCGAAAACGGCAAAACAGGAAGTTGGGGAGCTACCACACAGCAAAACGATGTTACTGTTCCAGTAATAATTTTTTCTCAAACTAAAGGTTTATTTAGTGTGGGGGGTGATTATTACATGACTGGCAATAATCGATCAGCAATCCGTGGTAATTTTTCTTTTAGCGCAGGTGGTCTGTTGATTGATATGAACCAAGACTCTCAATCTGTGGTTGTCAGCAAAGATAGTGATTACACAACAACCGACAAGCGCAAAGTACAAGACACCCTAAAAGGCAAGGGTATTGACCCTAATTTAGTACAGATAAACTACACCATAATAACTACCGATGACAATCGCTTTAACTAAATAGCTATTATGTGAGTGTTTTTTGAAAAGTTCTTTAAAACGACGTCAGCATCAGTAGTAGTAATCACTGTCTGGTGTCCTTTTAAATAGCCTGTTAGGGCTTTTCTTCTTTTGCCGTCTAGCTCGCTAAACACATCATCCAGTAGTAGTAGAGGTTTTTCGCCTTTTATCGCCTCGAGTAACTCGAGCTCTATCAGCTTTAGCGCCAAAACCAAACTTCTGGCTTCACCGCGCGAGGCCTCACTTGAATGTAGCTTTTTATCAAACTCAAAAGTAATGTCGTCTCGATGTGGCCCTGTTCTGGTAAATCCCCTAAGAGCGTCTAGTTCGAGCTGTTTTTCTAGTTTATTCATCATCGAACTTGCATAGTTTTTTGTTGTCAGCTCCGTTTGGTAACTTATTTTTAGTTTTGTTTTTTTATCAGCAATCTGACTATATTTTTGAGCTAAAACAGCATCAATCTGACCAATAACTTCTAGGCGTTTTTGGACCAACTCGCTAGCAATTTCGACTAATTTTATATTCCAAACAAATAGCTGGTTGTCTAGTTTGACTGGGTTTTTTAAAGCGGTATTTCGCTGTGCTAGTGTTCGTTTATATCTGTTTAATACTGTTTTGTATTCTAAGTCGAGCTGAGAACACAGATTATCAATAAATCTTCTTCTGCCAGAAGGGTCGCCGTGTAAAAGCATTAGGTCGTTCGGCTCAAAAAGCACCACTGGTTGTTTTTTTCCCTCTGGCAATCTTTTATAGCTCTTCTCATCGATTTCAAAGCTTTTTTGCACCACACTACCTTCGATAATAAATTTCGCTGTTCTGAGCTCGTTTTTACTAGTGTGCGCGTCTAGCCTTGCCCATTTAGCACTGTTTTTAATGTAGCCGTTATCTCTGTATGATTTTGATCGGGCGCAAATTAATAATGCTTCTATTAGGTTTGTTTTACCAATTGCGTTTGGCCCAACCACAATATTTACGCCTGGAGTAAGCTCAAACGAGGCATCCTCATAAGAGCGAAATTTTTGTAAGCGTATGTCAGTAAATATCAATTTTTACCATCTTTTTTGTTCGTAATAAACCTACGATTTTAGGGGCATAATGACGTGGGTCTGCCCAGTTTCTGTCTCGGGGTTAATCACGCAGGGTTCTAGTTTTCCATTAAACGAAAGTGTGACTTTTTCTTCATCAATATTACCAAGCGCATCGAGCAAGTAACGAGAGTTTAGGGTAATTTTTCCATCTCCTTTAACGCTCGCGTCGGCTTCGGCAGTATTTTCCCCAAGCTGAGAAGCAATTGCTTTAATGCTGATTTTTCCTTTGGGGTCGAGTTCTATGGTAATACTTCCTGCGCTTTCTCTTGCAAAAAGCGAGGAAACTTTGGTTATATTTATAAAATCACTTCTTAAAAGCGTAGCTTGATTTACAAAACTACTTGGAATTAATTTTTGATATTCTGGGTAGGATCCATCAATCAGTCTCGTTATCAGCTCTGTGTCCCCAGCTACAAATTTTACCTGCTGTTCGTCATAAAATACTGTTACCATATCGTTTGTCTCTGGCAAGATTCTTAAAAGATCATTAACCGCGGTGGATGGTATCAGTAAGTTTATCTTTTGCTTCACCTTCTCTATTCTCGACTCTGTTAACCGATAACTGTCGGTTGCAACAACCTTTAGGGTGTTGTCTTGCGAGTGCATATAAACACCGGTTAGGATGGGTCTTGAGTCGTCATTTGAGGCTGATGTTACGGTTTGTGTAAGCGTTTTTTTAAGGGTGTTTGCTGGGATTTTCCACTCCTGGGGATTTTTGATGGCTGGCATAATTGGATAGTCTTCTGCTGGTGTACAATTAATTGTTGAGTTATATTTTTCGGTCTGGATATGAAGTTTATTATCTTCTAGGTTTAGATTAACTACTCCTGGAGGAAGACTTGACACAAAATCTTGAGTTAGCCGCGCAGGAACAGTTATCGCTCCTTTAGATGTAACTTTCGATCCAATGTAGTGTGTTATGGCTATGTTCAGGTTAGTTGCCGCCACACAAACCCTGTTGTTAACGGTTTTAATTAATACATTTGAAAGAATTGGAAGAGTATTTCTACCACTAGCAACTCTTGCAACATGGTTGAGTGCCTTATTTAAATTTTCTTGGGTTACTTGAATTTTCATAATTATTATTCCTAGTTAGTTAAAAGATATTTAGTTTTTATAAGGCACTTGGATAATGTGTAAAAAAACCAAGCCACCAAAGACAAAACCACCCATAAACCTGTGAAAAAACCATAGGAAAAAACGTGTATAAAAAAGAGACTTATACTCAACAAAAAAACTAACAAAAATTCTCTGGTGGAAAACCGTAGGTTTACCCACACATTATAAACACCGCTTTCACAAAATATCCCCAACTTTTTAAACATAAAGCCGGTCCTTTATGGAAGCAATCGCTGCCCTAACATCACTATCGAAAGCTACTTCTTTTTGAATTTTTTCAACAGAATGAATCGCTGTCGTGTGATCTTTTCTGCCAAGCTCTTTGGCGATTTTTGGGAAGCTAAGGTGTAGCTCACAGCGCAAGATATACATAGCTATTTGACGAGGTACAACAATCTCTTTATCACGCTTAGGACTTAATATATCGTCGATACTCACCGAAAAGTGCTTTGCGGTTTTCTCAACCACCTGTTTAGCAGTAATATGTTTTGGTCTGTTTTTTTGGCTAGAGAGTAGTCCGGTGGCTATTTCTAAGCTTGGCTCAAGGTCGCGCATTTCACAGAAAGCAATTAGTTGGTTTAACACACCCTCCAACTCGCGAATGTTGTTTTGAACAAAGCCCGCCAAATATTCAACCAAGTCATTTTCTAGACTAAAACCATGTCCCTGAGCCTTTGTCTGAATAATCACGCAACGCGTTTCAAAATCTGGCGCCTGCATATCGATAGCCATACCCCACTCAAAACGAGACCTCAAACGATCCGTAAGGGTAGGGATGTCTTTTGGTCGAGCATCACTACTGATAATAATCTGTTTATTTGCCTGATGAAGCGAGTTAAAAGTGTGAAAAAACTCCTCTTGGGTTTTTTCTTTTCCGGCGATAAACTGAACATCGTCGACAATTAACACATCTGCACTTCTGTAATATCCAGCAAAATCGGTGTTTTTTCTGTAGCGAATAGCGTCTAAAAACTCCTGAACAAATTGCTCTGTAGAGATATAAACCACCCGTACCCCAGAATCTCTTCGTTTAATTTCGTTACCAACCGCCTGGATTAGATGGGTTTTACCAATGCCAACCCCACCATAAAGAAAAAGCGGGTTATATTTACTGCCCGGTTTAGTGGCAATGGCTTGGCAAGCAGCGTAAGCCAGCTCATTACCAGATCCAACAATAAAATTCTCAAAAGTATATTTTTCGTTCAAACCCTGTCTATAGCTGTGTCTTACCGAAGAAGACATTGGCTTTTCGTTTTGCTTGGTTTCTGGGCCAACCGTCAAAACAACCGGGCCTTCTTCGGGGCGACGGTTTACCGATGATGTTGGCAAGATTTTATACTCGATTTTTTTAGAAGAAATCCCATTATTAGCTAAGGTTTCATTAATAAGTTCGTTAAATTTTCTTTCTAACTGTTGTTTTATAAAGACATTTGGCGCGCCAACTATAACCCGATCGCCTTTTATGTCTAAAAGACGGGTATTTTTGAACCAAGTTACGTAGTTGCCATGTGAAACGCCCAACTCTATTTCACCAAGGACAGCCTGCCACAAGCTAGCCGTATCCATGTTTGTTGCTACCCTCCAAACCCCGACATTTATAAGATTTCTAAATCTAATATACACCAGCAACCAAAAGTTTTCCACAGTATTTATAAATAAATTTTCTCGGCTATCAGAAGTTTTGCGTAACAGATTAAAAATTATACACATTATTAAAAAACCCCTGTTAATTTGTGGATAAAAGTTTTTTAAACGTGGATAAGTAGAATGATATTGGGGACTAATATTGTCATTTTTACCCCGCCCATTGGCAGACAAGTTTTGTTTTGTTATATTGCCGAGCCTTTATTTAACAGGGGTTTACTCTTTAACAAAAAGAGGGTAATATATACCCCTATGCCAAAAAGGACTTATCAACCAAAAGTAAGACGTCGCTCAAGAAAACACGGCTTTTTCAAGCGTATGGCCGACAAAGCCGGCCAAAAAGTACTAAACCGCAGACGCAATAAGGGTCGAGTGCGCCTGACACACTAACCCTGCATTTAGCCTAAGATATACTTAAAAGAGTGATTAACTCTAAAAACAGATTCCACACCCAAGGCGGTATAAATTTTGTATATCGAAAGGGCAAAACCGTCCGCAATTCTTTGATGAGCCTCAAGTTTGCCCCCAGCAAGGGTGAGGACTATCAACTAGCTGTGGTAGTTAGCAAAAAAGTAAATAAGTCGGCCGTTGTTCGTAACCGGATAAGACGCAGAATCTATGAAATCATACGCTTAGCCAGAAAAGACGTTCCCAACCCATGGCCATACCAGATGATTTTATCGGTACATAAGGATGAGCCCGCTACTTTGCCAGCAGGAGAGCTAAAAAAGCAAGTGCTCAACCTGCTAAAGAAAGCCGGCGTTATATAGATTTTTTGCATAACGCTCGTGCTAGAAACTAAACGTCAGGGCGTGGTAGAGTAATAAGAGTTATTTTTTGGGCAAAAACAGGAGAATTCTTTGTTTCAAACATATATTGAACAACCAATATTTAATCTACTCGTAATAATCTATAGCGCTATTCCAGGGCACGATCTTGGTGTTGCGATCATTCTTTTTACGGTAGTCATTAGGCTTTTGATGTGGCCATTGGTTCGCAAGCAACTTCACCATACCAAAGCTATGAGAGTTCTTGCACCAGAGCTAAAAAAGGTTAAAAAAGCAGCCGGCGGGGATAGACAAAAAGAAGCTCGCTTGCAGATGGAACTATATAAAGAACACGGCGTAAAGCCTTTTTCCACAATAGGCACGTTAATTGTGCAAATTCCAATATTTATTGCGCTTTATCGTTCGGTTTTAAAACTCATAAACGACCCAAGTGTTATTCAAAGTTTTTCATATTCATGGGTGCACAATCTACCCTGGGTCAGAGAATTAGCAGAAAATCCAGACAAGTTTAGCGCTCATTTTCTCGGCACAGTAGATTTATTAAGAAGCGGGTTTTCTAGCTCGGGTATATATTGGGCCGCCATTGCGCTGGCCTTAATAGCAGCCTTAACTCAGTTTATCCAGAGTAAATCATTAATGCCAGATACCAAAGACGCCCGCAAACTATCGGAAATCCTCAAAGAAGCTAGCAGTGGGAAATCAGCTGATCAGTCCGAAATAAATGCCTCAATTAGTAAAAGTATGATTTATTTCTTGCCTATCATGA
>CAYTUF010000008.1:0-30905 GCA_964441225.1 uncultured Candidatus Saccharibacteria bacterium | reverse complement strand
AGGGTGACAAAATAACGTCCCAACAAGAGCAAATACCCGCCCATGCTCCGCCATTAGTTGATTCTTTTGGTAGAGAAATTACAGATTTAAGGGTATCGCTAACCGATAAATGTAATTTCAGGTGCGTTTACTGTATGAAAGAGGATCGCCAATTTGGCAAAATAGCACTGGAACTAACCACTCCTGAACTACTTAAGACTATAGGTGTAGGTAAAGAATTGGGTATAAATGCAATCCGTTTTACTGGTGGTGAACCTCTCGTGAGAAAAGATGCTGTTGAAGTAGTGAGAGAGGTTAACGATATGGGATTTGACGACTTAGCGATGACGTCTAATGGCTCGCTACTTACGAGAAAAATTGGTGGAGTCTCTACCGCTCAAGCTCTCAAAGATGCAGGTCTTGATAGGATTAATATTAGCTATGACTCTCTACAAAAAGATAAATTCGAAAAGATTAGACGTAGAAGTAATTTCGATCTGGTAAATGCAGGGGTTGAGGAAGCTCTCAACGTTGGTTTAACACCTGTTAAACTTAATGTTTGCTTGATAAGGGGTATTAACGATGACGAAATACTCGATTTTGCTGATTTCGCGAGGGAAAATTACGCGAAAGGCAGAGACGTCAGGGTGCGCTTTATCGAGTATATGCCTCTTGGAGACACGGGAGAGAATCAAGAGGAATGGCGACCATACAAGGTCGTCAGGCAAGAGGAGATCCTAGAGACAATCAGAACAAAATATCCTATAGAAATCGGTGCTATTCAGGACGACCATGCTCCAGCTGGTAGATGGTCTTTTACGGATGGGACTGGGGAGATAAGCATTATACCAACCATGACAAATAGATTCTGTGGAGATTGCAATCGATTCCGCCTAACTGCAGACGGCGTAATCTTGCCGTGTCTTTTTAGTGAAAAGGATTTTGCAAACTTATCGGTTAGAAATATTCTACGAAAGAGTGGTGGGGCGACAAATGAGGAGATAGCAAATGTATTTTATAAAGCAACAAATGTCAAAAAATGGGGCCAGAACAGAGATAAATCTAGTCCAGGCATCTACGAAGACCCAAAAGAATACTCATCGGGCAACAACCCAAATAATCACGTGACAATGTCCGGAATCGGTGGCTAAATTTTCTTTGATTTCTGCCGTTTTTTAAGATAAAATACTAATGTTATTAGACTTATTTTCTAACCATTAGCTGCTAATACAAATGCTAATGAGAGTAAAACAAGCAAAAAAATACATTGAGAAGGTAATAAAAAGTATATTAAGGTCGCTTCATTATCTGTTGCGAGCATTTATTGGGCTACTCGCCTATTTATTGCCAAAATTGTACTCAACCAGCATTTTAATAATTAGATATCTAAAAAGGAAAGCTAAGAAATATTATAAGATCTTACACAAAAAACTAGCTGTACAAACCCACAGTAAGCTATTAGAGCGATACGCCTGGTATGCCCTATGGCACAATAAAAAATACCATAAACAGATTCATGCCGGTATCCTAACCGCTTATTCCACCTTTGTCCTGCTGCTACTTATAACCTCGTTTAGGGGAGTGATGGCGCTTTCTGATCTCACGACAACTTGGGACTTTTCCACCGCAAGTGATTATTCATACGATGCCGGTGTAGAAGTTACGCAGAACAAGGCCCGCTTTAAAGCTCAAAATTATACTACCGATGCCAACACTAAAGCCCTCTATCATTTTGATGAGACTAGTGGGTCAACTGCAGCCGATGATTCGGGCAACAGCAACAATGCTACGGTAGATAATTCGACTTTCGGCTCAGGAAACCTAAACAACTCAATCCAGCTAAATGGCACTACGTCATCTATATTGGCACCAGATAGCCGCTCGTTGTCATTGTCTCAGGCCAATACTCTAGAGGGCTGGGCCAAGTTTAACTCACCGTTTTCGGCAGGCAGTAGTGACCAACGACAAGGCGTTGTCGATAAGGGCGACTATCAGCTATATTTTGACAACGAAACCGGTAAAGCCACTTACGAACTAGCCAACAACTCTGCTAACAGTTGGACAAAAGCAGGTGGTGATGACACCAATGGCAGTTGGGATACTAATGGCAAAAGATCGGTCAACGCTTACGCAAAAATGGGGAGCGATATTTATGCAGGAATTGGTGTTGATACTGGTGATGCAGAGGTCTGGAAGTGGGACGGCACCAACTGGTCACAAATTGGCGGCGGTGCAAACGGCATTAATGGTAGTTGGGCTGGTAACACTTACGAGGGTGTCTATGCATTAGCGACAGATGGATCGCATATTTATGCTGGGCTTGGTAACGGAACCGGCGACGGCGAAGTCTGGGAGTGGAACGGTAGTACATGGACCAAAGTTGGCGGTGATAGCGTTAACAGTGGCTGGACCAACTACGCGCAAGGTGTGTATTCGTTAGATTATTTTGGAGGCAAGCTCAACGCGCCAGGCGTATTAGCCCTATCGATGCACTGCGCCGTGAATAATGCAAAACCTTAGCGGAGCCTAGATATATCTGGGCCAGGGGAACCTTTTTTGTAAACTGCTAAATCGTCAGATGTATTGCGCCAATAATCTAGTAATGGTTGAAGGATTTTCCAAGCAGATAGCACCTCTTGGCTGGTAGCAAAAAGGGTGTTATCTCCACGAGTAGCGTCCACCAATACTCTCTCATAAGCGTCCGGGGTAATGTGATCTCCAAAAACGTGATCATAGCGAAAGTTCATCGGCACACGTTCGATTTCTGCCTTAAAGCCAGGCTTTTTTGCCCAAAGTTCTATGGTTATCCCCTCGTCTGGCTGGATATAAAAAATTAGCTGGTTTGTGATCTCTTGTTTTAAGTTTTTTGGACAAAATGCAATAGTAATTTTAGTTTCTTTTTTCGCCAGCGCTTTACCTGTTTTGATAGTTATCGGAACGCCTTCCCAGCGCGAATCTCTACTGTAGAGCTTGATAACCGCAAACGTTTCTACAAATGAGGCTGGAATATTAACTTCCTCGCGGTAACCCTCGTATTGTCCACGAAAAGCTCTTTCTAATATTTTATCGGCTGGGATCGGCTCAACCTGTTCTAGAGCCTTAAGACGCTCTTTATGCATATCCTTGCTTGAGGTTATATCTTTTGGCCTCGACATCAGTACCAGCGACATAACATAAAGCAAATGACTCTGTATTAAATCTCTCAGTGCGCCGGTTTGTTCGTAAAAGTTACCTCGTCCTTCAATATCGATTTTTTCGCTAGCCTCAATTTCGATACTCTTTATATGCTCCTTGTCCCATAAGCCATCAAATATTGGATTTCGGAATCGAAAGGTTACAATATTTTGTACGGTTTCTTTAGCCAAATAATGATCAATCCTAAAAATTTGATTTTCACTGAAATATTTTGTTGTGAGCTCGATAAGCTCGGTTGCGGTTTTTAGATCAAAACCAAACGGTTTTTCTAGTAAAAGATGAGCTAAAGAAGAGTGTTCTCGGCAACCAACATTTAGTCCTTGCTCACCCAAATTTGTAATTATTGGGCCAGAAATTTGAGGAGGTACCGCCAGGTAATAAAGCCTTTTAAGACAAACCCCAGCCGTTTTTTCTATAGAATCGAGATAATCGGCTAGCTGAGGGTATTCTTTTGGGTTAACCGAACTCATTTTATAGATTTTTATTTTACTTAGTAGTTTTGTTAGTATTTTATCGTCAATTTTTCCATCACGGCTAGTAATACCAGGTCGTATTTTCTGAGCAATTTCTTCTTTGGTGTAATGCCTACGAGTTATGCCGATAATCTGCGTTTTTGGATTGATTAGTCCATTTTTCGTCAATTCATACAGTGCTGGTAGGAGCTTGCGAGTAGAGAGATCACCTGTTATACCAAAAATTACTAAGATTGTAGGGGAAAAATCTAGGTCTGGTATCTCATCTCTCATTTTTTAGCGTTAACCTCGTGCCCACCAAACTTATTTCTTAGCCTAGCTAGCAATTTGGTGGTGTAGCTTACGTTGCCTTGCTCGCTACTGCGCCTAACCTCCAGAGATGTCTCGATAACTGGCATATCAACACCCGACTCTTTTGCGATCTCGAGCGTCCATTTGGCTTCGCCAGATTCTGCAACATATCCACTAACGCCAGACATATTTTGATCCTCAAGCATAATCTGCGCACATAGTTCGTTTAGCGTACTTTCGATAACACTGGCCCTCTGCCACACTTTGCCAGCACTAGCTAAATCAAGATCTTTATATGGGCCTTCTTTGAGCATATGGTAGCCTTCAGCTAAGCTCTCCATCATACCGTATTCTATGGCATTATGAACCATCTTTACGTAGTGACCCGAACCACTTTCTCCAAAATATTCATAGCCACCACGGGGATTGCTCATAGCTTCTAGCAGTGGTTTTATGTGCTCATACGACTTTTTCTCTCCGCCGACCATCATAGAAAAACCATTTTTTTCTCCTAAAATTCCACCGCTTGTTCCAATATCTATCAAGTCTACGGCCCTATTTATTAGAAGATTGGCGTGTTTTTTGGTTTGCCTAAAGTCGGTATTACCACCGTCAATTACAATACTCCCTGAGGGGAGTAAATCGACCCACTGGTTTATCTCATCCGATACAAATTGAGCTGGAATCATTAGCCAAAGAATAACTTTTTCAGACACAAATTTTTTTATTAGGCCAGACCGGCCACTAGCGTTTTCTGCTCCAAGGCTTACAGCGTTTGCTACAGCCCGGGGACTGGGATCAAGCACAACTACGCCGTGGCCATTATCGATAAAACGCTTAACAATCTGTGACCCCATCTTGCCAAGCCCTATAACTGCTACTTTCATTACTCGCTCCTAACTTTTTTCTATGTAATCATTATAAATTTTGCAATCTTGCAATTCTTTTAAGATTGCTGATGGCATTTCACCTAGCGGGGGCGAGCTATCCTCTGCGAGCATATCTAGCACATCTCTTTTACTTTCGCCGTACACAAATACAAATGCCTGGTTTACAAGTCTGATAGCAGAGAAAGTCATAGTGATTCGCTTAAAATCTTCTGCGCCATAACCGGTTGCAAAGGTGCTACTGCGAAGAGCAAGCGAGTTGGGTTTTATCCCAGCTATATGGCCGTCTGGGCCAACACCAAACTGTCCTATTATAAATCCGGCACTACTAAATTCATGATTAAAAATTTTTGAATATCTTTTCGAGACATCATCGATAGATTCATCGTTATTGATAATTATCGGATAGGTTTTTGCCTTTTTAGCGTCAAAGCCTCGTTTTTTTAACTGATGCCAATTATTGTCTGGGCTACCGAGCACGACGTATCTTTCATCCGTTTGAAGAATGGTTAGTTTTTTTGATAGTTTTTCATCAATAATTTTAGATGCTTCTACTGATATAGGGATATTACTACCGCCTGGTACTAACCAAATGGCTTTATCATATTTTGCAAGCGCGTTATTTATAGCTCTACCCAATACTTCACCAAGACCAGAAGTCTTTTTGATAAATTTCACTATCTATATTTTACCACTTATGTTGGCTTATTGTTGAGAGAACGCCAAAGATGTAAGCTAGCTGATGACCTGTAGGGAGCCCACCTGCTAGCGAATATGACAAGATCTTTCCGATTAAAATCTTTTTTATAATTGTTTTTTATTGCTATCTGCAAGCCTCTATCATCTGGGGCAAAGATATCTTGACGACCTAACGTAAAGATCAAAAACATCTGGGCCGTCCAAACACCGACTCCTTTAACCTTCGTTAGCTGTTCGACTACTTCACCATCTTTTAATTGCTCCAGGTGATCAAAAGTGTTCTTTTCTATATAGAAATGATCTGCGAGATCTTGAAGATAAGCCAATTTTTGTCTTGATAAGCCTATCTCTTTTACGTCTTTTCCGTCGAGAAACAGGACTCTTGTTGGATCTAGATGCGTTACGTTCAAAAACCTTTGCCAAATTTTAGATGCCGCTTTTACCGAAATTTGTTGAGATATTATTGAGCTCGCCAAAGACTCGAAATAATCCTCGCCTCTTTTTAATTTTAAATGTCCATGCTCTTCTATCAAAGATTTAAGGGTGCTGTCTGTTTTACTTAAGTATATTTCTCCTGCTGAAAGCTTCATACTCTCCTTATTATAAATCCACACAGGTAATTTGTAGTATTATGTTATGACAGAATATGGAAGCAAAAATAGTTATATCCACTAAAAAATTTGGTCTTATTTTAAGCTTCGTACTACTAATTATAGGAACCCTGCACATAGTAGCAACTTATGGGCTTACGCATTTCGAGCTAAGCAGTTCTTATAAGGAGCTTGCTTCTAGGTTTGATATGAACCAAGAGGTAAGTGTACCGACATGGTTTGAACAAATGCTTCTTTTTGTTGTAGCTGTTATTTCTGGTCTAATCGGCCTAGCTAGGCGAACAAATAACCTAAAATACTATAAGCACTGGCTTGGTCTTGGCGTAATTTTTACTTTTTTATCTCTAGATGAAGGCTCAAGTTTGCATGAATTATTCACTATTGCTTCTAAAAATACCTTCGGCGAAAACGGCATCTTTAGTACGTTTTTGTATTATGGTTGGGTAGTGGTTGGGGCACTTGTCTTTTTGATTGTTTCTCTCGCATATCTAAAATTCTGGCTACATTTACCCATTAAAACCAGGGTCTTATTTTTTATTTCGGCAATAATTTACGTTTCTGGAGCAATTGGAGTAGAGATAATATCTGGTTTAGATTTTGCTCGAAATGGCTATAACTTTACCTACGCTATAATGAACCTTATTGAGGAAATGATGGAGGGAATTGGAGCAATTTTCTTTATTTATACAATCTCGGACTACGCGAAGAATCAAGACATAAAATCACTGGTTAGTTTTAAGTGATGCAAGCTCTTATTACACCAGACGAAGCCGATAAAATAATTAGGAAACATCTTTTTGTACTAGCTGACGAAAGGGTGGTTCTAGATAAAGCAACGCGTAGAGTGCTGTCTAAGGCTCTGAAGGCAGACAGAAATTTTCCGGCTGGTAACTTATCGACAATGGACGGCATTGCCATTTCGCACAGAGCAATAATAAAGAACATTTCAGAATTTAAGATATTAGGCACTCAACCAGCAGGCACCAAACCTCTGAAAATTAATAAATTAAGTGAATGCATAGAGATAACCACCGGCGCACTGCTAAATAAAAGCCTAGACACCGTCATTCCGTATGAAGACTTACTGATAGCGGATAATCAGGCGCGGTTAAAAATAAGGTCAGTAATAAAGGGTCAACACGTTAGATTACGCGCCAGCGATAGGGCCAAGGGCGATATCGTATTACAAAAAAACGCTCGACTCCAACCAAAAGATATAGCCATCTGTGCCTCGATTGGAGTAGACAAAATTCCTGTGTATAAAAAAATTGATTTAATGGTCATAGCAACCGGAAACGAGCTGACTAGCTCAAGCAAAAAACCAAAAAACTATCAGATAAGGGCTTCGAATAATTATCTACTAACTACTGCCCTCAAAAACTACTCAAACAGGATAAATTATAAAATACTCAAAGACGATAAAGAGTTACTAAAAAACGATATCCGCAGTAGCCTAAGAAAACATGACTGTTTAATTTTAAGTGGTGGTGTATCAAAGGGTAGGTACGATTTCATCCCACAGATTTTATTTGATCTTGGGGCTAATATCCTATTTCATGGAGTTAATCAAAAGCCTGGTAAACCATTTTTGTTCGCAACTCTCGGCAATAAAATAATCTTTGCACTACCCGGGAATCCAGTTTCTTCGACACTCTGTTTATACAGATACATCGTCCCGTGGCTTAATTTATTACAAAATCAAGAAGCCAAAGAGACTAAAATTCAACTTAATTTTGATATAAAAAACAAGCTATCAAAAACTTGGTTCGTCCCAGTTTCTACTCAGCAGATCAAGAGCGGTGCAACATTAGCTACTCGCGTAAAAAATAATAGTTCGGGTGATTTGACCAGTCTCGTAAACTGCGATGGCTTTATAGAATTACCACCAAGCGCTAAAATATATAAAAAAGGAAGTAGCGTACGTCTTTGGTCAATAATATAGGAGGTTTGTTATCTTGGAAACAATTTATGGCTTAGTCTTAGCAGGTGGGAAAAGTAAGCGTATGGGTCAAGATAAAGGGCTTCTCGACTACTACGGCAAACCACAAAGATATTATCTAGCAGATATGTTGCAGGGTTTCTGCGAGCAAGTATATATCTCGTGTCGTGCCGACCAAACAGAAGAGATAGAAAAAGCTGGCTACAGGGCGCTCCCCGACAGGGAAGAAGACTCTAATCAATTCGAAGCTATACTTAACGCCCTAAAAAGCAAGCAGGAAGTAGCATGGCTAGTTTTAGCTTGTGATTTACCTCTAGTAAGCCGCCAAGAGGTTGCCCTTCTTCTAGAGTCCAGAGATAAATCAAAGTACGCCTCGTCCTTCATGGACAAAAAGAGACTACCCGAACCACTAATCGCAATTTGGGAGCCTAGTGCTAGGACAAAGTTACAAGACTTTAAGGCTCAGGGGATTTCGTGCCCCAGAAAGTCACTAATAAAACTTGCACAAAACGTAAAGCTCATAAAACCCCTAAAGGAAGAGACCATTATAAATGCCAATACACCCCAAGACGCAAAGAAAGTCAGGCAGTTAATCGGAACCAGACGGTCATGAAGGGTTTTAGTGACTATAAAGCACAAACCATACTTAAAAACTTTGGTTTAGCTGGGCAAGCTAAACTTGCGAAATCCAAAGTAGTAATAGTTGGTGCAGGTGGACTTGGCTGCCCAGTCGCCATTTATTTGGCTGGTGCGGGTGTAGGCGAAATAACAATCATAGACATGGACAAAGTCAGCCAAACCAATCTACACAGACAAATCGTTTTCTCACCTCAAGACATTAGTAAACCTAAAGCTGAGGTACTCGTTAAAAAGCTATCAAAGCAGTTTTTAAAAACCAGTTTTTCTTCTAAGCTAGACGGGCTGACATCTAACAACGCGACAAAACTTATTCGTGGAGCAGACTTAGTGGTTGATTGTACAGATAACTTTATGGCTCACTACGCGCCGAGCGACGTTTGTCAAACTTTTGGCATTCCACACGTCTATGGAGCAGGATTTCAATACGAAGGACAATTCGCGGTTCTAAATCTAAAAAATGATGATGGCACTTTTTCGGCATCATATAGGGATTTATGGCCGGAGCCTACTCTTGGCCTGTCGTGTGAAGCAGGCGGAATAATGCCAACTCTTACGGGGATAATCGGCTTAATGCAGGCTAATGAAACCATCAAAATTCTAACCGGTGCGGGGAAAATTAGTAGGGACTTAACTATTGTTGATACTGAAAAATTAAAATTTCATTCTATAAAGTTACCAAAAAGATCAGGTAAGGTAAAAACAAATACCCTAATAAAGGAGATTAGACCGAGTTCTCTAAAGAGCTACCTAGCCAAAAACTATCCGCTTATTGATGTCAGGTCAAAAGCCGATCACAGTGCCTACAACATCGGCGGGGAGTCAATACCGCTAAACTCCATCGACCCAACAAAACTTGCATATAAAAAAGCCATTTTTTATTGTCAAAGTGGTATGAAGAGTGCCTATATCTGTCATAAAATGTCTCTAGCACAACCCGGTGGCGACTATTATTCTTTAGCAGGCGGAATTAACGCAATTAAAGGAGAATCTACAATATGAAAATATCAATCCTAATCTTTGGTGAAGCAAAAAATATTATAGGCAAGCCAAGTGTTAAACTAGAGGTAGAGAAAAATATGTCTATTGCTGATGTAAAAAGACAGCTAAAAAAATCCTACCCAAAACTTGGTTCGTTCATGCTCGCACAAAACCAGAGTTACGCAGACGAAAATGCAAAGATAAAATCAGGCGATGAATTAGCACTAATACCCCCAACTAACGGTGGCTAAAATGATAGATGTTGAATTATCTGCTAAGCCCATAGATATCGACAGATGCCTAAAAAGCATAACATCGCCAGATAGTGGCTGTGCCAATATCTTTGTTGGCACGGTTCGTAACAAGACCAAAGAAAAGCAGGTTACCAGCCTAGAGTTTGAGGCATACGAGCCTATGGCAAAAAGAGAAATGAAAAAGATAGCCAGCGATGCTCAAAAATTATTTAGTACAATAAATATTTTGATTTATCACAGAGTAGGGAAATTAAAGGTGGGCGATATCCCAGTAGTGATAATAGCCACGTCAGCTCACCGTAAAGACGCCATTCGAGCCAGCCATTATATAATTGACGTTCTCAAAAAAACCGTTCCTATCTGGAAAAAGGAAATTTACACAGACGGCGAAGAGTGGGTTAGCGCCACCCCATGAAATTTATCTAACCAGAGGTGCTAAGGCGACATCACCAAGCTTGAGTTCGTTTGCCTCGCTAACAGATAACCCTCTGTTATTTGCAATCCCTCGATAATTTTCTAGTACTCTAAGAGCGAGGTGAAAAGAATCTTGGATAAATTCAGTCCATGCCACCTCTGGGATATCATTCTCTGGATTAAAATAAACTTTAGTATATAGCCCTATACAATTTTCGGTTGTCGAAGTTTCTAACACCGAGTATGGCTTTAGTGTTACATTTGGCTTAGTCAACTCCTTGTGTTCATTCTCAAAATCAATCAATAAGTCCTCCCCCAACTGGATGGCGGTTTTGAATTCGGCGTTCATTTTAGAGGGTTTTTCTTTGTTAGGAGAAAGCCGTGCGCCAATTAAAATATATTCTAGTGGCGATAGGCCTCTGGCCCTCAACCCATCCTCAAAACATAGAGGTATGGGAGCATCGTTATCAAAGAATCCGTAGCAGGCGTTTGTTATAGAGTCCATACTGTCGGAAAAAACACGAAGCTCATATTTCTCTGCACCAGTAATATTTATTTCAAAAGAGGATTTATCCATAAATAACATTATACGCTATTTGTCAATAAATGCGAGCGCCGTATCTCTGAAAAAGGCCTAGTAGCCTGCGAATTCTTCGGTCTTGATGTTGTCTTCGTTAACCTCAAGATCTACCAATAGTTGCCTCATGGCTTTAACCATACCTTCTGGCCCAGATAAATAGTAAATCGGTGCATTAACATCCGAAACATGACGTCTAATCATATCTGCATCGACTCGACCTCGTTCGCCATCAAAATCGCTTGGGGCGTCATCGCTATAGGCTGGAACAAAGGTGAAATTAGGGTTTTCCCCCGCTAACTTTTCAAAATCTTTTGTGAAAGGCGCATCAGCGGGAGTCTTGTTGGAATGTATAAGCGTAATCTTGTGCCCAGTTTTATCATGCGTTGCCTGGGCAATCATCGATCGGACTGGCGTAACTCCAATCCCACCAATGATAAAAACTGCTGGCGTAGATTCAGTCTTATGTAGGGTAAAATCTCCATATGGAGCATCCATCTCTAGCTCAGACCCAACTGGCAGATCTTTGATAACTCGCTTAAAAGCAGTGTCTCGCAAACGAGTTGCAAAATAAATATCTTCTTCAAACGGAGCCGAAACGATAGAAAAACCCCTTACGTCGCCTTCTGCGTCAGTCTCTGGTGGATTAACAAGCTTGAAATCACCAAACTGACCGGCTCTATACTCAAAACCATTCGGCTTCGTGAAGTGAAATGCCATTGTACCGTTGGCCACTTCTTCTTTTTTGATTAATTTTATATTGGTCTTCATAGGAACCCCTTTCTCTATGTTATGATCTTATTTTGTCCATAAACTCCTCGAATGCCTGCCAGAAATCATCAATGTGTTGTTCGGTTGTTTGGTCTGTTAGCTCACCTTTTTCGTTAAATTTATCGCCAGCCATTTGTAGATAAAACTCTGGCTGTTGCATAGTCGGCATATTAAGAAAGGTAAGGACTTGGCGAAGATGATGAGACGCGCCAAAAGCCCCAAGCGAATACGGTGACACTCCGGCAATACCAGCAACCTTACCACCCCACGGCCCCTTACCAACAGGCATCTGTGGCCTAGATACCCAATCCAATGCATTTTTTAAGACGGGCGGTATAGAACGGTTATACTCTGGCGTGACAAACAAAACTCCATCGGCTGGTTTGAGTTGCTCTTTTAGGTCTAATAAATATTCTGGCTCTGGCAATTCTAAGTCTTGGTTGTATATTGGCAGTTTTGAGATATCGGCCAGCCTGAAGTCGATGTTTTTAGGTGCGCTTTTAGCAAAAGCGTTGAGTAATTTTAAACTTAGCGCGTCTTTTCTAAGCGATCCAGAGAACCCTAATACTATTTTATTCACTATCTATATTATACTCCGCGTGTAAAGAGCGTTAAATGCCTACCGGAGTTATTTGCTAATAGCTAACCTTGCTCGCAGGTAAGAAGAGAAAAACAAAATTACAGCACCGAGCCCGAAGGATACCACCGCTACAATCCCAGCTATCTGAGCCATCATGCCGTAACCAAAGCCACTGGTAAGCAAAATCCCACGTAGAGTCTCACCCTGGAATAATGTCTGCTTTTGAGCTTGCAGTTTCTTATTGGTTGGGTCTTTCATAGATTCAGAGCTAATCTCAGAATACGTTTTACCGTCTGCAATCTTTTCTAGATGACGAGCAATATAGCCGTTTGCAAAAGCTCTTGCCTTTTGAGGAGTATCGACTTGCTGGCCGGCATATTTTTGTAAATCTGGGAATTCACTTGGGTTTAGCGCCATCGAGTCTTTAGGCGGGAAATAAATCTTTTGGATAGATAATTCTTTTTGTACCATGCTACCAATGTAGGTATGGGCCCACCATGCTAGACCAGAAAATACTAATAAAAATACCCCGATCAGCATAGAGAATACCATTAGCGATATAGTGGCCGTTCTTTTGTCTTTTGTTAATTTTGGCATATTTTTCCTTTTTATTTTTTAGCTGTTTCAGGTAGTAATTATAGCATATTTATAAGTAAAATTTACAAAATGTTTATCAATCTTTTGGACTTATCTATATAATAAAGCTATTAGATAAATTAAAATTAACTTTAACGGGGTAATCGCAATTCAAAATATTCTTATAAAAATCGCTAATTATTGCTATACCAAGCCGAAAGCAATTATTGGTCTTTGGGCCTCGGTTGCAATTATTTTGGCAGTTGGAGCGATAATATTCTTCCAGCCACCAAGCAGTAACATAACCATACCGGGCATCGAAGCACAAAAAGGGATGGAGAAAATGACCAAGCTTTTCCCTGGCTCGGGAGCTGGTTCTGCACGTATAGTCATCGCTACACCAAACGCCCAGCCAATAAATAACTACAAGCAAGAGATAACTAATTTCACTCAGAAAATTTCTGAAGTTAATGGGGTCAAAAAAGCTTATAACCCTCTGGTTACGCCAGGCAGTATAAACCCTAGCGGTGATACCGCGCTCCTGCAGGTATCACTAGAAGATAATGCCGGGACTATTAGTAAGCAGACAGTAGAAGATATCGGCCAAATTATGCAAAAAACCAGGCAACAGACAGATCTCACCATAGAGGTTGGCGGCGATCTAGCCAACAAAGTTCCTCATAAAATATTAGGACCAAAAGAAGGGCTGGGAGTGCTAATTGCGGCACTAGTTTTGATTATTACATTTGGCTCTTTAGTGTCTGCTGGGATGCCAATAATTATCGCTCTATCAGCAGTAGGCGTTAGTATGGCAGGACTATTTTCTCTCAGCAAAATAGTTGATATTAACTCAACTACACCAGCGTTGGCGGTAATGCTTGGATTAGCTGTTGGCATAGACTATTCGCTGTTTATGCTCAGCCGTTACCGCAGTTTATTGGCAAGCGGGTTGGGCTTAAAGGAAGCATCGACGAAGGCTATAGGAACAGCCGGGAGTGCGGTTGTTTATGCTGCCAGCACCGTGATTATCGCACTGACGGGGCTTTGCGTTCTAAAAATACCTTTTATAAGTGTTATGGGACTTTCAGCTGCAACAACCGTGGCTATAGCAGCACTTGCCTCAATTACTATATTGCCAGCTCTGTTTAGGCTAGCCGGCGAAAAGATTATGAGTAAAAAAGCTTGGGCTAATATCAAGATAAAAAATAGTGTTTCGAACCGAACAAAAGCAACTCTCGATAAGAAAACAATTTGGTACAAATGGGGGAATCTGCTGACGAAGAAACCTTTGAGGGCTGTATTTTTTGCCCTAATTATCATCGGTGTCTTAGCGATTCCAGCAAAATCTATAAAGCTCGGTATGATTACCGACCAGTACGCGCCCAAAGATACTTCCGAGAGAAAAGCTTACGATTTAATAGCCAAAGGTTTTGGGCCCGGCTATAATGCGCCCCTTTTGGTTGTAGTCGAGGGGTTAAAGCCCGTCAGTCAATCTGAGCTAACTCTCTTAAAAAATCAAAAAATAGCCGACTTTAAGCAAGAAAAAGCAAAAAAAATCGAGCAAACACAAAAAGATTTTAATCAAAAATTGGCAAATGCTTCAAGCTACGATGAACAAATTATCTTGCTCGCACAATCCATAACCGCCAAAAAACAAATGGAGAAACAAGCCGGCAAGGCTCTGGAGGAAATAAACACCCAAATTAAAACCAATGGGCCAATGTTACATCTATATAATCTATCAAAAACAGTAGATAACTTGCCAAACGTTGAAGGAGCCAAGCCCATCAGCATAACCGCCGATGGCAAATCTGGTGTATTACAGATTATCCCAAAATCGGCTCCGTCAGACCCTGATACGCAAGCGCTGATAAGTACGCTACGTAGTAAAGACAATCAAGCATCTTGGGCGGAGGGCGTTAAGTTTACGGTAACTGGCACAACCGCTTTCGAAACAGACATAAATCAAAAATTAAGCAATGCTCTACCAGTTTATATGAGTGTTATCGTTGGCCTGTCTATCGTCTTACTATTGGTAGCATTCAGATCAATCTTAATCCCTATTAAGGCTACCTTGGGCTATTTGCTAAGCGTTGGAGCGATGTTTGGCGCCATCGTAGCGGTCTTTCAGTGGGGCTGGTTGGGTATAACAGATACTCCTGGGCCGATTGTTAGCTTCGTACCAATTATGGCAACCGGTATCTTGTTTGGTCTTGCTATGGACTATGAATTCTTTGTGGTTTCGAGCATGAAAGAGGCTTATAAAATTAAAAAAGATGCTAAAAGGGCAGTGGTGGTTGGTTTTAGTCAAGGTTCCAAAGTAGTGACAGCGGCAGCGATTATTATGGTTTCGGTTTTTGCGGGCTTCATCGGTAATGACATAACCACAGTCAAAGCTATCGGGCTTGGGTTATCTGTGGGGATTTTTATCGATGCGTTTTTAGTGCGTATGACGATAGTACCAGCTGTTATGAGCCTCCTGGGTAAAGCGGCTTGGTGGTTACCTTTTTTAAAAAATGAGGATTGACTACTGCGCCGAGTAAGCCTATAATCCACAAACATAAGAGTTATTTTTGGATATTAAAAGTAAAAAAGCTGTCTACATAAGAGAGCGAGGGGTTATGGAAACAAAAATGTATAGGTATTTTGAGGCTAGTTGGTTTAGACTAGTGGTTTTAAGCTTTTTATTAACGATATTAGCGCTATGTAGCTTGGCGCCAAAAGCTTACGCAGACACACCGCAGTGGCAAACACTAGGCGGAGCTGGCATAAGTTCTGGTGCAGTAGTAAACCCGGCCACGGCCGAGCACAACGGTACTATATACGTAGCCTTTACTGATTCTGCTAACAGTAGTAAAGCAACTGTCATGAAATACAACGGTGGCTCGTGGCAAACAGTTGGCTCTGTTGGCTTTACCGCTGGGAGTGCTACGTTTATCTCTCTTGCTATAAAAAGCGATGGCACGCCGTACATAGCTTTTAACGACGGCGCAAACGACAATAAACTAACTGTAGAATACTTCGACGGAACAAGCTGGAACATATTTCACGACCCAGGGTTCTCGGATCTTTACGCAAAGGCCACAAATATTGCTTTCGATGACCAAGACAACCTATACGTGGCCTATCAGGACGTCGACATAGCAGACCCAGAAAGTCCAACATATAATTATAGAACCTATAATTATAAAAAGTTCGATGGCTCCGACTGGGTGCAAATAGGCCAACAGTTAGTAGACACTTCCAATACTGGGAATTTAGCACACGTTCCTATCCTATTTAAAGATTCAACTATCTATACCGCTGTACAATACACAAATAGCGTGGGTACTGCTGTCTTAAAGTTAGTTAACAACACTTGGACTTCCGTGAGTAGCAATGACAGCGCACTAGCAGGGCTAATGAACTATGTCTCCCCAGTAATAGTAGGTAATGAATTTTATGCGGTAATGCAAGATGGTTTTAACTCTGGTAGGGCAAAGGTTTTTAAATCCAGCGGCGGTAGCTGGAGCCAAGTCGGAAACGACCTTACAACAACCGCGGGAAGCTTTCTAGCCCTAACTGAGCTTAACGGAACAATATACGCTTCTGGGTCATATTCTGTTAGTGGGCCACCGCCGACCGTGAAACCATTTGTGAAAAAGTTTGATGGTACAAACTGGGTTGATGTAGGTGGCGATGTCAGCCAGGGAGGCGCAACGAGTCCGGCTATTACTACTGATGGTAAATCATTAATAGTCGCTGTTCGAGATCTAGCAAACACCAACAAGCTAACGGTAATGAAATACACAGGTTCAAGCCAGTCTCTTGCTGATGCCGAATCAAGCAAGGCAGTAACCCTAGATACACCATCAGGGACAGACATCACTTGCTCTTCTACAGCCAAAGAAGTCGATAACACAACAGCAGACGCTGACTTTAGCTATCCTCTTGGATTGGTGAATTTCTGTTTTAGCACAGGGCAGACCGATAACGAAGTTAGTCTTGTTTTTGAAACAGATCTAACCCCTAGCCAGGTAGTAGCCAGAAAATACAACCCAAACTCCGAGGAGTACAAAACCATTGATGGCGCTGTCATTACAGAAACAACCATAGAGGGAAGACACGCCCTTAAAGTAACTTACACCATCACCGACAATGGCGAGCTAGACACTAACGATACGGTAGGAGAGATTACAGATCCAGTCGGACTGGCTCTTAGAAATAGCTCTAACGACGCAGACAACGAGGCTGGGAATACATCTGGTGCCCCTAACACTGGGCTTGAGAGAATAGACATGGACAAGTTGTTCATTGTCGTAGGGGTCATTATCGGAACTATCACCATCTACGCAGTTAGTAAAAGAATAAAGCACGGTAAATATTCTCTACAGAGATAATATAGAGACAGTATGGGGCTTATAAACATCACCACTAGAGATGAGTTCGAAGAGAAGGTTTTAAAAAATAAAAAAACTGTACTGGTCGACTTTTGGGCCATTTGGTGCCCACCCTGCAGAGCGATGACGCCGATATTAGAGTCTACAGCTAAAAACCTAGATAAAACTGTGGATGTCATTAAAGTTAATATCGAAGAGTCAAAAGATAATAACCAGCTAGCTTTAGAATACGGGGTTCAGAGTATCCCAAATATGGTAATCTTCAAAAATGGCAAGGAAGCCCATCGAATAATTGGTACAGTTAACGAAAAGGATTTAACCACGCATCTAGAAAAAGCTAGAAAAGCTTAGATTTTATATAGATCCAGTAGTGTTTTGACAACCTCTGCGTGACTCCAGACGAGTGGGGTAACGCCTACGTGTTTGCAGGTACCGGCATCGAACTGCTCACTTAGGACTCCGCTTTGCAACCGTGTATTTAACGCCCAATCAACTAAATTCTTTGCTTGATCTAGCTTATTCTGACCTATATAAAATTGAGCTAGCCACATTGTGCAAACTATCCAGGGGTTGCCTGAGTATTGTTTATCGGATAGAAAAAAACCGTCGTTCTGATGGCGGATTACACCACCCGAGGGCGATTGATCCAGTAAAGACTTTTCGACAGTTTTTGCGGTTTTTAGAACTCGCTCATCAACCGGCAGGAGTCCAGCGTATTTATATGGCCCGTACAAACTAGAAATATCAATTGTATTATCATATTCTAAATCTCCGTTGGAGCTCAAAAGATAACCTTTTCTAAAAAATCCATCTGGATGATAGAGCGCACCGATAGAACTTCTAAACTTTTCGGCCGCTATGCGCCAACTATGCGACTCTTCCTCGCGATCTAATTTTTTTGCAAGTGCTACTGCACTGTCTAGGGCGCCAATTGTAATTGATAAGCTATAGGTAGTAGTTAAAAATTTTTCTTCCCACAAATCGTAACTCGCATGAGGCAGACTAGTCTGCTCGTCAACAAAACTTACCAAAAAATCTGATGCAGGTTTGATAAATTTATCAAAATACTCCCTAGCGAATTTTTCGTCGCCTGATGAAGAAAAATAATCAAAAATCGAAATTATCACGCATGCGGTTTCATCCTCCTGAATAGCCAGTTCCGGCTCTCCACGTCTCATAAGAGGGTGCCAGGAGCTACCAACAGCTCTATCTGGTTGGTATTTATGAAATAAGTATCCGTCCTCGTGCGTTACGTCATCTGTGAACTTATAAAAACGCCTGGCTTCTTCAAAAATCCCAAGTCTTATAAGTGGCTGGAGAGCATAAACCGCGTCTCTGGGCCAACAATAACAGTAATAATCTTTTCCATAATTAAAAATACTACTGTCGCCACTGGCTAAAATTGACCCCTTTTCATCACAGTGGGCTTTTATAATTAGCAAGCTTTTTAGAATCATCTCTCTATGGAGCTCATCTTCAATCGGGCTAATTTTCTCGAGCGCTGGCGCTATCCATTGACTAAAATTATTTCGGACTAGTTCCATACGATGCTCTATGGATTCTTGTTTTAGTTTATTATGAATCTCTTGTGCGCCGTCAAATTCTGGATCGGCTACAATCCAATAATCAATATTAAAACTTTCTCGGGGGCCAACCTCTCTTCTAAAACGTAGTACGCTATCAACCCCGCCGTGTTCTACTAAGTTACCGCTTAGTTCGCCGTCTTCGGCATCGTAAAACGTACCATTTTTGCCATCTACCTGGTAGCTTCCTACTGCAAACTGGTCAAAACTCTCGGTGTTGTCAATCTTGCCTGCGATGGCTAGACAACGCCTACCTTTGTAATTCAAAATGTATCTATGTTTGGGAGAAAATAGGGCAGTATCAGCTCGCCCACGTCTGGAAATCTGAAAAACCTGGTGCATAAAAACCCTAATATCTCTTTGCTCATCGCTCAAATTTTCTACCTTTATGTTACGTATAAATGCTGTATGTTCACTATCTACAAAATCTTTAAATTGTAGCGAAACTTGCAGGTTAGAACTAACTAGTTTGATATCGCTGATTAACGCATTTTGTTCAAAATCAACAGAAATATCCCACGAACCATCGTCTACCCAGCTAAATTTGTCCTCAACCCAAACACCAATCTTATGTTGTAAACTCCGAGCATTTGTTAAGTTCTCATAACCTACATATGGATAATAAAAATCATGAACCAAACCATGCTCGTCAAGGCCTACAAAAAGCTGACCATTACTCAAAACTACCGGGCGCGCCATCTATATATCGACCCCTTTGTCCATCAACCGAGATTTTAAATCGTGCCAAATATTCATGAAGTTCATAAACGCTTCGTATGGAGTATCGTATGGGCTAAAGTATGCGTGAATATCACCGTCATTAAACCACTTTGTACACATATAATAAAAATGGTCAGAGGTCTGGAGTTTGCGCCAATCCTCTATTAGCTCCCAATCGTTAAGCTCAACGATAGGCGTTGTTAGCTCGTAAAGAGAAGTTATCGCCTGCTGTTGCATCGGGTTGCCTAGCCAAGCCGAAAGATCTCGCTCGGTATCAGCCCAAGTCGTTGTTTGCGGAGTATCAATTTCGTCTTTCGGCTCAAATTTCTCGATAACTTCGCTCAGGGTAGAGAAAGTATTCCCCGTAGTCTTTAGCCATTCGCTTGGCAGGTGGTCTAAAAACTCAAAAATACCAGTATGCTCCCATTGGTGTTCGCCAAAAGTTTCATAGTCCATAAACAGGTTAAAAACTTCTGCATCGTCTGTGGAGCTCATCCAATGAGAAAATTTATCTGCACCAAGTGGCCACTCTTTCCAGTCTTGATCGCCAAAGCGAAAAGCTACATCATCAGATAATTTATAGTTTTTCATCAGTAGTTTTATATTTTCGGTATTAATAGGTTTATAAACAAAATTTGGGCTACGCCAGCCGAGCACTGGATCCCAACCTTCTGCCAAAATACCCTTGTAGCCTTTACGATCCGCCCAAATCGCCAAATCGTTATTGTAACTAAGCTCCGTATTTCTAAAGATTTTAGGCGTTTGTCCGAATAATTTTTCTATCTTTTCTCGGTGCATATTGACCTGAACTTCAAATTCGCTCAAAGAATAAAAAAATGCCAGACTGTGATGATAAGTTTCTGCGACTATCTCGACTCGGCCGGTACGAATTAACTCCTGGAAAGACTCCAATACAGCTGGCGCCCACTTCTCAAACTGTTCAAGAACCGTACCGGTAATTGATAGGCTAAACTTAAACTCTGGGTGTTTATTTAACAGTTCTAAAAGCTTCTTGTTGGTCGGCAAGTAAGACTTCGTAGCAACTTTATGAATAATGTTTTCGTTATTGGCTGGATCGTCTGGTTTAGCATCAAAATAATCATGATTTTCGCTAGCATCAAATATCGTATAACGGCGCATCCTAAATGGTTGGTGCACGTGCATATAGAGGTTTATTGACTTCATGCGATATAACCTCCAAGGGTATGCTGATTGTAAAATTTTATGAGTTTATTGGCAGCGTTTTCCCAGCTTAGTGTTTCGTATTCTTTGAGCGAGTTTCTATGAAGCTCCTCGCCCAATCCAGAATTTTGGACCACAGCAGTTATCTGATTGGCCATCTCGTCTGTGTCCCAATAATCCACCTTTAGACAATTTCTTAAAACTTCAGCGACCCCAGATTGTTTACTGATAAGCGCTGGCGTACCGTAGCCAACCGCCTCGAGTGGGGTAAGCCCAAATGGTTCAGAAACTGACGGCATCACGAACAGATCACCAATTGCAAAAGCATCGCGTAGATTCTTACCCCTTTGGAAACCTGTAAAAATTACATTTCTACTAATGCCAAGCTGGGCACACAGCTCCAGTAGCTCTTGTTCTTGTTCGCCACTGCCAACTATCAGAAACAAAGTCTTTGGAGCTCTTTTGATTACTTCTTTCGCAGATATTAAGAAGTTATATAGGCCCTTTTGTATGGTAATCCGACCGATATTAACAACCACCTTGTAGTCTCGAGATTTCATCTTCTCGAGATATTTATAAGCGTTATTTTCATCCAGAGATTCGTACCAATCTCTATCGATGCTATTGTGGACGATCTCTATTTTATCTTTAGGGATAGCGTATTCACGAACGATGGCTTTCTTGGTGTGAGCAGAAACTGCAATAACCCTGTCTGCCATCAACATTGCTAGCTGTTCTATCTCTCGTACATACGGGTTGCCACGACCGTGCCCACCAGCTCTGTCGGCTTCGATTGAGTGGATGTGCAGTACCAGAGGCTTACCCGAATTTTCTTTAGCACGAAGGGCAGCTCGGCAGGTTAGCCAGTCATGCGCATGGATAATGTCAAATTCCTCGACATTGGCAAGTTTCGCCACGGCTTCCTCGTACAAAGCCATCTGACCGTGGATGTCAATCCATTCTATCTCTCCGGTTTCTTTAAGGGCGTATTTAAAACTATCATAGGCCGACCCTGCGCGTAAAAAATTAGATGCATCTTGAGGCAGAGCTTATTTTATATCCATAAAATCACAGTTATGCTGGGCTGTGTAGGGAAGTATGAACTCGATATCAACAGATTTTTGACTCAAAGACTTACAAAGCTGATAACATGCAACGCCAAGCCCACCACTGTTATGGGGTGGCAACTCCCACCCCAGCATAAGTACTTTCATTTTTCTTTTTTTCGTTAAATAGCTATTAAGTTTGTTTTTACGCCTTAAATTATAGAGGTAAACATAAGCTAAATCAACCCCTGGTGCAAAAAAACACGAAGCCTTCGCCTCAGCTAGTCAACGGTTTTAGTAAATATAGCTAAAATAGCTAGCCGGAACAGTCCTAGAGCTAATCACACCAAAACCAGCGTAGTTCATCTCGCTAACAGTAACGGTGCCGCCCCGATTGACTCTCTCGACATAGACTACATGCATACCCTGTTGGCCAATAGCTCCAGTCCTAGGTCTTGAACCAGTTGAAAACCCTTGTGCAGACGCTCTAGCTGTCCATGTGTCAGCGTTACCTAGATTGTTTGGTAAATCACCTCGACGACTTTTGGCATACCACGTGCAGTAACCACGAACATACCCATTCCCAGAAGCCGAAGCAGAATATTTTATTGGTGTAGATTCATTCTTCTTGGTACTAATAACTTCTGAGCTTTGTCCAACTCGAACAGGCTCGGCTAAACGTTTTTTTAGCTTCTTGTCTTTGTCTGGAATCTCTAGCTTATCGCCTGGATTTATTAAATCAGGCGAGGAAATAGAAGTGTTGTTATCAAAAATCCTTTGCCATGAAGTTTTATATATCTTAGCAATTGTCACCAAGGAGTCACCTGGTTTCACCTCATATATAACTGGCTGTCTTGTTTCTTTTTTTGTTTTTATCTCTTCTCCAAGTACCAAAGCGCTTAAATCGTTATTTTCAAGTAACGTGTCACTAAATATGACGTCTGGCGGGGTAAGCGCGCTCGCTGTACTTGTTTTAAATATTATTAGACACAAAAAGCATAACCCCGCTCTTATAGCGGTTCTTTGCATTAAAACCCTCCTAAATTAGTTCGTTTGCATAATTAATGTTTTTAGCTAGTCTGATAAATAAGCTTATCCACCAATCTATAAAGCTCACGCCTAGCTATTCGTACCTCTCAAATTTTCAACCAAAATAAAAAAGCACGAATTTTTAGAATACTAAAATCAATTTTATAGTCAAGGTTTTTGGCGACCTACCCCTAGTATAATAAATACAACATTTGCTTGAGGGGCGTATAATAATAATGATGATGAGTAAAATTTCTATTAAGCGTATTTATGAGCCAGCCAAAGAGAGCGACGGCTATCGCATTCTAGTCGACAGGTTATGGCCAAGAGGGATCAGTAAAGAAAAGGCAAAGATCGATCTCTGGCTAAAAGAGGTAGGGCCTTCAAACGAACTACGCCAATGGTTCGGGCATGACCCAGCAAAATTTATAGAATTTAAAAATCGTTACATAAAAGAGCTCAAGAGCAATCCTGCCATTAAAGAGCTCCGAAGTGCTATAAAGGCTCATCCTAAAGTTACTCTTTTATATGGGGCGAAGGATCAAACTCACAATCAAGCTGTGGTCTTGAGCCATTTTTTAGCTAAGTAAGATAAGCCAAAGCTATTGACAAATATTATTTAAAGAGTATAAATATAGTTAATCCTTGAGTCGCTCCAAAATGGAGCTTGATTCGGATGAACATTAAAACAGGCAAATTAAGGAAAAAGATAAGGCGATGAAAGTATATTTTGGGCTACGTGTAAATAGTTTAAGTATATTTTTACCGTCTTATCTTAAGGATAAGAATAAGGGGCTTAGCGGTAGCAAAGATGCTACGACAACGTTAAACTCGAAAGCGGATAAACTATCCCATCAACAGAAGGAGACCTTCGCTGAAGTAAGAGAGCTAACATACTAGGAAAATCCTTTTCTTTTTGACTCTTCTTACCCGAAGAGCTGTAGAAATTTGCTGGCTTTTATAAGCTCAGCGTTCGCGTAAATCCAACTAGTAGGGGAGGATTAAAGCGCATGGCAAGCTTCAACACAGGTCGTTCACCCCCGCCCGGGTAGGCTACTAGCCTCCACCGCGCGGGCGGAAAAGACAGGCAGAAGGTTTGGAATAGAGATGAGAGTAATAGCCCCCCTAAACTCCCATGAAATGGATGTCTAGTTGTTGGACGTAAGTGTTCAAGTGGGTCAACGACCTATAAGCGCGCTTATACATTGGTTGCCCTAAAGCAACCCAACAACTACTCTTTTCCTTCCTTCTTGCCTGTCTTTCCGTCTACGAATAAGGGTCGTACTGATGAGCCTCAACAAAAAAGGCGAAACGGAATTTAACAGATGTAAAGGCTAGATTTATGCACTTGTTTTGCACAAATTGGTCACAAAAATGAGACAGTTTATGCACAGGCAGGCTTGCAAGGAAATAATTGCCGGGTGTATAGTAATACATACCATCGTTGAGGTGGTCATTACTGCAAAGTAATGTTTTGGTAGAGCAACTTTTAGTTGTTCCCACCAACAAAATTAGAGCCCCTAAAAAGGCTCTTTTTTTGTGATCAACTACTAGTCAATCCTAGCACCAACCTAGTTAGCGCGCACTATAACTAGTACAATACTTTTGATGGCACGCATTACCCTCAAACATATCAACAGATTTTTAGCTGGTTTACTAATATGTCTTGGGTTGTACCTTGTAATCTTGCCGTTAATCTCGGAGTCTTCGTACCGACTAAAAAAGGCGCCCACTCCCGAAAAATACTTAGCTGAGTCCGAAAATAGAGTTATTATAAAGTCATCTAAAATCAACGCAAAGGTCGTAGAGGGGCAAGATATCTCAGTTATAAATAATGGCAACGTTTGGCGGCGTCCAGCATCTAGTGTCAACCCCGAAAAAAGCAACATGGTGATAGTCGGTCATAATTTTACCTACACAGACCCAATAACACCATTTTATAGCCTTAATCGTACAAAGGTCGGTGATCAAATAGATCTTTTATGGCAAAAGAAAAGATACAATTACGTAGTTACCGAAAGAAAAATAGTCAAACCAACAGATACATATATTGAAGCCCCCACAAAAACGCCGACCCTTACACTCTACACCTGCTACCCAATGTTCTCTGATGCGCAAAGAATTGTTATCCGGGGAGAACTTAAGCAGTGAAAGAATCATATCGAACAGTTATTTTACTTCTACTGATCGTGATGGCAATCGGATTGATTATGTATGTTAATAATCAAACTATCATTGTTAACCCTTAAGGTTTTCTCGTTTTGGCAGTAGCAGGCCGCCACTAACAACGAAAATGATACCAGCAATAATAGCAAGTCGATCGTTAGATCCTGTGTGTGCTAGCTCGTTTACATTTACAGGTGTAGTAGCTGTTTTTTTGGCATAACCAGTAGCCAGAGTTGGGACTGGAACCGAAGGGCCAATTGGGTCGCTGATAAGATTATTTATTACTCCATCACTATCCCATTCACCTCCGTCAATCAAAGACCACGACAATACTGTCCTTGCGTACCCAAAGTCAGTATTTTCTGGCTCAATCGTTATATAATCTGAAAAATCTTTGTAAGAGTCGGTGTTTGGGTCATATTTTTGTGTGGTCCAATTTGAAGTATCCAAAACCCTATTAAAGATAAGCTTCAGATTGGCGGGTATAGGAATTGGCTCATAGCTCTCTGTCTCGGGGTTAAATTCGTAATCATTGCAATCTGATTGACTTTCACCTATTGGCTGGCATGAAAGTTTAATATCGAACATTCCAAGAGGGAATATCTTTCCGTCAGGTTGAGTTGGTAATGTCTTTGGGTCTACTGGCTTAAAATTATCTATCTTCCAAGCGTTTGGACAAATTTCTCTACAATCACTAACAGTGCTGTCCACCTGCAAGGTTACAGGCGCATTCGGCGCTTCTTGATCATTGGGGTTTAGCAAAGATGCTACATTTTCCTGTTCTGAATCTGGGGTAAAATCATAGTTATTGTCGCCATCATTAGGCATGGAATCTTCCACTGAATCCACAACCGAATCATTATCGGAATCTGCAGCTGCGTATGCGCTTGGCGCAGTCAACCAAGAGAAACCTATTACTAACCCTACAAATGCTAACAATCTAAATAATGTAATTTTCTTCATAAATACCTCTCTTTATGTGGGTTAGAATATACTATCTTTATGAAATTTAAGCAAGTTTATGTTGTAAACATAAGCTCTTTACGTTTGAACTGTTAAATTATAAACTTACAGGTAATGACACCAGATAAATTTACCAACAAAGAATTGATGTTGCCAGTTGGTGATGGTCACAAGCTATATGTTCATGATTGGGGCAAAAAAGATGCCAAATATCCGATTGTCTTTTTGCATGGCGGGCCAGGCAATGGGTTTAGCGATGGATACAAACAACGATTCGTACCCGCTAAGCAACGCGTGATATTTTTTGATCAACGAGGATCTGGAAAGAGTACTCCTAGTGGGTCAGTTAAGCACAACACGACTCAAGACATAGTCGAAGACATCCAAAAAATTGTCGAGCACCTAGGGCTCCAAAAATTTATTGTAGCTGGTGGCTCATGGGGGTCTTGCCTGGCTTTTGCTTATGCCATTAAATACCCAAAGCAAATTCATGCTATGGTGCTTGGGGGGATATTTACCGGCACGCAAACAGAGAACGACTTTTTGTTTAAGGGTGGCTGGAAGGACTACTTCCCAGATGTCTGGGATCAATTCCTTACTAGAACGCCCAAATCACATCATGGCAACCCGATGAATTTCCATCAGCAAAAAGCACTGGGCAAAGACAAATCAGCAGCCAAGAAATCTATCTATGCAATTTCTGAACTCGAAGGCTCACTTCTTAGCCTGGACGATCGGCATACGCCTCAAAACTATCAAGATTTCGACACAACCCAGATGTTAATAGAAATCCATTTTACTAGCAATAATTGTTTCCTGCCAGAAAATTATATCTTTGATAACGCAAAAAAATTATCTATGCCCATCTGGCTAGTGCAGGGAAGGTACGATGTTGTTTGCCCGCCAGTTACGGCTTATCAACTCAACAAGCTCCTGCCAAACAGTCACTTAATTTTCACCCAGGCCGGCCACTCTAATGACCGATCTAACTACGAGGTCTCCAAAACAATTTTGATGAGTCTTGCATAGTCAATACTAGACTAAATACCGCCAAAAAAACAACCAATAATGCCCTTGAGCAAAGAGATGGGCGAGAAGGAATGCAATAACCGACTTATTACCTTACATAGTAATTTACCGATCGCTATAGACTGGATTAAAAATCTAGAAAATACTCTCTTGCCACGGTTAAAAGATTAACCAACTGGTCTTTATTTAAAAGGCACCTGTAGTATTGGATTAATTGTTGATTTATGGTAAAATAGTTGTTTCTATGAATAGTTACGAAAATATTTCAGAAAAAGCTCCTGTTAGTACCGAGCAACCACTATTAGCCGTCGGCATCGGTAGGGCTATGATCTGCGGATGGGACCAATCAATTACAGGCACCCTGCAGGATATGCTAGGCGAAACGGGCGTTTTTATACCAAGAAGAGAGCCTGCCATCAGCTATATTAGCGCTACAAAACTTGCAAACCGTGGCAACCTTGACCTGACTTCCTATACCGATAAAGAGTCCATCTCTGCTCAGATTAGAGCGTATGTTTTTATCTTAAAAAACCAAACATCACTTGGCCCAACAGCAAACAATGAGGCTGAAATTCGACCTAACCGAATTCAAATAAATAGCGACCCCAGACAGGCAAAGCGCTATAGCCTTAGCCTGGTAGTTGACGATAAAAACGATAACTTTTACAGAGGCGGTTTACTGCTTCGAGGCGAAAAAGAGGAGATCGAAAAAAGTATTTACGACAGGACTCTTGGGTCAAGCTCAAAAAAGCCACAAGCAAAAATCAAATTAGGCTCAATAAATATGAGCGCCGGGCAGAGAATTCCTAAAACAGAACTACTAGATTCTTTGCACTCAAGTTTGCCAGATATAATAACTTTAGGCCCAGTCGATGCGGTTAAATACTAAGGGAGGAAACAATCATGGAAGGCTTTAGCAAAAACTCAGAGACGCAGAAAGACCCAGAAGCTAAAATCGTCGAGTTCGAGCTGGGTGCACGAGCCACCAACTCAGCTAGGAAGAGAAAGCGAAATAGCACAAAGAAACTAGTATTTCTTTTTAACCAGGCTGGTGGCAGGTTATTCGACAGGACATTTTACAAGCCAAGCGACTTTAAAAAACTAGACCATCTACAAAGAACTTTGCTATCCGTTGGACATCACGGTGTGCACCCAGAGAATCCTCATGGAATAGTCATCTCAAACACTCCTATAGAAGACAGGGTCTATCAAACCGTCAACCATGGATTGAGTGAGAACGATATTATGCCAAGAGTTGAACACGACGAGCTAATAGAAAGATACACTGCGGAAAATTATATACAACTATGCACTACGACCCTACCGAACGGCATGGAATACTCAGGTCTTGGCTTAGCAGAAAATTCAACAGAAGTTTTAGAATCTCTTTTACCAAAGTATCGGGCTTCTAGAAAATCTCGCTAAGGGCTAATCTTAGACTTTATGTCGGTATACGCTGAAACAAGTTCTTTGCGCCACTCAAAAAGACCATAGCCAATAATTCCCAAGATAGACACTCCGACCAGCCACCACCCAACGCTTCTTGATATGTTTTTTGCTGGGACGTCTTTGACTTTATCAAAATTGGAGCCGTTAGCGGTAGTGGCGCCCAACACCTTGCGACAACGATTGGTCTGAATATTACGTTCTTGCCCAGGAGCGCATGGCTTCAGAGAAGAGGTGCTATTTATCTTTCTGCAACGATTAGTTTCTGGATTTCTAACCTGATCTGGTGCACAAGATTTTAGCGAACCTACTTTGCTCACTACATTTCTACAACGATTTGTAGCTGGGTTGCGTTCCTTGCCGGGAGCGCAAGGGGTAAGTACATTTATGCTTGATACTATACTGGCGCAACGATTACTCACTGGATTTCTGATTTGTCCAGATGGGCAAGGTTTACTGACGAGGATTATATTTTCTTCTCCTGGCGTCGCCTGATGAGTCTTTTGCCACTTACCGTCCGAAAAAGCCCAAGCCGTATCGTCCTCTAACCCACCCGGGTAGCTAACCTGGAATTCATTATTATCAGAGTCCACCAACCAAAGCGAGGCTCCTGACGTATTGGGTAGAACCAACCCTGAGTCTGTAGCGTTAATAACAAGAAAACCATTTGGCTCAATCAGTTCATCCGAAAAAATAAACTTCTTATTATTGGTGGAAAGCTCTAAGAAGCAACCGGATAAAGCTACTTGTTTATTAGACGGATTATAAAGTTCGATAAACTCTTTACCCGAATCTGAACCTGCGGGGTTGGGTAGAATTTCATTGATAATTACTCCCTTACAATTCGCCCTAGAGTCACCTGTCTGACCGCCCATGCCAGGCGTATTATCTGGTGGCACTTCATCATCCCCTGAGGTGTCATCGCAGGTAAGCCTTGGATCAGTAATCCCGCTCAGTGAGGCAGGGCTTAGCTCTTGGTTATTAGCAAAATCCTTAACGTTATCATCTGTATCGACAGACAACCCCTGACAATCAATATATCTTTGAATAGTTTTTCCGACTGCCGGCTTAAGGGTTGGCGCTCCGTCTACACACGGGGGATCATTTTTATCTTTCCAGCTAACTAGGTCATGAACTTGGTCGGTATCGTCTATGATCCTAAGAGATCCTGATCCACTGTCGTTAAGGCCATAATTTATCGGCAGACTTAAACTATTTCCCGCAAGCTCGCCGCCTATAGTACGACTATACCCAAGGCTGAAGTTAGACCAGTTTCCCGCGTTACAGTTATTCGAATTATAACCTTCTTTTGCGTATTCGATTTTCCAGTCAGTTAAGTCCACTCCCGAGTCAGTAAGATTGTAAAGAACTATGTATTCTTTAGTTTTTGTACCGTTTATATTTACTTCGCCGTCACCCCCTAGTTTTACCTCGTCAATAATAACCTTTGAAGCTGTGGCAGGAGTAGAACTATCGGTAATTGCATTAACGCTATTTAGTGGTGTCAAAGTAAAAACTAGCGAAGCAATTAGACATAAAGACCTGATGATTTTTGTTTTCATAAAAAATTTAGTTTTTATTATGCTTATTGTTAATAACTCCGTCAAGTTTATTCAACAACGTTATCACACGTAAAATTGTGTTTTGTTTGAGACTTTAGCCACAAAATTACAAATACAATTATGACGTAATAGCTTGCTACGCCAATCAAGGTTAAATGAATTTCTTTCTGGGCCATCGGCAGGTTAGCAAGATAATCAGATATTTTAATCATGCCATTTAAGATAGCCTGTGTCGGCCAAGCGATAAATGGAGCAACAAAAGGCAGTACCACAACCGATAGCCCAGAAAGAAACGTTAAAAGCATCGTTAAGGGGATAAAAGGTAAAATGAGCGTATTAGCAGGGATAGCCAATAGGGCAATCTGCCCAAAGGTGAGCGCCACGATTGGCAAAGTCATAAGTTGAGCAGAGGTGGTTTCGGTTACGATTTGTAAAAATGTGTTAGGTTTCTCTGCATCAAAAAAATAACTGATTGACAGAGGAGAAAGGATAACAACCCCCGCAAAAGCAAAAAAGGATAGGTACCAACCAATATCGCCCCAAATATAAAACGGATTAATCATAGCAGTCAGCGAAGCCGTAAAGGCCAACAAGATAACAGGATTTATGCTTCTTCCAAAATACCAAGCCAGCAAAGAAAGTGTTGTTATTATCCCAGCTCTAATCATCGATGGGCTAGAACCTATCATAAAAATGAATAGCATCATTAGGCCAAAAGCCGAGACAGTTGCTAAGTATTTTGAGATTTTTTCAAATAATCTACGAGCTAACCTGACCAGTATAGTCAAGTTGTAACCGCTCGCCACCACAATATGCGTTAGCCCTAAGATCTGCAAACTATTGACTAAATCTTGGGGGAGGGTAGATCGCTGACCGACCAAAAAACCAATACCGAGACTCGCACCTGGCTCATCGATAGCGTCTCTAACCTTGCCCG
>CAYTUF010000007.1:27767-30951 GCA_964441225.1 uncultured Candidatus Saccharibacteria bacterium | reverse complement strand
TTTTGGTGGCTCCTCTCGGACTCGAACCGAGGACACAAGGCTCTTCAAGCCTCTGCTCTACCAACTGAGCTAAAGAGCCAAATAAATTTGGTTAAATTGTTAACGTTATTGTGCAATAATCTTTGTGCCCCGGAGGGGCAAATTAAATGGTGGGCGGTACAGGACTCGAACCTGTGACCCCTTGTGTGTAAAACAAGTGCTCTAGCCAACTGAGCTAACCGCCCACAACAGATAGAGTATACCATAGAAGGAATTGTTTAAAAATGGTAGACTATATGTATATGAGCGTGCGATATAAACCAAGAAAGACGTACGAGTGGACAGCAAACTTAGCCTATTGTGTAGGTCTTGTCGCGTCTGATGGTTGCCTTTCATCAGATAAGAGACACATAGATTTGACCTCGAAGGACATTCAATTATTAGAAACTTACAGATCAATTATTAGTACATCAGCCAAAATTGGGTCTAAAAAGAATGGGGCTGGGCAACTATCTTATAGGGTGCAGGTTAGTGACGTATCATTTTATGATTTCTTGCTAGCGGTGGGTTTAACACCAAATAAAAGTAAGACCCTAGGACCACTAATAGTCGCAGATATATTTTATAGAGACTTTCTTCGGGGTTATTTTGATGGCGACGGTACAATACACGGATATTGGGACAAGCGTTGGGCGAATAGTTTAATGTACTATTGCGAGTTTACATCTGCGAGCAATAAGTTTCTGTCTTGGATGAAGCAAAAAAACAAAGAGTTAATTTTATTGGAGGGTGGGAGAATTAAAAGAGCAAGGAGTGCTGAGTCTTTGAGCTATGCTAAAACAGATTCAAAAAAAATATATCGGTTCATGTATTATTCTGATGACGTCCCATGTTTAGCTAGAAAAAGAAGTAAATTTGTTGATTTTATCGACCAAGATCCTTATTCTAACTAATAGAAGCTCTGCGCGAGTGCTGGAATTGGTAGACAGGCTACGTTGAGGTCGTAGTGTCCTATTGGACGTGGAGGTTCAAGTCCTCTCTCGCGCACCAAGTATAATATAGGTGTGGCGCGGTGGCCGAGGAGTTAGGCAGTGGTCTGCAAAACCACGTACGCCGGTGCAAATCCGGTCCGTGCCTCCAAATTAAAAATCTAGGGCGAGTGGTGGAATTGGTATACACAGCGGACTTAAAATCCGTGCCAACGGCATGAGGGTTCGAGTCCCTCCTCGCCCACCAAAAATGGGATTTTTCCAGAAATGTCGCTCTCACGGGCGGTTTTTATTTGGTTTCGTGTGGGGTGTGTGAGCTATGTTAGCGCAAATTATTGATATAGGTTTCGTTCGCTACATCAAAGCGATAATCAAGCGGTAGAGGTTGTCGAAATCCAGCACGAATTGCTTGGTGTATTTTATCCCTTGCTTCCCATGCAGTTCTACCTAGCGCAGAGATACCGACGCTTCTTGACGAACCAACAGTTTTATAAGTGTTGCTAGAGATATGTTCGGTAGCCGCAAATCGAATATTACAATCCAGCGCTTCGATTGCACTTGCATCCATGGTGAACTTATACGGCATACCTTTGCGATAGCCGTAATCGGGCGATACAAGATAAAGCATAGCAGACCCATTTTTCTTATAACGGACTTGATCTTGTGCTAATTCACCTGTTGCGATTGACCTCAGTACGTCGCCCAGATCAACATCTTCTTCCATAAGGTCAATAATGTTGATAAGTTCCGGGTCGCCACCTCGTGCGTTTGTTTCAACTATTTTTAATCCATTCGCCGTTTTGAAAAAAGTTGGGTACAGCACACCTTTGTAGTCCCGACCCCTTTCCTTAAGGGTTAATAGTAACTTTTCCATTAACTCAATAGCTTCGTCATAATCGGCTTGCGTAACAAACGGTAGCAAGCCATCTTCCATAGAGAATGTTCCCATACCACCAGTTCCTGGCCCCGTGTCGCCGTCTTCACGGTAGGGATAGTCGTAGGTTACAGGTGGCTTAATGAGAGTTTTCCCGTCTGTCAAAAGTTGCAAAGTAAACTCATGCCCCTCGATTTTTTCTTGTATTTCAACACCAGTCTGTTCGCTACCTGCTATACACTGGAGTGCGTATGCTCGACCTTCACTAAACGAATCGAAATGCTTGCCCATAACCTTGACGCCCTTACCGCCAGTCAAACCACGAGGTTTTATGGCAATTTGGGTATGTTGACTTTCAAAATATTCGATCGCCGTATGAATATCCCCTCGAGTTTCAGCCATAAAGTTTATCGGATTATATTTTGGGGCTATGCCCTCAACCAGTTCTCGTAAATAGAACTTATCCCACTCAATGCGAGACGCAGATCTGTCTGGGCTTGGAATGTATAGGTCTTTCAACGTGCCGTTTTCAATACGTCTTTTTAGCACATCAACCACACCAGCCGCCAATGCGTCATCAAAGTTAGTCAGGAACATATCGGGCTGAATGTGCTCAACATAGTCAGCAACTTGTTCTGTGTTAGCAATGTCGTTTATGACTTGGAATTGTCCACCAGCGGTAATAGCCTTATCAACTAACCCTGGATTTTCCCATTGTCCAATAGCGTGCAAACGGTGGTCTTTCGCAAGCCTTTCAGCAACTGCTTCGTCACGCCCCATATGTCCGAGTAGTACTATCTCCATAACCCCATATTAACAGCTAACGATTGACGCAAACCAGCAGTTTCGCTCAAAATAAGTTTTAGTCTCGTCACTCAAGTAGAATTACTATAAATTTTCTGCAGACAGTGTGCTATAATAATAGATGATAATTAACAGGGGTAAGATATGATATATATTATTATTGGCATCGTAGTCGTAGTCTTGATTGTACTAATTGCTATTTACAATGGACTGGTAAGAACAAAGATAAGAGTTGATGAGGCTTGGAGCGACATCAATGTTCAAACAAAAAGACGATACGATCTTATTCCAAATCTTATTAGTACGGTACAGGGTTATGCTAAGCATGAAAAATCGGTTTTTGAAGATGTAACCAAAGCTCGTGGCGAGGCTATGAATGCTGAATCTCCAAAAGATAAAGCAAAAGCAGAGAATGCATTTACCGACACCCTAAAGAGCCTTTTTGCGGTTGCAGAAAATTACCCAGATCTTAAAGCCAATCAAAACTTCCTACACTTACAAGAAGAACTAACTGATACTGAGGACAAAATCCAAGCAG
>CAYTUF010000007.1:25929-27757 GCA_964441225.1 uncultured Candidatus Saccharibacteria bacterium | reverse complement strand
AGGCGTTTTTATAACGGTTCTGCAAGAGATTTGAATATTAAGATTAAGACTTTTCCTAATATTATTTTTGCCGGGATGATGGGTTTTAAGGTACGAGAATTTTTTGAGGTTGACGAAGTTGAGGCAGATAAAGTTAACAAACCACCAGAGGCTAAATTCTAAGCCCTCTTTAGCTAGCCCAAGGAGATTGTAACAAAAAGTGTATTCAAGTATCGCTTCAAATAAGAGAAAAACTTTTTATTTATTTGTTTTTTTTATGATCTTTGTGGGAGCATTGTCCTGGATTGTTAGTTCATATTTCGGAGACAGCGCCCTAACCCCTTATGTGTTGATAGGTGGTCTAATATATGCGGGATTTACGTATTATAGTGGGTCTAAAATGGCGTTAGCTCTTAATGGAGCTAAGGAAATACAAAAGAAAGATAACCCCAGACTTTATAGAATGGTTGAGAATCTAGCTATAACCGATGGGTTACCAACACCTAAAGTCTATATTATGGAAGATCCTGCGCCGAACGCCTTTGCCACCGGGCGTAACCCTAAAAACTCAGCGGTTTGCGTGACGAGAGGTCTACTTGATTTGATGGACGATCAACAGTTAGAGGGTGTTTTGGCGCACGAATTAGGACATATAAAAAATTATGATATACGGGTCTCTATGTATGCATTCGCATTAGTCGCGCTGGTCTCCGTGTTGGTAGATTTAATATGGTGGTCCAGCTGGGGGGCGCGCAGAGAAAATAACTCCTACCTTGCTTTACTTGGAATATTAGCGATTATCTTAGCACCTCTTATAGCTGGGGCTATTCAGTTGGCAATATCTAGGAAGAGAGAATACTTGGCAGATTCTACTGGTGCGCTGACGACACGTTACCCAGAGGGGCTAGCCCAGGCTTTAGAAAAAATTGAACAGGCAGGTTCGACATTACAAAAACCTAATGCTTCAACGGCTCATCTATTTTTTGCGAACCCGATGAGCAAAAGTTCTCTGTCTAGTTTATTTAGTACTCATCCGCCAATAGAAAAACGCATAAAACTTCTGCGTGAGATATCCATAAAAGAATAGAGCTATGCCAAAGGTAAAGACCAAAAAAATAAGGCAGAGGAAAGAGCCTAAATATAAAAGCTTCAAGTTAACAAAAAAGCTAAGGCCAGCAAAACCATTGGTCGGTCCAATTAAATTAACGCGTCAGACTTTTGAGTTAATTTTTCATAATAAAAAGATTTTCTTAGGGCTTACCGTGCTAGGTGGATTATTGGGTTTTTTGCTGACGCTGGGTTCTGGTGCTTCGGTTAATTTTTCTGATTTAAAGCAGACCACTCAAGAGTTACTTGGGCAGGACAAGCAAACCATTGGTTCAAACCTAATTTTATTGACTCAGCTTATCGGTACTCCAAGCTCGAGTTCAGGCCAGGTCGTTGGGGTGTACCAATCTATGCTTTGGTTAGTGTTGAGCCTTGCAACAATCTATGGAGTTAGGTCTGTGGTGTCTCAAGAAAAGATTAGTCTAAGGGACACTTTTTATAACGGTATGTATCCAATAATCCCTTTTGTTCTTGTTTTTATAGTTATTGCCGTCCAGTTGATACCCTTTGGCGTGGGTAGCTTTTTACTATCAACAGTAGTTCTTGGTGGTTTGGCGGTCAATGCTCTAGAGGTAACCTTTTGGCTGATCCTTATAAGTGGACTTACACTGTTGTCTGCCTATATGGTTTTGTCTTCACTTATGGCTCTTTATATCGTTACTCTACCAGACATGGTGCCGATGAAAGCTTTGCGCTCACCACGTGGCTTAGTAATAAACAGTCGCCTGGCTATTTTGTCTAG
>CAYTUF010000007.1:15814-25919 GCA_964441225.1 uncultured Candidatus Saccharibacteria bacterium | reverse complement strand
TTGTTTTAGCAGTAGTGATATCTTTGGTGATTGCCGTGATAATCCTGCCCTTCATATATGTATTACCATCATTGGTGGAATTAGTTTTCTATCTTGTTTTGTCGTTTTGTCTCGTTTTTGCACATGGCTACGTATACTCTCTTTATAGGAGTCTGTTATAAATATGGCCAGAAACACAAAAGAAGCAACAGAGAGAATCCAAAAAGTTCGCAGTCTGATGAACCAGTATGCTTATGAGTATTACGCGGAAGACAATCCGAGCGTAAGCGACGAAGTTTATGATGGTTTGATGCGTGAGTTAAAAGAGTTAGAGTCGACCTTCCCGGAGTTGGTATCACCCGATAGCCCCACCCAGAGGGTCGGATCTAAACTTTTAGGCGGGTTCAAAAAGGTCGAACATACCTCAAGAATGCTTAGCCTCAACGATGTTTTTAGCCGAGAGGAGATAGAGTCTTGGATAGAGCGGACGGAAAAACTTTTGCCCACTAAGTCTGACCACGAGTTTTTTGTAGATTTAAAGATGGATGGTCTTGCTTGTGCATTGATTTATCAAGATGGAGTTTTTTCAAAAGCTGTAACAAGAGGGGACAGCTTTGTCGGCGAGGATGTGACAGCTAATGTAAAAACTATTCCCAGTGTCCCGCTGAGGCTTAGGCCTACCAAAGGGTACGATAATTTGCTTAAAGGACAGACAGAGGTCCGTGGTGAAATAGTTATGCTCAAAAAGGACTTTGATAAGTTAAATAAAGAGCGAAGTGAAGCTGGTGAAAGCGCGTATGCTAACCCTCGCAATTTGGCGGCCGGGACAATTCGCCAGCTCGATCCGAGCTTAGTAGCTTCGCGTCCTTTAATGTTTAGGGCTTATGATCTTTTACGAAACAATAAGAGCGAAGTACCGACATATAGTTTTGCTTATAAATCATTGAAAGCTATTGGAATACCAGCCAACAGCCAAGCAGGAGTTGTCGATAGCTTAAGTGGCGTAATGCAGTTTATTGATACATGGCAAGATAAAAGATCAAAATTACCCTTCGAGACAGATGGCTTGGTGATAAAAATTAATGACAGAAAAATCTATGAAGAATTGGGCATAGTCGGTAAACAGCCAAGGGGCGCCGTGGCCTATAAATATGAAGCCGAAAAGGCTACGGGCGTGATAAAAAATATCATAATCAGCATAGGAAGAACGGGCGCAGCAACTCCAGTTGCAGTTTTTGACCCAATACATATCGCTGGTACAACCGTCCAGCATGCTAGCCTGCACAATGCAGACGAGATTGCTCGTAAAGACATAAGATTAGGCGATACAGTGGTTATTTTTAAGGCCGGCGATATAATTCCACAGGTAGAGGGTGTTATAAAAGAACTCAGACCACAGGGCTCTAAAGAGTTTGATTTTGAGAACGAACTGCATCGTCAATACCCAGACTTAGAATTCAGTAGACCTATTGGTGAAGCAGTTTATAGGGTTAGAGGGGCCACCGGCCCAGTTCTTTTAAAGCGTGCATTAATACATTTTGCTAGCAGAGGGGCGCTAGATATAGATACGCTTGGCAAGAAGAACGTTGAAGCTTTAGTAGACGCTGGCTTAGTCAAGGATCTAGCGGATATTTACAAACTCAAAAAAGAAGATTTATTAAAAATTGACAGATTTGCTGATGTTTCAGCTCAAAAATTAATAGATGCTATAGAGCAAAAAAAACAACCAAAATTACACAGGTTTTTATATGGCTTGGGAATCCGCCATGTAGGTGCTCAGACAGCTGTCGACCTGGTAAATGCGTTTGGCTCAGTTGAAGCTATATCGGTAGCATCAGTCGAAGCTCTGATGGATGTTGATGGGGTCGGCGAGATAGTGGCTGATAGCATTGTCGTTTGGTTTGCTGATGAAGATAACAATAATTTATTGAATAAATTTAGAGAGCTTGGTGTAAGTCCTAAAGCGGACAATAATAAAAACAAAAGTACGCTAAGTGGCAAGAAAATAGTGATTACTGGCACGCTCGATGGTGTTGGCAGAGAAGAATTAGGAGAAAGAATAAGAGAATTCGGGGGGATTTTTCAGTCGAGTGTGGGCAAGGACACAGATTATTTAGTGGTAGGCAAAAATGCAGGTGAGAGTAAGTTGAATAAGGCACGGAGTCTAAATACAAAAATATTATCAGAAGAAAAGTTTATTGAATTATTTAAACTAACTCTGCCAAAATGATTTCGTATGCTATACAATTAGGGCGGTATTTATAATGAGGGGATATAGCTCAGTTGATTAGAGCGCTACGCTGGCAGCGTAGAGGTCGAGGGTTTGAGTCCCTCTATCTCCACCAAATTATTAACAGATTTCAAAATAATCTGCTAAAATATAGGAAATATTATGCCGAAGAAGACTAACAAGCTGGGTAATCGCAAGAAGGTGTTAAAGTTAAAGAAACTATCATTTAGGACGACTATTCGCTTGATGATTGTAGTAGCAGTAATTGTTTTTCTTGTTGGTGGTTGGCTTTGGTGGTCTAGGGTTGCAACAAATCCAAATAGAGTTTTGAACGACATGCTCAGCAGTAGTTTGCAAACCACAAGCGTTGACAAGACTGTTACAAGTATGGGTGAAACCCAAACAATCCGTTTGAGCTACAGCCCAGGACCTTTTGCAAGGATTGTAGATGATAAAGTTCAGTCAGGCCCAGGCGGAGATAACAAGATGAGACTAGAAGCTTTGGGGACTCAGAACGCAGATTATTATCGTTTTACAAACATAGTTACAAACGGCAAAGTACCTACCGGGGCAGATAAAATACTAGGAGTATGGGCTCGTCAAAAGCCAAACGAGTTGACGGGTTCTTCCGCACAAGTACTAACTCAGGCCAAGATGTCCTCAGCTATTTTATTTGCTAATTTAAATAATCAAGACTCACAAAAAATACTAGATACAATAAAGACCAACAACGTTTACAAGATAGATAACTCTAAGAAGGAACTCATTGAAGGTCGCCCAGCTGTTACGCTTGAGGTGACAATCAAGCAAAAAAATCTGGTAACACTAATAAATACATACCAAGAAGTACTGGGCCAAAAAGATGCTAATCGGATTGATCCTGAAAGTTACGAAAAGGCACCAGACATCAAGCTTAATATCAGTATTGATGTTATCAGTCATCGTTTGCTGGCAATCAATTACGAAGGTAATTTTAGGACGGAGACATATAGCGGGTATGGCTTGATGGAGCCAGCAACTATACCTGATCAACCAATCTCAACCGATGAGCTACAAATGCGAATGCAACAGCTAATCCAACAAGAACAACAACAGCCAACCAAAAAGTCCTAGTTTATCCGGCTATATTTGCTCATTGTAATAGCCATACATTAACTGCTACATTATCTGTAGATGAATATTCGCAGAAAAGTTAACAGCCTGGGCAGATAAATATGACAAAGAACTTTTTAAAAAAAATAGTCGTTTCTGCATCTTGGGTTTACGTAAGAGCTTTGCAAAATAAGAATACCCTGACGGTTGTTGCTGTTGTTGGTAGCGTCGGCAAAACAAGTACCAAAACGGCTATAGCCAAAGTGCTATCTCAAAAATACAAAGTAATGTGGCAACAGGGTAACTACAACGATATTGTTAGTGTCCCGTTGGTATTTTTTGGCCTTAGAATGCCCTCACTGCTAAACCCGCTATCTTGGCTGGTAGTCTTTATACGTATGAGCTCGGCAATAAAACATTACCCATACGAGGTGGTTGTTTTAGAATTGGGTACCGACGCTCCAGGTCAGATTGCAGAATTTGGGAAATTCCTAAAAGTTGATATTGGAGTCGTAACCCCCATCGCTCCCGAGCATATGGAATTTTTTGACTCGCTTACAGAAGTAGCTAAAGAAGAACTGTCGATTTCTGAGTATGCTGAGAAAATAATTATCCATGATCAAACGAAAATTAACTTTAAAGATTATGTAGGTGGTGCCATGAAAAGTTACGGTCAATTATCTAATAGCGATGCAGTTGTTTTGTTAGAACCTGGAGGTGTCGTAATAAAAACGAGTCTTGGATCTTACAGAACAAAAACAAGTTTAGTAGGCTCACACCAATTAGAAAATCTTGGAGCAGCTTGTCTTGTGGGTGAAGTTTTTGGGCTGGATAAGAAGCAAATTGTCGATGGGCTAGGCTCTGTTGGCCCAACACCTGGGAGAATGCAAAGGCTAGTCGGCAAAAATGATTCAATAATATTGGATGATACGTATAATTCAAGCCCTAAAGCACTTGAAAGCGCCCTAAAAACGCTAGAGAACTTTAACAGAGAAAAGAAGATAGCAGTCCTCGGTAACATGAACGAGCTTGGCAAGGCATCAGCGGGTGCCCACAAAAAGGCTGGAGGGTTAATCAAACCGGAAAAAATAAATTTATTGATAACTATTGGTGACGATGCTAACCAGTATCTAGCTAGCGAAGCAGAGAAAAATGGATGCTTGGTCATCAGAGAAAAATCACCTTATGCTATCGGTACAATCTTAGCTCAAGAAATCGACAGCCAGACAGTAGTTCTACTAAAGGGATCACAAAACGGAGTATTTTTGGAAGAAGCCATAAAGCCAATTTTAGCAAATCAAACAGATGCAGATAAATTGGTCCGCCAAAGCAAAGACTGGCTAGCCAAAAAGCGAAAGATGTTTTCGTAATCTTTAAACTGATTGGTGGATCGTTAGATAATCAATCTAACACCTTTGATATAATAGTTACTAGTGAAGAGATATAATCCTAAAGACGCAGAGCCAAAATGGCAAAAAAAGTGGGTCAAAGAGCAGATCTATAAAGCTGTAGATTTTGATGAACGCCCCAAATTTGTCATGCTTACAGAATTTCCGTATCCGTCTGGCGATGGCTTACACTTGGGTCATGTCCGCGAGTACACACTGGGCGACATCATAGCTCGCCGTCAACGAATGGCTGGCAAAAATGTGCTCTACCCTATGGGTTACGATGCCTTTGGCTTGCCAACCGAGAACTATGCTATCAAAAATAAGATTGCTCCGCAGGTGGCTACCGATCAAAATGTGAGTAACTTTCAAAAACAGTTCGACAGCCTCGGCTACAGCATAGACTGGGAACGGTCTTTTCGCACTACGGACCCAAGCTATTACAAGTGGACGCAGTGGCTATTTTTGCAATTCTATAAAGCAGGCCTAGCCTATCAAGATGAGATCGCTATCAACTGGTGTCCAAAGTGCAAGACTGGCCTTGCTAACGAAGAGGTAGTAAACGGCCGGCACGAACGATGCGACACTTTAGTAGAAAAAAAGTTTTTAAAACAGTGGATTTTAAAGATCACCGAGTACGCAGATCGTTTAATTGAAGGTTTGCAAACAGTAGATTACCCCAGCAGAATTGCCGACCAGCAAATAAACTGGATTGGTCGGAGCGTTGGCGCAGAAGTAGACTTCGCAGTTGATCTAGCGGAAAAACCAAATTTTGTAATCTTGCATGGCTACACAGGCAGAGCAGATAAAAACTTCATCCCATCTCTAAAAAAAGAATTAGAAGAAGCTGGTTTTAAGGTCCAGTCTCCACAGTTACCGAATACAGATGATCCTAAAGAGATCGAGCAAGTTTCCTATGTGTTAGAGAATGTCGATTTCGACGAGAACACTATCTTGGTTGGGCATAGTCTGGGTTGTGCGGTAGCGATGAAAGTCGTTGAGAAGCTAGAGCACAACATAAAAAAAATGATATTAGTAGCCCCAGTAATAGCCCCAGAATATTTAGCCGACCCAAAACCTAAAAAGTATAAAGATCATTTTGACTTACATTATAATTTTGAAGATATTATAAAAAAGACCGAGGACAGATTGCTACTTTCGGATAATCTAGAATCTTCTGTCCGAGAAAAATATATTTCCTATCTTGCCGAAAAGCTAAAGACCTCTTATGTAAAATCTACTGCCAATCGTAAGCATTTTACAGATGACCACGAGCCGTTTGTTAATCAAAATGTGGTTCCGAAATTAACTGTATTTACGACCCGGCCAGATACATTGTTTGGCGCTACCTATATGGTGCTTGCGCCAGAACATCCGCTGGTTGCCAACCTAGCCAACTCAGAAACCAAAGACGCTGTCGAAGAATATATCCAAGAAGCATCAGCCAAAACAGAGCTTGACAGACAATCTGATAGCAAAGAAAAAACAGGCGTCTTTACTGGCTCGTACGCAATTAATCCAGTAAACCAAGCCAAAATACCAATCTGGATTTCTGACTATGTACTGATGGGTTACGGCACTGGCGCCATTATGGCAGTACCTGCTCATGACGAGAGAGACTTTGCCTTTGCGAAAAACTTTGACCTGCCAATAAAACGGGTTATCAAAAATCAGGCCTCAGATGATGAATGTACGACGGCTGAAGGTACTATGGTGAATTCGGGTGATTATGATGGCTTGCCGAGTCAGGAGGCTAGGGAAAAGATTGTCACGGACCTAGAAAAATCTGGCAAGGGCAAGGAAAAGGTAAATTATAAACTGCGAGACTGGGTGTTTAGCAGGCAACATTACTGGGGCGAGCCAATTCCAATTATTCACTGCATGGCAGACGGTGCTATGCCCGTTCCCGAAGACCAACTGCCCGTAGAACTACCGCCGGTTGATCACTATGAACCAACAGATACGGGTGAGAGTCCGCTAGCAACCATCGATTCTTGGGTTAATGTAAAATGTCCAAAGTGTGGTGGTCCAGCTAAGAGAGAAACCGACACCATGCCTAACTGGGCAGGCAGTAGTTGGTACTATTTGCGCTACTACGATGCTCGTAACGATAAGGCTTTTGCAGATCCTGACAAGCTTAAATACTGGGGCGAGGTAGATTTTTATCTAGGCGGTATGGAGCATACAACTCTGCACTTGCTTTACTCTCGGTTCTGGCATCAATTTTTGTACGATCAAAAACTAGTTCCTACCCCAGAGCCATATGCTTCAAGGCGTGGGCAGGGCATTATTTTGGCCGAAGACGGCACCAAAATGAGCAAGAGCAAAGGCAATGTAATAAACCCTAACGACATTATCGCTCAAGGTTACGGCGCAGACTCTATCCGTCTGAGCATCGCCTTTTTGGCGCCGTTTGATCAAACAACCCCATGGAACCCAGAAGGCGTAGCTGGAACATTTAGGTTTATTCAGAGGCTCTGGACGCTAGTACAAGAATATAAAGAGTCCGATAAAAAGCATTACGACCCGACCACGATGCACAAAATTTCGCATCGAGCTATTGCTAAAGTCTCGGAAGATTTAGAAAAGCTAAACTTCAACACGGCAATCGCTTCTTTAATGCAGGCGACCAACGAGCTATATAAGTTAAAGGCAGACAAGGGATTTAGCGACGATTGGCAGGCGTGTTTAGTTGATCTAACTAAGCTGCTAGCTCCGTTCGCACCGCACATCACCGAAGAAATTTGGCAAGAATTAGGCCAAAAAGACTCAATTCACTTAAGCTCCTGGCCAGTTCATGATATAAAATACCTAGAAGATGATCAGATTAACATCGTAGTGCAGATTAATGGCAAGCTAAAGACTACCGTGTTGGTAGATAAAAATGCTACAGAGAACACTGTAGTAGAGTTAGCAAAAGCAGACGCAAAGGTTGCCCAGCAAATAAAAAGTGGGGTAGTAAAAACAATTTACGTACCCCACCGGTTAGTAAACTTCGTAGTTTAGCCCTTACATACAGTGGGCATTGTAATCTGGTCGCGGGGCATTATTGAGGTGCCTTCAACTTCGACAATCCCTTCCGCGGTAGGTCGCCTTATGGTTACCCCTACCTCTCTTAGGTCTAGGTAGCCTTTAGATACTCGAATATTTTCTTGTTCCAAAGTTTGCAATCTATCTCCCGGTACTGCTTCAATTGTTTGCTCTCCCTTGCAAGATGGAGAATCAAGTCCTTGTTTTACCTTTGCTCCCACAAAGCTACCGACTGCCAGCAGGGCTATAGCTGTCATAGTTAATGCTTTCTTTTTCTCGCGAGCCATATCTCTCTGGTATTGCCTTCGGTTTTGGGCGAATTCCTCGTCCATTACTGGTTTAGAAAAATGGTTCACTGCACTATTCAAATCTACTTCTCTCATAATCGTGTAATTATAGCACTAATATTAGTAATTGTCAATACTTTGTGTTCTTAAAACTTGATAATTTACAGCTCTTTAGGGTATAATCGCTCTTTGAAACCTATTTATAAATAGTACTAAAGAGGATCTTAATATTTATGGGAAAACCCAAAAAACGAACTAGCCATAGAAAAACTGGCCTAAGAAGGAGTCATTTGGTAGTTGACTTAGCAAGACGAGTTAATAAAAAGAGCCCAATAAAGGCTTTTACAACCAACAAAGAGACCCCAAAAAAGTAATTAAGGTTACTCCTGAATAAATTTGCCAAATAGGTTATACTACTAGTAAGAAAGTCTTAATCTTAAATTAACAATATGAGTGCTAATCGACATTTAGGCCGCATTGTAGCCCTACAAACTTTGTACGAACAATCTCTTCGCGAGAGCTGTGGCGATAAACACGTTGATATTACTGATATCTTGAAGCGCAATATCGAAAGATATAAAAAGAATCTGGATGATACCAAATTTGTCGAGGATTTAGTACGAGGTGCGTTTGCTAAGGCCAAAGATTTAGACGGTAGGTTGCAGCCGATTGCTCCAGAGTGGCCACTAGATCAGATATCACGAATCGATCACATGGTACTAAGGGTTGGAGCATACGAGTTGATTCATAACAAGGATGTGCCACCAAAGGTAGTAATCAATGAGTCAGTAGAGCTGGCAAAAGGCTTTGGAGGCGACAGTTCATCCAGGTTTGTAAATGGTGTGCTGGGCACCCTATATAAAGAGCTAACCCCCGACAATAAGAAAGCCAAGAAACCCGACAACGAGGAGAACAAGGAGAAAAAGACTAAGTGAAGAAGCCAAAAAGTCCAAAAATACCGAAATTTAAGAAGTTTATCCCTAGGCGTAAGCCTGCAATAAATGAAGTTGTAAGGGAGCCAACCAGTGGTGGGGTTGTATTTAGGCGTAACCCCAAGGACAATGAGGTAGAATTTTTGCTCATTCAGGACGCCAAAGATCGTTGGACTATACCAAAGGGTCATATCGAAGAAGGCGAAACACCAAAACAAACTGCTGAAAGAGAAATCACGGAGGAAACCGGGCTTCAGAAAATGAAGGTCTTAAATTGGCTAGGTAAGATTAATTTTCGTTATCGCAGAGTTAATAGTCTTGTATTGATGACTACAGAGATTTTTCTGGTTCAGGCTAAAGGAGATACTGATAAGCTAAAACCTGAAGACTGGATGAATGGTATTGGTTGGTTCAAAACGAGCGATGCTCTAGACAAGATAGAATATGAAGACATTGGCAAAATTATGCTTTTGGGGATGAAAAAGATAAGGCACGCAGGGCTGTAATGATGCAAGATCTTTCGAAATATCAACAATTTGCCAAAGAAGTACTGGGCGTCGACTTTAAGGAAATAAAACTTTTAGTAACCGCCTTTACACATAGGTCTTATCTTAATGAACATCGAAAGACTGTATTTGAGCACAACGAAAGGATGGAGTTTTTAGGGGATGCAGTTTTAGAGCTAGTTGTTACTGAGTTTCTCTACTCTAGCTTTAAAGAGCCCGAGGGGATTTTAACTAACTGGCGCAGCGCCCTTGTTCGGACAGAGAGTATAGGGGCCGCTGCCGCTAGGCTTGGTTATGAGCCGTTGCTACGTTTGAGTCGTGGAGAAAAGAGAGGCACAGATAGAGCAAGGGCGCAGATTTTGGCTAATACCTACGAGGCTGTAGTTGGAGCTATTTATCTAGATCAAGGTTACAGTGTGGCTCGAAAGTTTATTGAGAAGAGCTTGCTCGTTACTTTTGAAGAAATATTAAAATCTGGTTCCTGGATGGATTCGAAAAGTCATTTACAGGAACTAGCGCAGAGGATAGAAAGCTCTACTCCCGTTTATAAAGTTATCGAAGAAGATGGTCCAGACCATGATAAAACTTTTCTGATAGGTGTTTATGTATCTGGAGAACTTAGGGGCAAAGGTAAAGGCCCCAGTAAACAACTTGCTCAACA
>CAYTUF010000007.1:3633-15804 GCA_964441225.1 uncultured Candidatus Saccharibacteria bacterium | reverse complement strand
AGGAGGCTCTGCCATATTTTGAGGACCAAGCTCGGCAAGAAAATAATAAAGTCAATTGACAGATTGACAACAGGGGCGAATACCTGTAAAATATTACATAACCGTCAAAGTATAAATTTTTACTTACTGGCTATAAGTAAAACTAATCTGAAAGAGAGTAGATAATAGAAATATGTTAAGTATTCGTATGCAACGAAGAGGTCGCAAAGGTTTTGCTACATATCGTATAGTCGTGCAAGATTCTAGACAGACGCCGACTAGTGGCAAAGTTGTTGCTCAGCTTGGGTCTTATGATCCACACAGTAAAGTAGTAAATCTCGATAAAGAAAAAGCACAGTTTTATCTCGATCACGGTGCTCAACCTACGCAACGAGTTGTAGCCCTGTTGAAGCAAGAGAAAGTTAAATTGCCCATGTGGGTTAAAGACTCTACCAAAAAAGAAAGAAGTATAAAAAATCCTGAGAAACTCCGAAAAAATCGACCAGCAGAAGAAGCACAAGAATCAAAAGAAGAAACAAGCTCTAATGAGGATGATTCACAGGATCAAAAAGAGTCCACAGAATACACAAGCGCAGAGGAAGCAACCACAGACTCAAAGAAACCCGAAGAGCCAGAGTCATCTGATGAAAACGGTGTTTCAGCAGACGCAAAATAATCAACAAGCATTTTTTTGTTTGGTATACTAAATATATAATTAATAACTAAAATGGAGGAAGCGGTGAGTATTGACCAGCAATTCGTAGAATTTGTAATAAAATCATTAGTAAGTAAACCCGACGAAGTGAAGGTAGAGCGAACGATAGATGAAAAAGGCGTTCTGTTGGAGCTGACGGTTGATCCAGAAGACCTAGGTAGAGTTATCGGAAAACGTGGGGCCACAGCACAGAGCATTAGGACTTTATTGCGGGCGCTTGGGACAAAAAATGATGCCAGATATAACCTAAAGATTGTTGACAATGGTTTACCTCAGGAAGACAGGCGTCCAAAAGAATCAACGGTGGAAACGACTCAAGTAAAAGAAGAGAAAAGCTCCGAAGAGCATACATCAGCTAAAGAAACTGCCCTAGAGGATGACCCTTGGACATCTTCTAGTACTAACGACGATAACGACACTGAGGTAGAGGAAGAAGGCATTCTTTCAAAAACAAAGAAAGAACTAGCCGATCTTGACGACCTCGACGTATAGAGTCGTAGCACCGCAAAGGGTTGAATAGGTGTATACAAACTGATAAAATACATCTAGTCTAACGACTTAAAGATGAGCTCAATGCGAGTCAGAATCGAGAGATTTTGAGAGCTTTATGTGTTAAAGTAATCCCGCTTTTGCGGGATTGTTTTATTTATCAAAAAACTCAACATACCCCCAAATCTCTCACGATCGTGAATATTGTGGGGGTTGTGAGGATCGAGTTAGATGAAGTGTGAGATAATAAGTGCGATGAAGATACAGTTTATTAGTTTATTTACGGAGATGTTCGAATCTACACTGGAAACGAGCATGTTATTTAAGGCTAAAGAAAAAGGCATTGTTGAGTTTGAATATATTAACCTGCGAGATTTTGGTATTGGTCCGAGAAAGCAGGTCGATGACACGCCATATGGTGGCGGAGACGGAATGCTACTGAAGCCAGAGCCTTTAGTCTCTGCAATTGAATTCGCTAAAAATAAGAGTCTTCATGCAAAGGTTATTTTGATGACACCGCGTGGGGAACGATACAAGCAGGCAAAGGCAAAAACTTTAGCCAAAGAAAAGCGAGACTTGATATTTGTCTGCGCTAGGTACGAAGGATATGACGAGCGAATAGTTAGATATGTCGACGAACAGATATCTATCGGAGACTATGTGCTCACCGGAGGAGAATTGCCAGCAATGGTAGTTGCAGATAGCGTTGTTCGTTTGATCCCTGGTGTTTTAGGCGGGGAAACTAGCGCCGAGATAGAAAGTTTTAGTGACGGGAAAACCCTTGAATATCCTCAGTATACAAGACCCGAAGAGTTTAGAGGCGAAAGAGTCCCGAAAGTTTTACTAAGCGGGCATCACAAGCAAATAAACCAGTGGCGAGAAGAGCAGCAAAAAAGTTAAGGCTATTTTCGCCCTAATATCCTGTCAGATTCGTCCCTAATCTCATGGCCGATAATCTCTTCAATTAGGTCTTCGAGTGTAACAATGCCAACAATCTTATCGTTTTTTTCAACTGGCAGTAAATTTGCGTGTATTACATTGATTCTTCTAAAAAGAGTATCGAGCGCCATTTTACTCCCAACTACTTTAGTGGGGTGGAGAATCAGCTCATCGAGGTGTCTGGGCTTGTCGTCAAAATCTATATCGACTAGATCTTTCATAAGGATGATACCGTAACAAGTACTAAGTGATTTATTAAAAACAGGGATGCGGCTCCAGTTTCGTGCTTTAATTTCGTCTATTTTTTTGTCATCAATTATCTCGCCATATATTAGATAGTATACTTCTTTGATGGGAATCATTATTCCACCAACAGTTTTTTCGCTAAGCTGAAGAGCGTTTCTGATGATTTCTACTTCGTCTTCGTCAAGTTCGCTAGCTTTGTTGTTGCCGAGGTGCTCATTTATCATCAGACCTAACTCTCGGCGACTGTGTAGGTGAACCTCTTTAGCCCCATCACCAAATAATCTATCAATAATTAACTGCAGAGGTTTTGAGACAGGGTAGGTCATTATGATTATAAATTTTAGAAATGGACTAAAAAATGCACAAAAATCTAATGCTCTTCGTATAAAAAGTGCCTGGGGTAATAGTTCGCTAAAGATGACAAGCAGCAAAGTGCTAACCAGCCCGGCGATGATTCCATTTAAGTGGTTGCCGAGCACGATGGCTGTTGCAGAAGCAAATCCCAAATTGCTAAACAATATGGCAGCGAGCGATAGGTGAGTATTTTTTCTGAGTGGTAATACACTGATGGCTTTTTTGTTACCCAGCTTTGCTTTGCGTTTTAGCTCGGCAAGGTTAAGGGACATTAAGGCTACATTGAGCCCTGAGCTTATTGCAGCCAAAAGCAAAAAGATAAAGATTGTTAGAATAATCAAACTTATGTTCATTTTTTCTTAGGTTTTGCAAGCTTAACAGTTGGGTAATACCCGACCATTGCTCCATACTGAATGAAATAGCTAATTGGCGATAAGATTGAGGCCGACAACAGGCTTAGTAGTGGAATAGTTAAACTCCCTTTGGTAATCTTTTTTGTATGCTCTATCGTGTCTGTAGCCGATAAGTTTTTGTCAAAAACTACAAAATAGACTATCCAGTATCTACAGATGGCGCGTATTCCAGGGATGATAAAAAGGATAAGCCCCCCAAGAGTTTTGAGGGTCGCTATTATGGAAGCGCCAACCAGCACCCAGAACTTCTTTTTTGTAGCTTCAAAGGCCTCTTTGATGCTAGCAGAATCGTTTTTTGTCGTTCTCCAGGAAATGTAAGCAATCATACCCTGAATGTAAATGATGGCGATAACTACAGCAAAAAGTAGCACGCAAAGAAACAAAAGAATACCAAAAGATGCTTCCGGTGAGTAGCTAGAGGCACTGGCGGTAGGCGCAGTGGTCATCGCTGTACCTAATTCTTTGTAGTCATGCTTATGGGACAAATTATAAGAAAAGCCGATAAGGCTCATTAAAATTAAAAACCATGAGAATGTTTTGTTAGTAACATATAGTTTATGAATCCCATCTAGGATAATTTGTATTTTTCCAGAAAGAGTTGTTGGCTTATTTGCCATTTAAGTTTGCCTCCACTTGTGTCCAGTTTACCACGTTCCACCAAGCCTCAACATATTTTGGTCGACGATTTTGGTACTTTAAATAATATGCGTGCTCCCATATATCTAGGCCCAGGAGTGGTGTTTTCCCAGCGCTGAGGGGGCAATCTTGATTGGCTGTAGATAGAATCTCTAATTTATCATTACTTGCGACAAGCCATGTCCAGCCCGAACCAAAATGTTGGCTGGCAATCTGACCAAATTTATCTCTAAAATTATCAAAACTTCCAAAATTATGGTTTATTTTTTGCAGTAAGTTTTCAGATGGCTTACTCCCCCCCGGCGTCATAACCTCCCAAAAGAAAGAATGGTTAAAATGCCCGCCACCGTTATTTTGTACAGCTGGCTTTATCTCTGCAGGCACTGCGTCCAAAGATATAATAATCTCTTCTATACTTTTTTCTTGCAAGCCACTTTGAGCCTCCAGAGCTTTGTTTAGCTTATCGATATATGCTTGGTGATGTTTCGAGTGGTGAATTTCCATCGTTTTTGCATCGATATAAGGCTCAAGATCGCCATATCCATATTTTAGTTTTGGTAAAGAATACATTTATAACCCTCCTGTGTGTTCGTATTATAGCGAATTTAATAGATTTTAAACATGAACATCAAGGTCGTGTTCATGGTGGTATCCCTTCAGCGGTTTATCTTTGAGCATCAAAGCGACGATAAAAGCCAGTACTGCAAAAGGTAAACCTACCCAAAAGACATCACTAAAAGCCTTACCGAAAGAGTCAAGTAATATAGTCGATATTTCTGGTGGGAGTTCATGGATGCTCGAAGCACTTTGTTGTAGGTGGCTTGATGCCTGCGATGCAACATCGGCTGGCAAAGATTGAGCAATATAATGAGCCAATCTGTTCGAGATTACAGCTCCAAATACAGCTGCCCCGATGGAGCTACCGATACTTCTAAAGAAAGTTACTGTCGAAGTGGCCGAACCCAGATCTTCCTTGGCGACCGCATTTTGGACTGACAGAGTAAGTATGGGCATAATTTGACCGATACCCAGCCCCAAAATAGCCATCCAGAGACCTAGAACGGCTCTGTCGGTGGTTGCAGTAGTGTTGGTAAACAAAAAGTATCCGACTATAACCAGAAGGGTGCCAATGATTGGAAATCGTCGGTATTTACCAATCTTAGATACAATCTGTCCCGACACAATCGAACCCGTCAAAATACCGAGCACCAACGGAAACATCATCAGCCCAGATTTTGTAGCCGAATCGCCCCTAACCAGCTGCTGATATTCTGGTAAAAAGATAATTGCTCCAAACATAACTAAACCAGTCACAAAACTCAACACAGTAGAAGTCGTCAGAATACTGTTTTTAAACAGATGAAGGGGGATTATCGGTTCTTTAGCTCTTGACTCTTGTTTGATAAATAAAATTGTACTTATGATAAAGGTTATAAAGAGTCCGATTATCTGGGTCGAACCCCATGCGAATTTGTCGCCACCCCATTCTGTCCCAAGCAGTAAACTACTACCCGCAATAGCCAGTAGTAGGGCGCCGAGTAGATCGATCTTGTGTGCTGATTTTTTGACTGGCAGATGTAAAAAAGATGCAATTACAAAGATAGCCAACAGGCCGATAGGTATATTTATATAAAATACCCACCGCCAAGAAAAATTATCTGTTATAAAGCCTCCAAGTAGCGGGCCAACGACACTGGAAACTCCAAAAACTCCTCCAAAAATACCCTGGTATTTTCCTCGCTCTCGAGGCGGAACAACATCACCAATTATCGCTAAAACTAAGGTAAACAACCCACCTGCGCCGACACCCTGTATACCTCTAAACAGTACAAGCTGACCAATAGTTTGGCTCATACCACAGAGGATAGATCCGATCAAAAAAATACTTATAGAGATAAGGAAGATTTTTTTGCGACCAAACATGTCGCTAATTTTTCCATAAAGTGGGGTAGAAATAGCACTAGTTAGCAGATATGACGTTGCAACCCAAGAATATTCATTGAGTCCGTTTAAATCACTGACGATAACGGGTAGCGCTGTGGCCACAATAGTCTGGTCAAGCGCAGCCAGCAAAATTGCTAACATCAATGCACTAAAGATAACAAAAAGATTTTGCGAAGGCTGTTTTTTACGTGCGTCTTGTTTCATAAAGTTGGTAAAAAGCCCAGAATCCTCAAAACTATCTGTTATTAATTTTAGGTTTACTTGAAAAGAGTCTAAAAACTTTTAAGTTATTATTTTATCACCTTTTAAATACAACAATCAATAAAAGTTGCGAAGATAGAACATTTTGGATCTTTGTTTAATCCCACTACCTAGAACACGGATTGTATTGAAGGCAATGAGCTATTAGAGATAACCCCAAAGAGCCTTCGCACCTGAAATAAAGAGCTCAGCCACAGCAAACGCAAACGCTCCAACTAGGCTACTAGGCTACTTCTAGGGTGTATTTTCTTTCTAGCCAGCCATTACTTGGCTCTCTAAGGGTTTCATCAGTAGGCACAAAACCAGCATTTTCTAAAACAGAGATACTTGCTTGGTTATTATCCTCGCAATAAGCGATAAATCTGTTGACATGCAAGTTGTCTGTTACCGTGTTCATTAGAGATTTAATAGAGTCTCTAATTATACCTTTCTTGCGAAATTTTGGATCTAGGAAATAACCAAAACCATAATCATCCAATTTTGGTTCTGTTCCAAAAAACCCATCATCGCGCCAAAGCGATATCACTCCAACAATAACATCACTATCTTTTATGGAATATCGGATTAGTCCAGAGTCTTCTGCTATGTTAGATATTTCGTTTGCCACGTCATTTTCGTCATGTAATCGAGATGCTACCGAAACACTTTCTCGAATGCTCGGATCACTTTCAATAATTTTTAGCAAACCAGAGGCATCTTCGGTGGTTAAAGGGGTAAGTGTTATATTTTCTCTAACTTTGACTTCAGCAAGTCCATGGATTTCGTGTAGATTTCTTGGCGTTACAGGTACGGCTTTCTCAGACATAATTTAAGTATAACTTTAAAGTTATAAAAAGTCGCCAAAAACGGCGACCGTTCCGACATAATCTCGTTTATGTCTCTCTTGTACGCTGAAATTTGAACCTATTTCGAGTAAAATGGCTGAAGCTAATCGCAGATTACATAATGTAAATACTCAAGTGTTTTATCGGTCGAATACTCTCGGTTGCTATCTGCTTTGAAACGATGGTACTCTTTAGTAAAATAGCCGTATTTGCCGCGACTACTCATTATTTTTTTAATATCTTCAAGAGATAAAAGCCCTTCGTTGTTATAGCTTAAAAAGATATACTTAGCTTTTGCTTTATTAATTAAATCGGCAAATGCATTTTTAACTTGGGAGCGTGACGAATATTGCGACTTCTGTGTTGCATAATCTCTTAATCCAGTTTTTCCGTGAATTTCTGGTTCGTCATTTTTGGCAATAGTTTCTAATATGTGATAATTCGTTGCATACTGTCGATGATTATACGGCGGGTCAAGGTATAGAACATCGGCATAGTTTAGGCTAGCAACTTTATTCGCATTGTCATTAAAGATAGTGTGTTCGTTATCATTAATTATTAGTTCCGCAGGGGCAACCCGAAGTTGCTTTTGGGCAGATTTTTTGAGCGATTTTAAAAAAGCACCATAGACACTAGCCGTATTAGCCACTTTGTCTACGCTCTCCAACAGAGAGCAAAGCAAAAAATAGTACTCATCGTTAGTAATCTGTTTATTATCCTTCCAGATATCAATCCTCTCGCGCACAGCATCGCACAATCTGCCATTCTCATCAGAGAAATATTGCCGTTCATTTGACCCACCTAGGCAGTAATTCTGGTAAATAAACCCACTTTTACCAGTTAACCCGGAAAGATACTCACAAACAGTTTTTGATTTGTCTTGTGAGAGTTTCAGTTCTGTAATTTCATTTTCTAAACCAGTAAATTTTAGGGGTTTATGGTTTCCAATATAATGTCGGTTTAAAACATAACTATAGTTTTGTATATCATTAGCAATAATTTGTTTGCCTTTTCGCTTAAAGTGTTTTCCTACCGCACCAGTCCCAGCAAACAGATCACAAACAGTAAAGTAATCGCCACCTGTTATTTCATCAATCGATCTTTCAATAAAGTCCAACAACGATAGTTTGCTGCCAATATAGTTCATAGTTTCATTTTATCGTATTTTACATAAGAATTATAGTTAGCTAGCTAATCTAAAAATAGATTTTGTACTATAATGCTAAACATGGTGAACAATGAACAAATAGGGGTATCGATAGAAATTGCAATTGCAGATTTTTTTAATATCCCGGTTTCCGACGGCTACCGTACTCGTGGAGTCACTAAAATAATTAGCTCTATTACACCGATAATCTCAGACATATTCTCGCAAAATAATGTTCCAAAACCTACTGACCACGTTGCTGAACGGCAAAACTCAGTTGATTTTATTCTTGAAAATAATAAGACTCTTTCAGTCAAAACAAATAAACAAAAACTTGGTAAAGCAGCTCCACAAAAAATTGGTCAAGCGTCATCAAACACTTGGTTTAACATATTAGCTGAACAGTTAGATATTGCATATATACCAACTAACTATGAAGAAAAAGTAAGGCTTTTTAAAATCATAGCTCTAACAAGAATAGACAAGTTACTATCAATTTATTGGGGCTATATGTTTGATTGCGATTTTTTAATACATATTTTTAATGTTGTTGATAGAAACGATCAACCAACAAAAAATCCGAAATTTATTGTATTCCGAAAAATCAACAGCCCTATATGGGACCCTGATAAAATTACTTTTACAAAACCAACGGTCGCAGAATGGAATGAAAGCAATACCGTTAAGTATGAGTATGACGGCGTACCAATTGGTGAGTTTCAAGTACATAATAACCGTGATAATTTTAAGTTTCGTTTTAATATGGCAGGTATTGCCAAATTGATCAATGGTAATAGGCTTAACTTTTTTTAAAGATTAAGACGTACTCGTGTTTAAAAACATAATAGTCGTTAGCGAGCGAGCGATATTTCCAAATACTTTCTTTATTTTGTTTTCCGCGATTTCCTGATATATTTTTTACCACAATACTTTTTAATTTAAATCCAAGTTTTTGAGCTGATTGCATACAGTAAAATCCAAGTGGAATCCATTCACTGTTTTTATATGCATCACCTATTACTATTGCTAGATATCTATTGTTTTCTAGTAGATCATGTGTATTCTTTAAGACGTTTGAAAACATAGCAATGAATTCAGTTAGATGCGATGCATTTGATAAGTCATTTATTTTATCGCTAAACTTTATTATGTCAGCGTATGGTGGATGCAAAATAACTAACTGAACATTTTTCTTTTTATGATTTTGTAAAATATTTTTAATTTTCTTTTTTATCTCTTGGCTCATACTATCTCCAACAAGTAATTCATAAAAATTCTTATCGTGTTTATCTATCCTTGACTCAACATGTCTAATCATCTCTGGTACGATATCAACGCCTATACAGTTTCTACCCAGCGTTTCGGCTTCGTAAGCTGTTGTGCCGCTACCAAGAAATAAGTCCAAGACCGTATCATCTTTTTTTGTGTACTTCTTAATTAGTTGTCTTGGTACTTGGGGTACAAAATTACCATGATAAAAACCGTCATGTTTTCCACTTTTATCTCTAGCTTCTATAAGCCATAAACTGTCTGTCCAAACATCACTATTTTTCCAGTCACCTAGGTCAATGTCATTATACTTACCCATAATTAAATTATACATTAGCTTTTGTCTTTAATTATGTATACGATTTTTGTAAGGTTATAGCCTGGGTATAGACGGGGTAATACAGGAAGAGTGATAGTCCATGTCACACACGTTAAAACAGGGTTGTCGCAAAACTAAATATTTATTAGAAAACTGCCCAGCTACTGCTTGGCTAGGGTGGAGGGATTCGAACCCCCGATCACGGGACCAGAACCCGTTGCCTTACCGCTTGGCTACACCCTATCGATACACTCTAGTTTACCCTAAAAGGGTTCGAATTGTTAATGCTGTAATAAACTTGCAATAAGAACCGCTCGCGATTACAATATTAATGGAAGTGTGAGGCTTCCATAGACCCTAGGCAAGAGCCTGGGGTCCTTGAATTTAATAACAGTTTTTGCAAAGTCCTCGGAGTTCTATCTCATGGGCTCTAATCTTGAAATGTTTTTTCTTCCCAGCTGATACAATTTCATTTTCGGTTTGACCGCTAAATCCTACAGGAAGCATTATTCCGCAATTTTCACAGGTCATATGATGGTGGTGCGGTCTAAAAATCTCGCTTAGCTCGATACGGTATTTCCAGCCACTGTAGACTTTGCTAATAACACCGATATTGTTGAGCGTATCGATATTTCTATAGACACAGGATCTATCGACCTCAGAAGATAGAGAATTGATTAGCGTAGTCATCCCGATAGGTTGGTTATGACGTAGGAGCACCTTAAATATAGCTAGGCGCGGCAAGGTGACTTTTAGAGAGTTGTCTTTTAAAAGATTTTTAAAAAGATGGATTTTGTCGTGCATATTTACTTTTCCCTCTCTATTTTAGCTAATTGCGACAAATTCGCAAAAAGAATTACTAAGTTTTATACACAAGCTGTTATCTGATAGATTAATAATAAATCTCCAATTGCGACAAATTCGCAATAATACCTCAACCAGTTTATTATAATATTCATTATGGAAGTAATGTCTATCGCTGTACTGAGCGCTTTGTCTGTAGAGGCTGGTGGCTTTTTAGCGCTACAGTACAAAAATAAGCTAAATCTAATACTTAGCTTTACAGCAGGTGTTTTACTGGGGTTAGTAGCATTCGACCTTTTGCCAGAAATTTTTAAAGGTGCTGACACTGCAGGCATAAGTCTGGCTTATCCAATGATAGCTTTTGTGGTAGGTTTTTTAGCATTTCATATGGTGGAAAAGTTTATTTTGGTACATAACTCGCAGGAAGAAGGCTACGTATTGCACACTCATCCTCAGGTTGGAGTGGCTAGCGCTGTGGCACTAATAGGACATAGTTTGTTTGATGGGATTAGTATAGGGGTGGCTTTCCAGGTTAATTCATCTGTTGGGCTGGCAGTTTCTATTGCCGTGATAGCACACCGTTTTGTTGATGGCTTTAACGGTATAAATTTGATGCTTAAACATAAAAATAAGCCAGGTTTTGCAAAGAAGATACTGGTTTTGGTGGCAATCGCACCGATACTTGGTGCGCTTCTGACACTATTTTTTGTAATCCCCGAGTCGATACTTGTAATATACCTCGGTTTTTTTGCGGGTTTTTTGCTCTACATATCGGCTAGTGACATATTACCCCAAGCTCACAGCAGGCAATACCTGAGGGGCTCAACCAGCCTAATTATTATGGGTGTGGCTTTTATGTTTTTGGTAACTAGACTTATCTAATCTGGTAAGATGAGAGTATGTTGATTGCAATTATCGTTTTGGGGTTAGTAGCATTTGTATTGTTGATTCTACTAGTAATGCAAAACAAAACTTCGCCAAATAGTGAAGGCTCGTTACTACTTAAAAACGACATGAATGAGTTAAACAAAAACATGACTGCGCTCAAAGACTCTATGCAAAAACAGCTCAACGATCAGTTAGGTGCTAGTAACAAGCAAATGAGCGCTCAGTTTGATGCCAGTGCCAAAATAATCAGGGAGGTAACTCAAAAGCTGACTGAGCTTGATAAGACCAACAAGAATGTTGGAGATATTGCGGGCGAGCTTAAAACTTTGCAAAATGTCCTGCAAAATCCCAAGCAAAGAGGTGTCGTAGGCGAGTACTATCTGGAGCAGATTCTAAAGAATATTTTGCCACCAGGAGCGTACGAACTGCAATATAAGCTTGGAGAAGGCTTGGTTGTTGACGCAATTATTAGGATAGATGATAAGATTTTGCCAATTGATTCTAAGTTCTCGCTAGAAAATTATAATAGATTGATTGAAGCTGAAGGAACCCAAAAGCAAGCGCTTGAAAAGGCTTTTAAGGAAGACCTAAAAAAGCGCATTGACGAAACATCAAAGTACATAAAGCCGGGCAGAAATACGCTTGATCAGGCGTTGATGTTCATTCCAAGCGAAGCAATTTATTATGATTTGCTGGCTAATAAAGTTGGAGCTAGTGGAGTTAACGGACGAAATTTGATTCAATATGCAGCGGCAGATAAGAAAGTTACTATCGTGGGTCCGAGTACACTATCTGCGATGCTTCAGACGATTGTGCAGGGGCTGAGGTCTATCGAAATTCATAAAGACACCGAAAAGATTAGGAAAAATATCGAAAAATTACATAAGCATTTGATAGCACATAATGGCTATATGAAACGTATGGGTGCTAGCCTGAGCACTACT
>CAYTUF010000007.1:0-3623 GCA_964441225.1 uncultured Candidatus Saccharibacteria bacterium | reverse complement strand
CTACTGTTGGCCATTATAATACAACCTATAAAGAGCTAGGTAAGATTGATCAAGATATTGTGACAATTGCAGATTCGAAATCTGTAGTTGAACCGATATTGCTCGATAAGCCAAAACAAGAAGACTAGCGCATTAACTGAACCCCTATAGATAGGTATTGCAAATATGCCATCAGGCTATTTTATCAGTAAAAGCATAAGTTTTTAATTATTCCGGTTGTCTGTATAATCTAGCTTATGGCAGAAAATAAACAAAATGACGTCATAAAAGACCCGAAGCAAGTAACTAGAGCACTCGAGGCTTTGTTCGCATCAAATTTTATTGATAAAAAGCGCTTACATTGGGAGAATTTTGTTCGTGGAATCTTTTTTGGTGCCGGTGGGGTTATTGGCGCAACGGTATTGATAGCAATAATAGTCTGGTTTTTATCGTTGTTTGATACAATCCCACTAGTAGGCCCTCTGTTTGATAACACGAGAGAAACTATTCAGAACTCACAGCACCGCTAAGGTTTTATAAAAATCGCGTAGCTTTTTTGAGCGAACGGTAGTAAGCGTACCTACTACGGCTTGCTGGTATGTCCCAAGTGCCTCCAAAAATCTTGTCTACCCCACAAAAAGAGCGTTTAAAGCTAGAGACACTAGCCCATTTATGACTTGGTAAATCTGCTGGCGCTACACCGTAAAAATCAAATACAGCCAGCCTTTTTTCTTTGGCGTCGTTAATCATGTGCCAGGCAAGCCCTCTGGAGGCAGGTATTTTTCTAATAACTGATTGATCAGCTCCAGCATAGAGATAGTAACGTGTTTTACCCCAGTCTACACCTATGACCATTGCCACCTTCTGGTCATCTACAGAAGCGCTAAAAATATTCGCGACTTTTTTATCAAGATAGAACCTGATCTGGTTCTTAGTGTAGTTTCTAGAGAATGAACGGTATTTTTTGTATTTTGCGGTGTCAAACATAAGATTTAAGAAACTTTCGATGTCTTTTTGCGACGCGGATTTTTTATAAGTAATGCCTATTTTTTCGGAGCGATTTATAAGGTTTCGGTTGGCTTTTGACATTTGGCCTTTGTACAGCGAAAGTTCCTTTTCTAGGTCTATGACATGGGTTATAGCTGGCTGAACTTCGCCAAAAAATTTGCAACCAAATTTTTTTAGCACGATAGCTGGAGATTCAAAATTCTGGTCGAACCTAGCAAATATACAGCCTTGTTCTTTGGCCGCTCTTTTGATGGAATCGATAGCGGGTTTTAGATATTTTGGATCTTGTAAGGTGGGGCCATATGGTATGTAGAGATATTTAAACCCGAGTCTACCATTTACCACGTATCCCCCCCACATAAAATCCTTCGTACTTTTTGTGAGTACGGTTTTGCCAAGACTTTCGTGAAATTCTAGATTGACTTTCGATTGAAGAAAATGCCCGCCTAAATCGTTTAGCTTTTTATCCCAGTTTTTATCAATCGTCATACTGCTAGATAGTATAACGCAGATTAGCGGAAGTTGGTGAATTCTACAGGGAATTCGAAGTCAGCCGAGCGAACTTTTTGCATAGCCATTTGTAGCTCGTCCTTTTTCTGGCTGGTTACGCGAATCTCCTCGCCCTGGATCTGAGTTTTGATTTTTGGCAATTCTTCGCGGATGAGTTTGGTAATTTTCTTGGCTTTTTCTTGGTCCAGGCCTTTTCTAAACGAAACAGTCCAGGTCATTTTGAGGTTGGAAGTTACTGGCTCACTGGAAACATCTAAAATCTTTTGGCTGACTCCACTGCCGGCTAAGCGCCTGCGCAAAATATCGATGATGCTATCTAGATGAAATTGGTTATCGCCCACAATTTTGACACCTTTTTTGTCGTCTATAAACTCTACGCTCGAAGATGTGCCTTTAAAATCGTACCTGTTGGCAATGTCTCGCTGTGATTGCTCTACAGCGTTGGTCACTTTCGCTAAGTCGTAGTCGCTCACAATATCAAAACTAAAATTCGCCATAGTCTTTAGTATACAAGAAGAGATAGATTAGTGTTAATTTGCTACAATATAAGACAAGTATGGCAATTGATGAAAAACTTGTTAATTCTTTGGTTGAGCGAGCGCAAAAAGGCGATCTGGCCGTCCTTCGCAGTGCTGAATTAAAAAGCTTGTTTGACCAGATCAAAACTTTGCCAGCGCAGGAGCGAGCTAGCTTTGGGCAAGCAACTAACAAGCTAAGGCAAAAATTACAGTCTATCCTGGACGAAGCTCAAGACGAAACCGACGATAGGCCACCCATTGATGTGACGGCCCCGATGGATGTTAACGCGCCAACTCCGGACTTGTTGCCAGCGACCGATGGCTCCCTACACCCAACAATGCGCGAGATTGCCAAGATTAACGATATATTTTCGCGGATGGGCTTTGAGGTTTGGGAAAGTCGCAATATAGACAACGACTACAATATGTTTACTAGCCTTAATTTCCCAGAAGATCATCCTGCTCGAGACGATTACGATACTTTTATTACAGAAGAAGGATTGATAGCTCCGGCACACACCAGCACCATGCAAAACCGAATTTATAAGGCAAGAAAACAAAGCCTGAGCGAGGGCAAACCAATTGCGGTGGTTGTAGCAGATAGGGTTTTTCGCAACGAAGATCTAGACGCTCGGCATGAACATACATTTCACCAACTAGAGGGTGTTTATGTTGGCACGGATGTAAATGTCGGTAATTTAATCGCAACTTTAGAAGAGTTTTTGTCTAGTTATTTTGGCAAAAAGGTAGAGAGCCGGGTTAATCCATTTTACTTTCCTTTTACCGAGCCAAGCTTTGAGTTTTCTCTGTCTTGTCCGTTCTGCGACAAAAAGGGCTGTCACATTTGCTCGCAGACTGGCTGGATTGAGCTACTCGGTTGTGGCATGATTCACCCCAATGTATTAAAAGAGGGCGGAATAGACCCAGTAAAATACCGTGGTTTTGCTTGGGGTCTTGGTATCGAACGATTAATAATGATGAAGTACGCCGTAGAAGATGTTAGGCATTTTCAGAGCGGTAAATTAGACTTTTTGAGACAATTCAAGTAAAAGTTACTTATCAAAAAATATACGAAGACTGGCAGTTATTCCGAAAAGGTAAAAGATTAAGCCCTGCGATCGATGAGTTTGAATATTTTCTAGAAAAGAATATACAAGATCTGACAGATCAAATAAACGACAGGACATATAAGCATGAAAATTACAAAAAAATAATTATCGAGGATAAGAAGCGTCGAGATCTAGCCGTTGCTACCGTCAGAGATAGGGTAGTTCATCGGCTACTGTATGATTATTTAGTCCAGCGGTTCGATCGGGCATTTGACCCAGACGTTTGGTCGTGTCGTAAAAACAAGGGTTTGCATGGGGCTCTGCAGCGTACACAAAAATTGCAGCAAAAATACTACAACCATTTTGTGTGGCGTGCAGATATTAAGAAATTCTTTGATCATGTAGATCATGAGGTGCTTTTGGTTTGTTTGCAAAGAAAGATATCTAAAGACGGCACTGATTTGTGGCTTTGCCAACAGGTGATAAATAGTTACAATACCTCAGTCAGTCAGTCAGTCAGTCAGTCAGTCAGTCAGTCAGTCAGTCAGTCAGTCAGTCA
>CAYTUF010000006.1:28515-31284 GCA_964441225.1 uncultured Candidatus Saccharibacteria bacterium | reverse complement strand
TGAAAACAACTAACCAAGTAGTAGGTCGGCTTTTTACTGACCCCAAAATTAAGGCTTACGACGAATTCAATTGGGTAAAAAGAGATTCTTTAATATCTAATCCCATGACCAATAAGCCCGTCTTTGAACAAAAAGACGTTGAGTTCCCAAAAGATTGGTCATTCAACTCAATTAATATAGTGGCTCAAAAGTATTTTTCGGGGACACCTGGCTCTGATATGAGAGAGTACTCTCTAAAACAATTGATCGATCGAGTAGTCGATACTATTACTAGACAGGGCATCAAGGAAGATTATTTTAGTAACGAGACCGAGGCCGAATCCTTTAGGGAAGAGCTAAAATATATTTTTACTTCGCAAAGGGCTGCCTTTAATTCTCCGGTTTGGTTTAATATAGGCGCAGCCGATAGAACTCAGCAAGCTAGTGCTTGTTTTATCCTTGGGGTTGAAGATACTATGCCATCAATACTCAATTGGTACAAAGAAGAGGGGATGATATTTAAGGGAGGCTCTGGTTCGGGGATCAATCTGAGTACCATCAGGTCTTCTATTGAATCGCTTGGCAAGAGCGCCGGTACGGCATCTGGACCCCTTAGCTTTATGCGAGGAGCCGATGCTTCAGCAGGCGCCATAAAAAGTGGCGGTAAGACACGCCGAGCTGCCAAGATGGTAATTTTGAACGCCGACCATCCAGATGTAGAAGAATTTATTTGGAGCAAGGCCATAGAAGAACGAAAAGCTAGGGTTCTGCAAGAGAACGGGTTTGATATGAGCTTGGACGGTAAAGACTCTTTCTCGGTTCAATACCAAAATGCTAATAATTCGGTTCGCGTCACTGATGAATTTATGCAAGCGGTTGTAGATGATAAAGATTGGGCACTAAAGGCTATAAGAGATGGCAAAACAGTGAAGACGGTAAAAGCCAGGAAGCTATTCAGAGAGTTCGCTGAGGCAGCGTGGGAATGTGCTGATCCTGGTATGCAGTTTGATACAACTATTAATTATTGGCACACCACCCCTAATGCGGGTCGGATTAATGGGTCGAATCCATGCAGTGAATATATGCACCTTGATAATTCTGCTTGTAACTTAGCCTCAATCAACCTGCTTAAATACCTAAGCGAAGACAATGTTTTTGACACAGAGGCTTTCAAGCATACAGTAGAGCTTATCTTCACAGCTCAAGAGATCTTGGTTGGTTACTCGGAATATCCTACAAAGAGTATTGCTAAGAATGCAAAAGCTTACCGTGAGCTGGGTATTGGCTACGCTAATCTTGGTGCTATGTTGATGGCTCAAGGTTTGCCTTATGATTCGGATGAGGGTCGTGCTCAAGCTGCCGCTATCACGGCTTTGATGACCGGACACGCATATGCAACAAGCGCAAAGATTGCTCGCAAGGTTGGTCCATTTGCCGGATATCACAAAGACGTAGACGGAATGCACAAAGTTTTAAAGCAACACAGAGACGCTCTAAAAGGTATTGATGCAAGATTGGTTTCTGAGCAGTTACTTAGCTCTGCAACAGAAGCGTGGGATGAAGCGATCGAGCTTTCTGAGCTTTATGGTATTCGGAACTCCCAGGCTAGTGTGCTAGCTCCTACTGGGACCATTGGCTTGATGATGGACTGCGACACAACAGGTATCGAGCCAGACTTGGGACTAGTAAAACACAAGAAACTGGTTGGCGGAGGCTCTATGAACATTGTTAACCAAACGGTTCCAAGAGCCCTAAGGGCACTTGGCTACAGTGAAGCAGATATAGCAAAGATTGTTAGCTATATAGACGTAGAAAAAACTATCGTGGGTTGTCCAGAGCTTAAGCCTGAACACCTAGATGTTTTTGCTTGTTCCATGGGAGAGAACGCCATCCATTATTTGGGACACGTTAAAATGATGTCAGCGGTGCAACCGTTTTTATCTGGCGCCATTAGCAAAACAGTTAATATGCCAGAGCAAGCTACGGTTGAAGATATCGAACAACTTCATATAGACGCTTGGATAATGGGGTTAAAAGCGGTTGACATCTATAGAGATAACTGCAAAGTTGCTCAGCCACTTGCTATGGCTAAAAAGGAAGGTAGCGAAAAGGATGCACCTGTAGACTTGGTGCAATCGGCAAACGACCTATATGTTTTAAAAGGTGCCATCCGAAAAGAATTGCCTAAGCATCGCGAGGCTAAAACATTTTCTTTCAAAGTAGCAGACAGCAAAGGCTATGTGACGGTTGGTGAATTTGAGGATGGTACACCAGGAGAAATTTTCCTAAGGATTGCAAAACAAGGCTCGACCCTGGCTGGTATTATGGATGCTTTTGCTATCTCAGTTAGTCATGGATTGCAGTACGGCGTACCTCTAAAGAGTTATGTTAAAGCTTTTACTAACATGTCGTTTGCCCCGGCAGGCATTACAGATGACAAAGAGATTCGCATTACGTCGTCTTTGGTAGACTATATCTTTAGACGCTTAGCAATTGATTATTTATCCTTCGATGAGCGATTAGAATTGGGACTTGCGTCTATAGAAGATATGCCAAGCGAGCAAATAAGTTTACAAGTTGAAGAGTCAAAGGGGGCAGAAAACAGTCAGCCAGGCTTACGTTTTGATGGAGGAGAATCGGTAGCCTCAAATATAGAGATTCCAAAGCCAACCCCAGCACGAGTAGAGACAGCCGGTGACGATACGGCTCCAATTTGTTACAACTGTGGTAATAGGACGCAAAGGTCGGGGAGTTGCTATGTCTGCACCGCTTGTGGTTCAACCACAGGCT
>CAYTUF010000006.1:14555-28472 GCA_964441225.1 uncultured Candidatus Saccharibacteria bacterium | reverse complement strand
ACAAAATGGGATTAACCAAGTAAGCTAAATACTATGAAGATGCTAATGCTTTATCGGCCTCATTCAGAACACGCCAGGGTGGTAGAGGAGTTTGCTAAAGACTTTGCTCGTACAAATTCTGGGAGCAAGCTAGATATGGTTGACCTAAACACCAGAGATGGGTCTTCAACAGCTAGTCTTTACGATGTGATGCAATATCCAGCTATATTAGCTTTAACTGATGATGGGCAACTTATCAAGGAATGGGAGGGAACCAACATGCCATTGATGAGTGAAGTAGCCTACTACTCTCACCAGTAACCTAGCGCTTCCAGAAGTTGCTTGGTATACTACTGTCAAGACGTTTTACTTTTTAGCAAAGAGTAGATGAGTGGCTATCAACCACGAAAGTTTTTTGGAAAGATCCTGAGTTCAATCAGGGGTAGAATCCAACGGGCAGCCCGTAATAGCAGGAATAAAGTGCTTCTTGTCTCAGAAGAAACTGGATGGTACCGCCCCAAGTTTTGGGGTTCCAGTGGCTCTCTGAGGCATTTTAATTTAAACCAGGCAATAAAGGATGCGTAAGTGAAATTTCAGAAGAATACTCGTAGGAAGGCGATAGAGTACGAAAAAGAGCTAATTCTAGACTGGAAAGCTAAAAAAACTTTTGAAAAATCAGTCGAGAACAGACCGGCAAGCAAGGCCTTTGTGTTTTATGATGGGCCACCATTTCTTACGGGTACACCACACCATGGGCACTTGCTAATCTCAACTATCAAGGACACCGTGGCGCGATATAAGACCATGCAAGGTTTTAGGGTAGAAAGGCGTTGGGGCTGGGATTGTCATGGTCTGCCAGCCGAAGTGTTTGTTGAGCAAAAGCTTGGTATAAAAAATAAAAAAGAGATCGGCACCAAGATTAGTATTGCAGATTATGTCAAAGAGTGTCGCTCAGCAATGGTCCAAACAGGTACCGAGTGGGAAGATACCATCGATAGAATAGGTCGTTGGGTAGAATTTAACGGCGCCTACAAAACGATGGACAAAGATTATATGGAGTCTGTCTGGTGGGCTTTTAAAGAGCTATACGAGAAGGGTAAAATTTATGAAGGCGAGAAGATCCTTGTTTATTGCACCAAAGACGCTACCCCTATATCGAAATCAGAAGTTGCCATGGAGAATAGCTATCAGATAGACACAGACCCGAGTTTATTTGTCTACTTTAAGCTAGATGATACCGATGAGTACATGCTAGTTTGGACAACTACGCCATGGACTCTTCCCGCCAACACAGCTTTAGCAATTAGCAAAGATCTGGATTATTCTCTGGTAGAGTATGGAGATAAAAAGTTTTATATGGCTTCAAGTTCTATCGAGAAAGTTATGACCGATGAAAAACACCGTCCGCTCAACAATAAAATATTAAAAACAGTCAAAGGTTCGGACTTGATTGGGAAGAAATACCACCCATTATTTGAAAACCATGGGCCGTTAGCCCACAGAGTCCTTGAAGGTGATTTTGTTTCTAGCGAGGAGGGGACGGGAATTGTACACATTGCTCCCGCCTATGGCGAGGATGATTACAATATAGCTAAGAGTCAAAATGTTCCACTTGTATCTATCGTTGACGAGAACGGCCTTTACACTCAAGGTCGTTGGCACGGCGAGAACATCTGGGAGATTAATAAGGAAATCGCTAAGACTTTGGTAAAAGAGGGGCAAGCACTGAAAGTAGAGTATATTCAGCACGAATATCCGCACTGTCATCGTTGTGGTACCAAATTGATGTACAGGGCTCATCCTAGCTGGTTTATGGATATCCAGGAGCAAAAAAAGCAAATGCTCGAAGCAAACGAAACAACAAATTGGGTGCCAGCTCATTTACGAACGGGACGCTTTAAAAATATTTTAGAAACCGCACCAGATTGGAATTTGAGTCGAGACAGGTATTGGGCAACACCAATACCGGTTTGGAAGGGTGAAAAAAACGACGGGTCAGTAGTCATAAAAGTGATTGGTAGTTTTAAGGAACTAAAAGAGTTAACAGGTAAAGAGCTGAACGATTATCACTTGCCTAATGTTATGGATATAGAATTTGAGCATGAGGGGGTAGTCCTTAGGCATATCGGCAAGGTTCTTGATTGTTGGTTTGAATCCGGCTCGATGCCTTTTGCGCAATTTCATTATCCTTTTGAAAATAAAGCCAAGTTTGAAGTCAGCTTTCCGGCCGATTTTATTACTGAAGCAATTGATCAAACACGAGGTTGGTTTTACAGCTTAAGCGCTGTTAACGTAGGGCTTTTCGGGCAGTCGCCATTTAAGAATCTAGTTTGCGCAGGGTTCATTAATGCACCAGATGGCAAAAAGCTATCCAAAAAATTAAAAAATTACACCGACCCAATAGAACTCATGGATAAGTACTCGGCTGATTCTTTTAGACTTTTAATGTTGAATAGTCCCTTGGCGAATGGAGAGAACTTCAACTTATCGGATAGAGATGTAAACGATGTAGCTAGAAAGCTTAGCATGGTTTGGAATATGTATGATTTCTTTACACTTTATGCCGATGTAGATGGCTGGGAGTGGGACGGTAAGCTCATCGATCCTAGTGAACACCTGGATAACCCCCTCGACAAATGGATTGTCAGCCGAGTTCATCAATTAGCGCAAGAGGTTTCTGAGCATATGGATACCTACGACATACCTAACTCTACAAAACCAATATTACCGTTCATTGATGACGCGAGTAACTGGTATGTAAGAAGGAGTCGTAGGCGCTTTTGGAAGGGTTCTAACGACAATGACAAAGATGATGCATACAAAACACTACATTACGTTTTAGTGTTACTTTCTAAGGTGCTAGCACCTTTTACGCCGTTTTTGGCAGAAGAACTATACAAGAAGCTCACGCTTGGGGAGTCAGTCCACCTGCTCGATTTCCCAACGGGTGGTGCTATAAACAGTGAAACTTTGCAGAGGATGGCTTATGTGCGTGAAGTTATTAACGAGGGGTTAAGGCAAAGGGCTAAGGAAAGTATAAAAGTTCGTCAGCCACTGGGGCAACTAACCCTGAAGGGGGCGCCGAAATACTTTGATATTCAAGGAGAAAAGACAAGAGAATTTTATGAAGACATTATAAAGGACGAGCTAAATATAAAGCGTTTAAGCGTTAGTTTTGGCGATGACGGCCCAAGTACCACTATTGATACTAAAATCACCCCTGAGCTAGCCAGAGAGGGTTTAGCGAGGGAAATTATCAGGCACGTTCAGAATATTCGTAAAAAAATTGACTTACAAGTTGATGATAGAATCATCTTATCTCTTTCGACCTCAGACAAGGATCTCTCGTTAGCCATAGATGAGTACAAGAGTAATATAATGGACGAAACACTTAGCAAGGACTTTCTAGATGTAGGTGGACCTAACTCGTTTGAGGTAGAAATAGACTCCAGGCGTCTTGAAATATCCGTAAAGAAGGCTTGATGAAACCCTCCTTATCTGTTAATATCTGTTGGTAAGTGGAATCTAAAAAATAAGAGTTTAAGGATAGAATGAAAAAAGCAATTATCGCTACCGGTGGTAAACAATATCTTGTCGCAGTTGGTGACGAAATTTCGGTTGAACTTGTAAAAACGACCAAAAAGAATCTTGAATTTACTCCTCTGTTGGTAATAGACGATAAGCAAATTAGCGTAGGCAAGCCAGAGGTAAAAGATATAAAGGTTAAAGCGGAAGTCACCAAAGAAGACGAAAAACAAGACAAGGTGACCTCAATTCGCTATAAAGCAAAAAAGCGCGTTCGAACCGTAAGAGGACACAGACAACGACTGTCTAGCATAAAGATAGTTTCTATAAAATAACTAATCATAAAATACTAGTATTAAATGGCTAGTTTATAAATTACAGTGCCTTGCTTTTAGATATTAGGGGTTAATGTATAGTAGTCTATAATAGAGGGTAGTATATGGCGAAACAAAGAGTTATTATCTCAATACTTAATCAAAAAGGTGGGGTAGGTAAAACTACCACGGCGATTAACCTCGGTGCATACTTGGCAAAGCAAGGTGAAAGGGTGCTATTAGTAGATGCAGACCCTCAAGCCAATTCCACGAGTGGGCTTGGCATAGATAAAGCAAGAACTGGCTTAACATTGTGCGACGTTATAGTTTCTTATAGTGACTTAACCAAAGCTATAGTAAAAACTAAATCTAAAAACCTAGACTTACTGCCTAGCGACCCAAGGTTGGCAAGTCTCGAAGTAGACTTGGCTGGGGAGAGCAACAGGGAAGATAATATGAAAAAACTTCTAGCGGGCGCCTTCGGCTACGATATTATTTTGATAGATTGTCCGCCGGCTCTAGGACTGTTAACTATAAATTCATTAACAGCTTCCGATTTCGTACTGATACCAGTTCAAGCAGAGTACTATGCACTAGAGGGTTTAAGCCAACTTCTTGAGGTGGTTCAGATTGTCAGAGGTAAGCTTAACCCCAGTCTAGAGCTGATTGGTGTTTTGATGACAATGTTTGATAAGAGGAATAGCTTGTCTAGACAGGTATATTCAGAAATTAAGAAATATTTTGGAGATAAGATCTTTGACACGATTATTCCAAGGAACGTACGACTGGCAGAGGCGCCTAGTTTTGGTAAACCGATCCCTGAATATGATAAATGGAGCAAGGGTGCACGGGCTTATAAATCTTTGGCGGGGGAATTACTTGATAGGTTATCAGTAGCCAGAGAAGGCTAAAGAGTGTAAAATATTACCATGAGTAATAAAAAGGGACTTGGCAAGGGTTTTGGGAGCTTACTAGCATCGGACTTTGACGAATCTATTTTGGTAGACAAAAAAGATAGAACACAAAAATTGTTCATTTCTGATATTATTCCTAATACCGACCAACCACGTAAGCATTTTGATGAGGCGTCCATAGACGAGCTAGCTATTTCGGTAAAACGTTTTGGTATCCTTCAGCCACTGGTAGTAACACCAAAAAACGATAAGTTTATTATCGTTGCAGGAGAGAGGCGTTACAGAGCGGCCAAGAAAGCTGGGCTAGAGAGCTTGCCAGCTTTGATAAGAACCAGCAAAGAGCTAGAGCGACTAGAAATAGGTCTTGTTGAGAATGTTCAAAGAGTAGATTTATCTCCTTTGGAACAAGCAGTCTCTATCGCTAAACTCCACGAACAATTCAACATAAGTTTAGACGAAATTGCTAAAAGGCTAGGGAAGGCTAATACGACGGTAGTAAATATTGTCAGGTTACTTCAACTACCCGAGTCTGCAAAAAATGCTCTGCGCGCAGGGCAGATAAGCGAGGGGCACGCTCGAAGCATCCTATCTTTAAAGAATAAACCAAACGATCAAGAGATTTTACTTAATAATATTATTCAAAAAGGTTGGTCGGTAAGACGTGCTGAGCTATTTGCGTCGCAGGTTAAGAATGGTGCTAACATAAGGTCAGGTAATCTCCCTAAATTGTCTAATCAGGACAAGAAGGTCTCTGCTGGGTTAGAGAAAAATCTTGGTTCAAAGGTAAATATCGCAAGGGGTACTAAGGGTGGAAAGATACAGATTTTCTTTAAAAATGATCAAGAATTAGAGAAAATTATCTCTAAAATTTCCTAGCTTGGCTGAATGGATAAATTCTATAAACTAATTTGCCCACTAACTCGCTCGCTTTAACTGGGCCAAAAGCTCTAGAGTCTAGTGATTCTGGGCGATTATCTCCCATAAGAAAGACCTGATCTTTACCAATAGTTACATCTATTTCTCCTGGGGTATTTTTGGCTGCTTTAGCTTCTTGGGAGACTTTGTCAACAGCGAACCCCTTGGGGTGTTCCTTGTTGTATACGGTTACAGAACCATCTTTTACTACGACTCTCTCGCCCGGCAGACCGATTACTCGTTTTACGAGCTGTTTATTTGTTGGGTTTACTCCATCGAATCGGTCGGTATAGTTAAAGATTACGATATCGTACCGGTTTGGTATAAAGGGTTGTCTTGTGATTTTTGCCCAGGTACGAGGCAGTTTATTAACTATCAGCCGATCGTTGTTGTGTAGGGTGTCGTTCATACTTGGCCCATCAACTTCGTATGACTGAAAGACGAACATCGTAATAAAAAGAGCTAGCAGTGGTGCAAGTATAATAATCGCAAGGGTTGATAAAATATCGCGGTACTTATCGAATCTCCGCTCAGCGGGTTTGGTCTGCTGGTTTTCTATATCGGGGCGTTTAGAGTTGTAGTCGTTTGGATTCATTTACTTAGACTAGGTTATCATAAAATGAGCTTTCTCGATAAGCGTTAGTGGTCTGGTTCGTTTATAGTTCGTAGAGAGGCCTGACCTTATTTGCTAAAAAAGCTTTGAAATTATCAATATTTTAATTTACCAAATGGGCTAAAACACGCTATAATATTTGGCTGTTAGCCTTTAGTATTACCGAGAAAATTGTAGGCAAAGTAGCGTGGGTAAATTAGGGGTGAAATCGATCAAATTTTATTAAAGTAAGGAATTTTAATTAAAATAGAGCATCACAGATCCTGGGATTAGCGCTCATACTAAATATTAATAGAACATGGACGAATATTTAAAACGAAAAAAGAGCAACAAGAAAAAATCATACTCTGTGGATGGGATTAGTGGTTTTCACGGCTCGTTTAAGCATGGTACGGTGGATTTTCGTAAACCCGATAAGTTTAGGGCACCTAAGGGTACTATAGATGATTTTAAAAAACCCGAAGGGCTAAATCGACATTTTCGGGGTAATGTTATGTCGCTTAGCCCCAAGCCGGTTGCAAAGAAAACCTTTTCTCCCCCAGAAGAACTAAAAAAGAAATCTTGGTTTCCAAGTTTTCGACGCAGAAAAGATAAAAAGAAATTGTCGATCAAAGAACGCTGGCAAGCTTTAACCCGAAAACAAAAAATTGCTCGAGTAATAGCTGGGATTATTATTTTATTTGCCTTAATTTTCGGATTCTTAGTTATAAAGGGGTACATTAATTTACACAAAGTTTTAAATGGCGATGGTGGCGCCGCTGCGCTTGATGAAGATGTAGATCCATCTAAATTGCGCGTTGAGGGCGATGGGCGAATCAATATCTTGATACTTGGTCGTGGTGGCGAAGGCCACGACGGAGCTGACTTAACAGATACGATGATCTTGGTTAGTATTAACCCGCTCGAAAAAGAGGCCGGGCTAGTTAGTATCCCGAGAGACCTTTGGGTGAGCATCCCAAATCAAGGCTCGATGAAGATCAACCAAGCCTTTTACACAGGAAAATACAGTGTGCTAAACAAGTATTCCAACCCGTCTAGCGAGGTAAAGAATCAGGCCGAACAGGCCGGCTTCAAGATGGCTGACGAGACGGTTGAGAGTGTACTGGGGATACCGGTTCATTATCATGCAATGATAGATTTTAGTGGCTTTGAGAAGGCGGTTAATACGGTAGACGGAGTAGATGTTAACGTGCCTAAGTCGGTAAGAGAATCTATGTTAATAGACGGCAAGCCCTATTATCTAAATGTTAAGCCGGGTGTTAAGCATATGAAGGGCAGAGATGCTTTAGCGTATGTTCGCTCACGATATACGAGCCAAGGAGGTGATTTTGAGAGAAGCGAGAGGCAGAGGCTACTTATCTCGGCACTAAAAGATAAGATATTTAGTCTTGGTACATACTCTAACCCTGCAAAATTATCACAACTACTAGATAATTTTGGATCACACGCCCAGTCGAACTTTAGTATTCAAGATCTGAACCGACTATACGAGATTACTCAACAAATAAATAACGACAAAGTGCAGTCTATCGGCTTGGTAGATAAGCCCCATGACTATTTAACTACCAGTAATATCGACGGTCTCTCCGTGGTTATTCCGAAGGCTGGCTTAAATAACTACAAAGACATTCATTATTACATCAGAAATACACTGCGAGATAGTTTTATGAAGCGAGAGAATGCCAAAGTTATGATACTAAACGGCACAAGGATTCCAGGGCTTGCTACTAAAAAGGCCGACGAGTTAAAATCTTATGGTTACTACGTCGGCAAGGTTGAAAATGCTCCAACTCGTAATTATGACAAGACAGTGCTGGTAAATCTACGCGGTTATGATAAGCGCTACACTAGTCATTATCTTGAACTTCGTCTTAAAACTATTGCTACCGGGCATATTCCCGATAGTAATATTAGCCCGGAAGACTCAGATATTGTTATAATACTCGGAGCAGATCAAGGAGCAATACAGTAAAATTATGGTAAAGTTTGTATCGCCTAGACTTCGTCCAACAAAAGGTTTTGCTCACCTTTTTCATTTAAGTTTTATCGCATTTTTACCTCTGGCTGTCTTTATCCTGGTTCGGATAGATTTAATTGGACTAGCTCTCGGCGTTATTCTTTTGAGCAAATGGCGAATCTTCGCTGTTAAACGACATCACTGGTTGGCGAATATTAGGACTAATTCGGTAGATATTATCGTTGGGCTTAGTCTGTTGAGTTTTCTTATAAGCACGTCGTCGTTTACTTGGCAGATATTTTGGATAGTCTTGTACGAGGTTTGGTTATTGATAATAAAGCCACTCTCGGGCGTTGGAATGGTGTCAATGCAGGCCCTTATTTCGCTTTGTCTTGGATTGACTTCTGTATTTGTTTATTTTCAAGATGGTCTTTTAGCAGTTTACGTTGTTTTATTTTGGCTTATTGCATACTTTAGTGCTCGGCACTTTTTGGGGAGTTTTGCAGAATCTCATGCCCAAGTAATCGCCTCTCAATGGGGTTTTTTCTCGGCGTCTATTATGTGGGTTTTGGGTCACTGGCTTCTTTTTTTTGGAGCCATCGCTTTGCCAGCCTTACTAGTCTCTGTTTTAGGTTTTGGCCTCGGGGGACTGTATTATTTAAATGAAACTGATAAATTATCTAGGCTTGTGAGGCGTCAAATAATTTTTGTTATGGTAGCTTTAGTATTTGTAATTTTAGCCTTTGCCGACTGGGGTGACAAAGCTATCTAAAGTAGATTAGAATATAAAGTGAAAAGGAATTAAATGGCGGGTAATAATACAACAAGTCAAGACGGGGTGTCTAAAAAGACAAAGCAACGCAAGCCACATTTAGCAGAGGTGGCATTACTAATTATAGCTAGTATGAGTGCAGGATTTTTGGGCGGCTACTATGGTTCTGCTCAGCGCGGGATAAGTTCTTCGGCGAATGTTGAACAAGCCCAAGCGATAGTATCTAGTGAAAACGAACTTATAACCAAGATTACCAAAGATGTTGGTCCCAGCGTCGTGTCAATAAGTACTCAAACGACAGGCTCGCAGGAGACAGTATTTGGCTCTCGTGCTGTAACTCAAGAAAGTGCCGGGACAGGCGTCATAATCGATGCAAGTGGCATCGTCATTACTAATCGGCACGTTGTTCCCGAGGGTACAACTTCAGTCAGTGTAACTTTGTCTGATGGCACAGAACTCAAAAACGTAGAAGTGCTGGGGCGAACAGGAGAGAGTGACCCACTAGACGTAGCTTTCTTAAAGATTAAAGATAAGCAGGGGAAAGAACTAAAAGCTGCCAAGATAGGTGATTCTACTAAAATGCAGGTTGGCGAAAGAGTGGTGGCCATTGGTAACGCGCTCGGCGAATTTCAAAATACAGTAACCTCTGGGATTATCTCTGGTTACGGGCGTAATGTCGAGGCAGGAGGCGATGGGTCCAGCGAAAGCTTACAGAATCTTTTCCAAACAGACGCCGCTATTAATCAAGGTAATTCTGGTGGCCCACTAGTTAATATGAACGGCGAAGTTATTGGCATCAATACCGCTGTGGCAGCGGGTGATGCGCAGAACATCGGTTTTGCAATTCCGATTACAGATCTGCAGGGGTTGATAAAAAGCGTCTTAAAAAATGGCAAACTGGAGAGGCCATACCTGGGCGTACGATACGTAATGTTAAACGAGGCATATGCCAAAGAATTTAAATTGAACGCAAAAGAGGGAGCTTACCTGGCGCCATCTAACAATAGACAACCTTCGGTTATGGCTGATAGTCCGGCTGACAAAGCAGGGTTGAAGGAAAAAGACATAATCACAAGAGTTAATGGCGTAGGGATTGACCAGGCCCATACTCTTACGTCGGCAATTAGCAAGCAAAGTGTTGGCGATAAGGTTAAATTAGATATAATTCGTGGTGGCAAAGCGTTATCCGTCGAGGTAACATTAGAAGCTCTCCCGACAGAATAAATACAAAGTCTTAGTTTTTAGAAAATGTTTGTACAAGGCCGGTAGTATCACCGGGTCGGTAATTGGCAGCTGTAGCGAGCGTAGCGTTAAGTTTGTGTTGAGCTAAAAGAGACTCAGTTAGGATATAGTTCGGCTGATCAGGTAAAGTAACGATTTGCTTCCAAAATTTTCTGTAGTTGTCCAGCCCATCTTGTCCAGAGAATAACGCCAGTTTTGGCTCGGCTTTAATTTCAGGGCTGGTTACGAGGTCGTCTGGAACATATGGCAGGTTAGTTATAATTACATAATCTTGCAGAGTTAGACCGCGCAGAGGCTCCAGCAGTGAACCTCGCAAAAACTCAATATCAGAATTATGATTGTGTGCGTTATTTTTGGCGATTTCTAGAGCCTTGTTGTCTATATCAGTAGCGATAACTCTTGTTTTGGGCATTTCAAGTTTTGTGGTAATTGCCAAAGTCCCACTACCAGTACCGATATCTACTACTGTTTTTGGATTTAGTTTTTTTAGTGTGCTAATAAAATCTTCAGACTCAGGGCGGGGGATTAAAACATCTGGACTAACTTCGAAAAATCTGCCATAAAACCAAGCTTTTCCTCGGATATAAGCTAATGGCTCTCGTTTAGTCCGGCGTTCAATAAGTGCATTAACCTTTTTAAGCTCTATGCTTGAGAGTATATGCTCTGCGTGGGCGAGAACCCAGGTTCTATCTTTGCCCAGAGTATCTTCCAGTAGCACAAGTGCATCTCGCCGGGGCGAATCTACCCCAGCTTTGCCGAGCTTTTCCATGCTTTCAAATAGCCAATCCGCAATCGTCATCATTCACTCTTGATCAGTTGGCGTTCTGCTTCTTGGAGTTTTTCTATTAAATCATCGATATCGCCGTCGAGCGCACCGGGTATATTGGAGCGTGAATAGCCGATACGGTGATCAGTGATACGGTCCTGAGGGAAATTGTAGGTGCGGATTTTTTCGCTCCTATCGCCCGAGCCAATTAGTTTTTTGCGGGCGTCGGATAACTCTTTTTGCTCGGCGTCAATCTTTGCTTGCAATAGGCGAGAACGAAGCACTCCCAAAGCCTTTTCTTTATTTTTTAGTTGTGATTTTTCGTCTTGGCAGGTGACGACGGTGCCAGTAGGTAAATGAGTAATCCGTACGGCTGAATCTGTGGTATTAACGCTCTGTCCACCGTGCCCACTGGAACGGTAAACATCTATCCTGAGATCGTTTGGACTAATTTTTATATCTGTTTCTTCAGCTTCAGGCATTACCGCAACTGTGGTTGTGGATGTGTGGACTCGGCCCTGAGATTCGGTAATAGGTACTCGTTGAACTCTGTGTACGCCAGCCTCGAACTTGAGCAATTTATAAACCTCGTCACCCCTGATAGCGAAACTGATCTCCTTGTAGCCCCCGACTTCATTAGCGCTATCGTCTATATGTTCTGCTTTTAGGTCGTGATTTTCTGCCCAGCGGACATACATTCGGTAAAGCTCTCCAGCAAACAGGCTGGATTCATCTCCGCCAGCGGCGGCGCGTATCTCGATAATTACATCTTTGTCGTCGTTTGGATCTTTGGGTGTTAGAGCTTCGTCAAGTGACTTTTGAATACTTTTTTTCTTATTTTCTAGTTCCTCTAGCTCGGTTTTTGCGAGTTCTGCAAGATCGTCATTTCCTAAAGCTATCTCTTTGGCTTGGGAGAGGTTGCTATCAGTTTTTTTTAGGCTATCAAACAGGGCAATTATACCTTCTAGTTCTTTTGAGCGTTTGGCTAGCTTGGGGTATTTTGGATCACTAAAAATAGACGGATCCTGCAAATTCTTTTGCAGTTCTTCGTATTCTCGCCGTAATGCGTTTTCCTTTTCTTTCATAATTCTTCCTTAAATTATACCGTATAAAGAGTTTCGATCGGTCATTTCATGACCTTCGATCGACATACTTTTTCTCAGTAGCTATAAAAAGTATGCAAAAAGAGCCACCCCAGATTGCAAAACAACTCCATCATCTCACAAGAAACAAAACAAAACTTGGCCTGCGGAACTCGCTAGCGCTCAGACAGTCCTCGTCCAAATTGGTTTTGTCTTTATTTAATGAAGGTGTTTTGCAAGAGGGGATTTATAATTTCAGGCTTTGAGAAACTGGTGGATTTTTAACAAAATAACACCTAGTTTCGAGGACAAGCTGTTAGGCCGACTAAAAGGGAGTACTACAGAAACAGGGTCCTAGAGGCAAAAAATCCAACAAGGCTCTTCAACCGCCTGAGGAGTTTTTGGATTCCGTTTTGTCGGTACAAAATGGAATGATTTATTTCTTTATCTAAAGAAATACTACTTGCCGAGTTTTTGAGCTTGTTCTTGCTCTTTCTTTTCCGGCTTGGCGGATTTTTTAGCAGAAGTTTCTCGAGCTTTTCTAGCTGCTTCGGCACGAGCTTTAAACTTGTCCACGCGACCTTCTACATCAACAAGTTTTTCTTGTCCTGTGAAAAATGGATGAGTGCTACTGCTGATATGGACCTTTATAAGGGGATACTCTTGGCCATCTAGCTTAATAGTTTCCTCTGTCTTAGCCGTTGCTCTCGTTAGAAACGTAGCGCCACTAGAAATATCTTGAAATACTACTGGGCGATAATTGCTTGGGTGAATATCTTTTTTCATAGGTTTCGTATTATAGCGCACTTGCTAAGAAGTTACAACTGTAGTAGGATGAAAGAGTTAAATTAAGCAGTTTTTGGGATATTCCTCCTATCGGAGAATCGCTTGATTACCAGATAGGCTCCAAAAACACGAAGGAAGGAACAAACTATGGCATCAGTTGATGTTAAAAAATTATTAGAATCAGGAGCGCACTTTGGCCACAAGACTAGTCGGTGGCATCCAAAGATGGCGCCATACCTGCACAGCAAGAGAGATGGCGGGCATATTATCGACCTCATAAAAACAGCGGAATGTCTAGAGGAAGCCCGCGTTTTTCTGCAGAAAGTTGCTAGTGACGGTAAACAAATATTATTGGTTGGGACGAAGAGGCAAGCACAAGATATTATCAAAAAAGCTGCTAAAGAGACAGATATGCCATATGTTGCAGAGCGCTGGGTTGGTGGAATGCTGACAAATGCAGGCACCATAAATGGGCGTATAAAATATCTAATAGATCTTGAACAACAAATGGACTCAGGGGCTTTAGCGAATAAATATAACAAGTTAGAGCTCCAGAGATACCAAGAAGAAATTGACCAACTCAATTTCTTGTATGGTGGGATTAAACATATGCCTAATAAACCAGGAGCGGTTTTTGTAACCGACATACAAAAAGACGTCAATGCTGTCCGAGAAGCTAAGAAGTTAGGTATCAAAATTGTTGCAATTGTTGATAGCAACACCGATCCAAGTATGATTGACTACCCGATACCAGCTAACGATGATGCAATAAAATCAATCCAGCTTATCTCTGACTATATAGTGAGCGCCATTAGCGCGGGCAAAGCAAAAGCTAAGAAAAGCAATGACGAACAAGAAAAATAAGGATTTTTAGGAGATTATTATGGATATTAAAGATATAAAGAGACTGCGAGAGTTAACCGGTGTTGGTATCACTGATGCTAAAAAAGCACTTGTTGAAACAAAGGGTGATTTCGATAAGGCGCTTGAGGCGATGCGTAAAAAAGGACTTACAAAAGCCGAGAAGCGTGGCGAGCGTGAAGCTCGTGCTG
>CAYTUF010000006.1:1101-14485 GCA_964441225.1 uncultured Candidatus Saccharibacteria bacterium | reverse complement strand
ACGTATAATCACGATGGCCGAATTGGCGTATTGGTAGAAGTGAACTGCGAAACAGACTTTGTGGCTCGTAATGAGATCTTTACCCAACTGGTAAAAGATGTCTCTATGCACATTGCAGCTAGTGCACCGCTTTATGTATCTAGTGAAGATATCCCGGAAACAGATAAAAAACGGATAGAAGTAGAGTTTAGCGAAAAAGCTAAAAGCGAAGGCAAACCAGCTGATATGATACCTAAAATTGTTGAAGGTATGGCAAAAAAGCATTTTGCAGAAAAGTGTTTGCTAGATCAGCCTTTCGTAAAAAATCCGGATCAGACGGTAGGAGACTTGGTGAAAGAATATAATGCCAAGCTTGGCGAAAACATCGTAATCCGTCGCTTTAGTCGGATAGTCCTCGGCGAAGTTGCTTAAAAGACACGACTTACTTGAAAAAGATTAGCGCGATACGCTAATATAAGATTAGGCAAAAAGGGAAAGGGAATCGGTGAGTCCGAGCCAAGTTATTGACGATATAAAAATAAAGTTTTCACAAGCAAAAGAGCGCTTCGAGGGGGAGACCAGAAAACTTAGAACCGGGAGAGCACATCCTGATATGTTGGACGGTGTGTTAGTTGAAGCTTATGGCCAGAAAATGCCGATTATTCAAACGGCTACGATTATCGCTTCGGAAGCAAGACTTTTGCAACTGACACCGTTTGATCCAAATAATTTGCAGGCTATAACCGATGCCATCAGGAACGAACAGACTTTGGGGCTTAACCCAACAGACGACGGGCGGATTATTAGGGTGCCAATTCCGGCACTTACCGAAGATAGACGAAAAGAAATTGTTAAGGTGTTAGGCGCTAAGGTGGAGGAGGTTAACATTGCTCTTCGTAATGCACGTCACGAAGCGCTTAAAGTCTTAGATCAAGCCAAGAGAGACAAGGATATTAGTGAGGATGAGCACCTTAGGCTAACTAAACAGCTCGAAGAGGCAATGACAAAAGTTAGGGAAGAGATCGATAAAATTTCAGCCCAAAAAGAAAAGGAAATCTTGACGATTTAAAATCTTATGAGTACTCAAGAGTTGCTAGAACTGACTGGACAGACTCAGCTAGAGCAACTAGGGGTATATAGCTCATATGACTTACGGGGCGAGTTAGCAGGCGTGGTTTCAGAGTGGGAGGAAAGAGACGCGTTTAGTGTAAGAACGGATGCTTCGGCGAGGTTGAGTACCAGGGGTATAGCCGGTCATATTATCACGCAAAAGCACCTTGAGCTGGCAGAGAAGATAGAGGTAATTTATCCTCCAAGTGAGAGGTTTATTAATCAAGCTGAATATAGGCTAGATTCGCAGATAGATAAAAACCACACAGCAGAAGTTGAGTTTGGCATAAAACATAAAGAATTGATAGTTGCACCCGTAATTGGGCTAAAGAATGCTAGCCCCAGCGAGTTCGCTTTTGTTTTGCCTGGCAAGGGGATAGTTTTTGACTTGGAAGAAAAAGATAGGGTTGATGATATCATCACCGAGCAAGCACAGAGCATAGCCGATTTTATTCTTTGGCAAGATGACCGCAAGATACTAAAGACACTAAGGCATATTTGTTTGGTTGTTAATGACGAAAAAAGGCGCGAGCAACAGGCTGGTCGTCTTGGCTAAAAATCAGGTATACTAGATTGATATGTCTTGGGTATTGATGATTTTTGGAATAGTGCTGTTTGTGTTGTTGGTGGTTGTTCACGAATGGGGCCATTTTATAATGGCTCGTCGTAGTGGCGTAGAAGTTGAGGAGTTTGGCATTGGTTTTCCGCCAAAGGTTTGGGGTAAAAACGTTGGATCTGGTAAAGATAAGTTTTTATTTTCCGTTAATCTTTTGCCTCTGGGTGGTTTTGTGCGCTTAAAAGGCGAAACTGACTCCGACAAGCGAAAAGGTAGCTTTGGCGCAACTTCTCTAACAAACAAAATCAAAATTATGCTAGCAGGAGTGGGGATGAATTTGATTGTCGCATATTTAGCTTTTACAATCCTGGCTTTAGTTGGCATGCCAAAATTAATCGACAATCAGTATAGCGTTGCCAGCGATACAAAGATAACTCAAGAGGTAAAAAATAAAGGCAAAGTCCTTGTAGCTAAAACGATAGAGGGTATGCCCGCGCAAAAAGCTGGTCTAATAGAGAATGATCAATTTATATCAATAGATGGCATCACTATTACCTCTCCAGGCCAGATTGCAACTCTAACCAAAGAAAACGCCGGCAAGACGATCCAGATAAAGGTGCTTCGAGATGGTCAAGAAAAGATTATAGGCGTAACCTTAAACCCCCAGAACAATGGGCAAGGTTATCTTGGGGTCGCCAGTACTTCGGGTGAAAGTGGAGTAGAGCTTAGGCGATCAACGTGGTCTGCGCCAATTGTGGGGGCGGGGGTTATTGCGCAGTTTACTAAACAGACTTACTCTGGACTAGCATCGGCTCTATCGAACTTGTTTAGAGGGCATGGTGCCGAGGCCAGCGAACAAGTTACAGGACCGGTTGGTATCGTGGTGATACTAAAGGAAGGTTCTAAGCTAGGAGTTAACTTTATATTTATGTTTATTGCAGTTATCTCTCTTGTTTTGGCTCTTATAAATGTTTTACCTATACCAGCTCTCGACGGTGGGCGGTTATTTGTGACGCTTTTATTTAGGATCATGAGAAAACCACTTACCAAAGCCAAAGAAGAGGCAATTCATGGTCTTGGGATGGTGTTCTTGCTGGGTCTGTTTGTGCTCATCACTTTTGTAGATATAAAAAGATTTTTCTAGATGTTTGGTAGGCTAAAGTCAAGGTTAGGCAAGTTTTTATGGCGAATTTATAAGCCTCAAACCATAGGTGGAGGCGCTATTTCGGCCGTATTAGTGACTTTGGCTATTTATTTTGGATCGCAAATCATTGGCGGAGCCCTGCTGTCTTTATATGGTGTAATGCAGGGGTGGCCAACCGAGCAAACGATGAGTTGGGTGGCCAGCTCTACTGCAGCCCAATTCGTTTTTATTGTAGTAGTCGAAGCCCTGACTTTATATTTTTTATATCTATTTGTAAAAAGGAGAAAGATTACTCTCGCTGGGCTAGGCCTGAGTAAACCAGACTTAAAGAAGCTCTCATACGCCATCCCTGCTTATTTTGCCTACTTCTTTTTACTTCTGTTTGTTTTTGGTTTAATGAGAGCTTTTGTCTCGGGGATTAACTTTGACCAGCCTCAACAAGTTGGCTTCCAGTCGGCTCACGGCATGCTATTGATATTAGCTTTTGTAAGTTTGGTTTTACTGCCTGCATTTGTAGAGGAAGTCTTAGTTAGAGGGTTTTTATATGGTGGCTTAAGAAGTAAATTTACTAAATTAAACGCTGCTTTAATAACGAGTGTAATTTTTGCAGTTGCTCACTTACAAATCGGTAGCGGAGAAGCACCGCTCTGGACGGCGGCGATCGATACTTTCATACTTTCTATGGTGCTAGTCGGGTTAAGAGAAAAAACCGGAAATATTTGGGCCGGTATAATAGTGCATTTTATAAAAAATTCATTGGCTTTTTTTGCGCTTTTCGTATTTACTGGCGGGGTCTAGTACAATAAAAGAGTATGAAAAGTATGAAAATAAGCCAGCTATTTACGAAAACACGAAAAGAAGTTCCAGCCGATGAAACCTCAAAAAATGCCAAACTTTTGCTACGAGCAGGCTACATACACAAAGAAATGCCAGGGGTTTATGCATATCTGCCTCTTGGTCTAAAGGTGCTAGAAAACATTAAACAAATAATCCGCGAAGAAATGGATCTTGCTGGTGGCCAAGAGCTGTTAATGACTAATTTACAGTCCAAGGAAACCTGGCAGGCTACAACGCGCTGGAGCGACGAAGTGGTTGATATTTGGTTTAAGACAAAGCTGAAAGACAATTCTGATGTAGGGTTAGCTTGGTCGCACGAAGAGCCCATTATGCGCTTAATGCAACAACACGGGAATAGCTATCGAGATTTTCCTATCAGTGTTTATCAATTTCAAACAAAATTAAGAAATGAGCTACGTGCAAAGAGTGGTGTTATGCGAGGTAGAGAATTTGTAATGAAGGATATGTATTCGCTACATTCATCAAAAGAAGATTTAGATGGTTATTACAAAAAGATTACCGATAGTTACAAAAAGATCTTTTCACGCTTAGGGATTGGCGAAGATACTTTTATGACTTTTGCGAGTGGCGGTGCTTTTACAAAGTTTAGTCATGAATTTCAGACGATCTGCGATAACGGAGAAGACACATTGTTTGTAGACAGAGAAAAAAATATAGCAGTCAATGAGGAAGTGCTAGACGAGGCAACAAAAGAGCTGGGTATCGACAAGACAAAGCTATCGAAAGTGAAAAGTAGCGAGGTTGGTAATATATTTAATTTTGGGACAGAAAAGTCTGAACAAATGGGTGTTTATTTTACAGATGAAAAAGGCAATCAAAAGCCAGTTTATCTGGCGTCTTATGGGATTGGTGTGAGTCGGTTGATGGGTGTAATTGCCGAGAAGTTTGCCGATGATAAAGGGCTTGTATGGCCAGAAAATATTGCGCCGTTTCGTGTGTACCTGGTTCAAATTGGTGATGTAAAAACCGAAGCAGAGTCGATCTATAAAGAGTTAAGTAGTAATGGCATAACAGTGCTATATGATGATAGGGATGAACGACCTGGCACAAAATTTGCCGATGCAGATTTGCTGGGCATCCCAAATAGAGTGGTTGTTAGTCCTAAAACTATTTCAGCTGGTGGCGTAGAGCTAAAAAAACGCATAAATGATATAAACGAGATAGTTTCGAAAGACGCGTTGCTAAAAGGCTTGCAACAAAACCTAGATTAGCTATAATCATACAACACTGGCTTTTGAGCAGACACAGAAGCTAGTTTAATTTTCTAAGGATAAATATTATGAAAAAACAATTCCATATGACCAAAGCAGGAATAGCAGAGCTTACCAAAGAGAAAGACGATTTGATCTCTAGACGATTAGAGATCGCTGACGCCATAAAAACTGCTAGGGAGCAGGGCGACTTAAGCGAAAATGCTGAATATCATGCGGCCAAAGACGATCAAGAGAAAACCGAAGCAAGGATAGCAGAGCTTGAGCATATCTTGCAGAACGTCGAGATAATTAGTAAACCACGAAGTGATAGCAAGATTCGACTGGGTAGTACAGTTAAGCTGAAGGCCGGCAACAAAGAAAAGACATTTCAGGTCGTAGGCACAGTCGAGGCCGATCCACTAAATGGTAAAATTTCTGACGAGTCGCCAATTGGTGTAGCTTTGATTGGCAAAAGTGTGGGTGATAAAGTCGAGATCAAAACGCCAGTCGAAACGAATAAATTTGTTATTGCCAGCATCTCTTAAAAAGTGTCCGGCTACTAGATAAGTCTGGCAAAATCCGTTAATCTAGAGAATATATTTATGCAGTGGTTAAACAATGTAGTTGATGAAGTTATAGCCAAAAACCCGAAAGGGGAAATTGTGGTTAGTTCTGGCGTGTCTCCATCGGGTACTTATCATATTGGTACACTCCGTGAGGTTCTAACGGCTGAAATTATTGCCAGAGAACTTCGTTTTAGGGGGCGGGACGCCAAGCACGCGCATGTTGTGGATGATCTAGACTCTTTTAGGAAAGTCCCAGCAGATGTTCCGGAGAACTTTAGTCAATACTTAGGCAAGCCACTGGCAGATGTGCCAGCGCCAGACGGATCTGAACAATCCTATGCAGATTTTTTTCTAAATGATTTATTAGATGCTTCGAAAGCAATGAAGCTTGATATGGATATTGTGCGGGCACATGAGAAATATCGGAGTGGATATTTTGTTGATGCTATAGAAGTGGCACTAGACGAGTTACCAAAAATCAGGACAATACTAGAGGAAGTTTCTGGTAGACAGCTAAATGAGCAGTGGTCGCCTGTACAGATTGTAGAGGGTGGGTATCTCAAAAATCGACAGTATATATCTATAAATAAAGACGATAAAACAATAGTATGCACAGACAAAGATGGTAAAGAGCAAACGGTGAGCTACGCCAGTGGAGATGTAAAACTAAGCTGGCGGATTGATTGGCCGGCCAGGTGGCCTTTACTTGGAGTAGTTGCTGAGCCATTTGGGCGAGATCATGCTACAAAAGGCGGTTCATACGACACCGGTAAGCGAATCGTCGCCGAGGTCTTTGGAGGCATCGCTCCGGTGCCTGTGCCGTACAACTTCATTAACAGGACGGGCGAAACTAAAAAGATGAGTAAGAGCACTGGTGACACAATAACAGCATCGGAATTGCTTCAAGTCTTGCCTCCTGAAATAGTATGGTTTTTTATGCTTCGTTTTGGTCCCGAAAAACAACTATTTTTTGATCAAGGTGTTACTTTGGTCCGACTGGTAGATGAATTTGCAGAGTTAACTGCAAAGGCTGATAAGACCGAGGCCGAAGAGCAGTTAATTAGGCTCTGCACAGCTGATGTATCAGAGCGAACGATTAGCAATATTCCTTTCACTCATCTTGTAGCGAGCTATCAGGCTTCGTTAAAGGATCCTGAAAAAACACTGGAAGTTATAGAGAGGACAGAACATAGTTCTACAGCGAAAGAACAACGAGAAGTAATACTGAGGGAGCTAAAATTTATCGATAACTGGCTAGAAAAATGGGCGCCCGAAGAGGTTAAGTTTTCGCTTAGTAAATCTGTAGAAAAGGAGGACTTTAGTAATGCCCAGATTCAATTTTTGAGTGAATTAGCTGCAAAAATTGAACAAGCACCAGATGATGCGGACGGTAATTGGTTTCATCAAGCAATATATGAGTTCAAAGAGTTATCGGGACTTGCCCCAAAAGAGCTTTTTAGAACAATTTATAAGGTTACGATAAATCAAGATTCAGGTCCGCGTGCGGGGTGGTTTCTTAGTATTTTGCCAAGAGATTGGTTAGTTAAAAGACTCAAATTTGAAAGTTAATAAAGACAAGAAATTATTATTTGTGGTATAGTTTAAGGCATTATGGGAATATTAAAAACTACATCCAAAAAGATCCTTCGTGGGCATATTAATAAATTAAATATAACATCTGGGTTGTTATCGGCACTTTTTGCGGTCTTAGCACTTGTTTTGATGTCGGGGTTTGGCATAAAGCTAATGCTAGAGTACATGGCAAAAGACGCTTTTTCTAGTAGCGGTTCTGTCGTTTTAGCTCCAGCAGGAAAGGTTTTATGCTCGCCACAACTGGTTTATGTTGTTTTTGGAACATTTTTGATATCGGCAGTACTTTCTATCTTGCTTAGCGGATCTTTGCGGGCTCGATACGAGAAAACTCTTAATGCGAGTATTTCTGGTTTCCGCTGGCTCCTCGTGGGCGTTAATGGTGCGTTGTTGTTGGCATTAACGAGTATTTTGGCTGGGGTGAACAATATAATGACATTAAAGCTTATTTGTTCGATGGTACTAGTAACAGCTGTTTTTGGTTGGCTGTCTGACAGAGAGAATGCTAGAGATAAAAACCCCCACATGTTGGCTTATTACGTCAGCATCGTAACAGCTATTGTGGCTTTCTTGCCTTTGCTTGGTACAATTTTTGGTACTTGGTATTGGGGCCTAGAGCGCTTTGGCTGGTGGGTTTATGCGCTAGCAGTCGCTTTAATAGTGTCGTTCATCGGGTATGGTGTTATGCAATATAAGCATCTAAAAGCTAGGAAAAATTGGAAAGAATATCTTTTGATCGAACGGAATTACCTAGCTGTAGATCTGGCTCTCAAGCTTGTCTGTGGCGCCATTCTGATCACCGCCTTTAGTAAATAGTCGATGAAATTGCATCGTTTTTTTGTCGATGGTGATATTCGGCTCAAAAATGATTTCTGGTTACATGACGAATCCTTGCTTTGGCAGTGGAACAGAGTACTAAGGTTCAGGCCTGGTCAGAAAATAGGGTTATTCAACGGCGAAACAGACAGGTTTTATGAAATAAAGGAACTCTCTAAGAAAGAAGCCCATCTGGTGATGATTACCGAGAGAGAGCCGGTTGTACCAAAACGACACGTTTATTTATTTTGGTCTTTGTTGAAAAAGGATAACAACGAACTCGTTTTACAAAAGGGGACAGAACTGGGCGTTAGTAACTTTGTGCCAATTTTGAGCGAGAGAACCATAAAAACCGACTTTAATATCTCAAGAGCAAGAAAAATAATAACTGAGGCAACAGAACAATGTGGGCGCTCCGACCTTGCTGTCGTACGGGAGCCGATACATTTGGAAAAAGTACTAGATCAGTATAAAGATGACGTTGAGTTTCTGGTTTTTGACCAAGACGGCGAAAGCGAGATAAAACTTCAGGATAATCAAAAATACGGTTTATTGATAGGGCCAGAAGGTGGCTGGAGTGACGCCGAAAAAGAATTATTTAAGAGTAGTAGCCTAAAAAGATATAAACTTAGTGGCCATACGCTAAGAGCAGAAACGGCCTCGATTATCGCTCTTGGCAAGATTCTTTAGCTTGTCAGGTTATCTTTGGTAGTGTTATTATCTTGAGGTGAATAAAGTTTTTAGTGACAATGTGATTTTTAGTGGCGAGCTTAAGGTACGCGGTCGTTAATAAGTTTTTTAAAGTAAAGGGGCCGCCAGAAAGGCGGCTTTTTAGTTTTAAGAGAGGTAAAAATGCCAGATTTGAAAAAAATCCGAGAAGGAATAGACAAAATCGACAATCAGTTGCTTGATTTATTAAATAAAAGAGCGAGCCTTAGCCTACTGGTTAAAAAGACTGAATTTGGGAAAACATCTATTCGTCCAGAAAGGGAGGTTTTAATAGCCAAGCGTCTAATGAAAGCAAATCCTGGCCCACTCTCTAGCGATAACCTACTAACAATTTATAAAAGCATAATCTCTACCTCAAGAGAACTCCAACTAAATGAGAAACTAAAGGTTGCTTACCTTGGCCCTAGAGGAACATATAGCGGGGAAGCAGCTGAGAGCTTGTTTGGGGTAGAGATTCAGCATGAAACAGAACAAACCCTATCAGATGTATTCCGGGCGGTCGAGGTTGGCACTGTGCAAGTAGCAGTAGTTCCTATAGAAAATTCTTCTGAAGGAGCTGTTAGAGAGGCTCATAAGCTATTACTAGATACAACCGCAAAGATTGTCTGCGAGATTACTCTACCAGTAGTGCATTGTTTGCTGTCCAAGCAATCAGAGTTAGCAAAAATTCAAACTATTTATGCTCATCCACAGTCTTTCGGGCAGTGCAGGACTTGGCTGGCAACTCACCTGCCAAAGGCCAAGCAGATTTCTGTAGACAGTAATGCAGCTGCCGCTGAGATGGCTTCGAAAGAGCCAAACGCTTCGGCGATAGCAAGTAGTAAAACCGCCCAAATATACGATCTTAGCGTCGCCAGAAAGGGCATTAATGACCAGCCAGATAACCAGACGCGGTTTGTGGCAATCGGTCAGCTAGAAACACAGCAAACAGGCGACGACAAAACCTCTATTATTTGTGTCGTTAAAGACAAGCCAGGCGCTCTTTATGAGCTGCTAGGTATTTTAGCCAAAAATAATATTTCTATGACTCGGCTAGAATCTCAGCCATACAAAGCAGGGCAGTATGCTTTTTATATTGATTTTATCGGGCACATAAAAGATTCTAAGATAGCTAGAGCGGCAGACGACATGTCTACTCATACGCAAATTTGTAAAGTTTTGGGGTCATACCCAGCTGGAGTAAAAACAAAGTGAGCAAAAATTTTAAACCATATCCATATGCTTTTTTTGAGGGCAAAATTGTACCAATAGAAGATGCCCAAGTTTCTATTATGACCAACGCTCTGCATTATGGAACAGGGATATTTGGCGGTATCAAGGCTTTCAAAACTGGTGAAGGTATGGTAATTTTTCGGCTAGGTGATCATGTCGAAAGGATGAAAAAAAGTGTGCAAACTCTTGGATTCCAATATGATTTTGACGACGCACTGGTCAAAAAAGCCATAATAGACACAGCCATAAAAAATAATCCAAAAACAACCGCGTACATTCGTCCACTTATTTATAGAAGTGATACAAACATCTCTCCTGATATTGCTGGAGACTATGAACTAGCTATTTACATGCTAGATATGCCGGCTTATTTTCAGTCACCAAACGGACTACGGGTTGATATCTCGGGTTGGCAGAGAAACAGCGACAAGTCTATTCCACCTCGCACCAAAGCCACCGGTGGGTATATTAATTCAGCTCTCGCTATAAAAGAGGCGAATAATAATGGATTTGATTCTTCGATAATGCTAGACAAAGATGGCAATGTTAGCGAAGGGGCAGTTATGAATTTGTTTTTTGTCAAAAACGGTGAACTAGTTACGCCGTCGCTAGATAGCGATATTTTAGAAGGTATTACCCGCAGAACTGTATTAGAGATAGCAAAAGACCTAAGGATTAAGGTACTGGAGCGTAAAGTCACTCCAGATGAACTCTTGCAGGCAGATGAAGTATTTTTTAGCGGTACGGCAACGGACATTACTTGGTGTAGTCAAATTGAAGATAAAAGCATATCAAAAGAAATCGGCACAATAACTAAAAAAATTGCAGATGTTTTCAGTGACCTACCTCGTACTCGACCAGAATTATTCACCAAAATATAAACTAGATTTAGCGTATAATACATATCAATGGCTTATGTAAGCAGACGAAACCCGCCGTATCAACCAGGGCAAAAGACTCCCTACAAATTATCTCGTAGCAAGATCGAGCTGTTTATGCAGTGCCAAAGATGTTTTTGGCTGGATGCTCGGCTAAAGATTAGCAGGCCACCTGGTCCACCGTTTAACATCAACAAGGCCATCGACGAGCTTTTCAAAAAAGAGTTTGATTTTTACCGAGAAAAAGGCCAACCACATCCGCTTATGACCGAGTTTGGCGTCGATGCAGTTCCGTATAAGCACAAAGATCTGAACACCTGGCGAGCCAATTTTACAGGCATTAGTACTCTGCACAAGCCAACAAACTTGTATATTTTTGGGGCGGTTGATGATGTCTGGATAGACAAAAACGATCAGTTGATTGTCGTCGACTACAAAGCAACCGCAAAGGCCGAGCCGGTTAAATCGCTTGGTGCAGAAGGCACTTGGCACGATATGTACAGACGACAGATGGAGATATATCAGTGGTTGTTACATCAAAACGGTTTCAAAGTGAGTCCAACCGGGTATTTTGTCTATGCAACAGGTAGTTGGGCGCACGAAAAGTTCGACAATGTAGTAAAGTTTGAGACCCATGTTTTTCCGCATCATGGCAAGTTCGGTTGGGTAGATGGCGTGATAGAGCAGATGAAATCAGTCTTAGAGTCTGACGACATACCAGCTGTTGGCTATAAAGTTATGGACCCAACAAAGCCCTGCGAATTCTGCGACTACGCTCGCTCTCGCACCGAACTAACTCTAAAACACTTAAATAAAAAGGTATAATAATATTATGCTCAGCATAGATTATATTCGTAGTAATCCAGACGAGGTGAAGAAGAAGGCTCAACAAAAGGGCTATGAGATAGATATTGACAAGCTACTCCAGCTAGATGCCGATAGGCGTGAGCTAATTGCTGTGGTTGAAAACCTGCGATCTCTTCGTAACGACAATACTCAAGCGATCAAGCAAGCGGGCAAACCAACTCAAGAACTGATAGACAAAGGCAAGGTGATAAAGGTAGAGCTATCTGAAAAAGAGGGCTATCTGAGTCAAATTGAAAAAGAGTTTACCTTGCTTTTAAAACAAGTGCCTAATATGCCTTTAGAGCAAGTTCCAGTTGGCGCTAGTGAAGACGAAAATGTACAAGTTTACACAAGAGGTGAAAAACCTCAATTTGGCTTTAAGCCTAAAAGCCATTGGGAGATTGCCGAGGCCAAAGGCTGGATAGACAAACAGCGAGCCGCCAAAGTATCCGGCGCTCGGTTTGCGTACATAAAGGGCGATTTAGTAAAACTGCAATTTGCCATCATTCAATTTGTTATGGACACCCTGACTGACCAAAAAAAGCTAGAGGAAATTGCGAAAGCAAACAGTCTGCAAGTTAGTACCAAACCATTTGTGCCAGTGTTGCCACCTTATATGATCCGAACAGAAATTTATGATGCTATGGATAGGCTGGAGCCGCGAGATGACCGCTACAAGTTAGAAGAAGATGATCTGTGGTTGCAGGGCAGTGCCGAGCATGTGCTTGGCAGTATGCACGCCAAAGAAAGCATCTCGCCAGAAGATTTGCCCCTGCGATATCTTGGCTACGCCACTAGCTTTAGGCGTGAAGCTGGAAATTATGGCAAAGATACCGAAGGTATTTTTCGGATGCATCAGTTTGATAAGCTTGAGATGGAGAGCTTAACTACCGCAGAAACAGGTCTTGATGAACACAAATTTTTGGTTAGTATCCAAGAATATTTGATGCAGAGTTTGCAGATTCCCTATGAACTGCTCGAAAAATGCACGGCCGACATCGGCAAGCCAAATGCTAAGGGCGTAGATATTGGCGCGTGGTTGCCTAGCCAAGAAATGTATCGAGAGACGCACACCGCGGATTATATGACAGACTACCAATCTCGCAGACTCAAGACGACTTATGGCTTATCAAAATTAGTACATACAAACGATGCTACAGTCTTTGCCTTGGGGCGAATTATGATAGCAATTATCGAAAATTATCAGACCGAAAAGGGTGACGTAGCCATCCCTGAAGTTTTAAGAAACTACATGAAAGGCAGGGAAAAGATATGATAAAAAATATCCGTATAGATGGACTGCACACAAAGCAAGTAAAAGAGCTAGAACCCTATGTAAATAAAAAAATCGCTTCGCTTGATAGATTTTTATCACCTAAAGCCAAAGAGTCGGTAAAGGTTTATGTGAAACTAAAAGAATCATCTAGAAAGAATAAACAAGAGAGGTTTGCCTGTGAGGTAATTTTTAAACTACCAAAAGGTAAGGTCACGGTTTTTGAGAGAGCATCGAGCTTAACCGAAGCTGTAGACATAGCGGAAGATAAGCTAAAGGTACAACTCAAGAAGTATAAAGAAAAACGCGGTGGTCCGAGACTCCATAGACGATTACTCAGGATGTTAAGAGAACGCTAAAACTCTTATCACCAGAGCTAAACTAGTATATAATTTATACCTGAAGAAGTGAGGGAATTAATTTTTATTTATGAAAAAAGCATTTAAGAAAATTCTGGGCGACCCGCAAGCAAAGACCGTTAAAAAACTTGCAAAAAGAGTAACCAAAATTAACGCCTTAGAAAAAAAATATAAAAAATTATCTGATAAGGAGCTAAGAGCCCAGACTGATAAGTTAAAGAAGCGTTTAGAAAAAGAATCGTTAGACGATATTTTGCCGGATGCATTTGCGCTCG
>CAYTUF010000006.1:0-1053 GCA_964441225.1 uncultured Candidatus Saccharibacteria bacterium | reverse complement strand
TATGACGTTCAGATGATCGGTGGTATGGCTTTGCACAAAGGAAGTATCTCCGAGATGAAGACCGGTGAAGGTAAAACCTTAGTTGCAACTGCACCAGTTTACTTAAACGCTTTGACCGGCAAGGGAGTGCATGTAGTAACGGTGAATGATTACCTAGCTCAACGAGATGCGGGTTGGATGGGTCAAATCTATGATTTTTTGGGTCTTACAACAGGGGTTATCATCGCTGATGAGTCATATATCTATGATAAAGACTTCGTTAATAAAAATCATGAAGACAAGCGTATGCAGAAACTGCGACCTTGTACCCGCCAGGAAGCCTACTTGGCTGATGTGACTTATGGCACAAATAATGAATACGGCTTTGATTACTTGCGTGACAATATGGTTAGGGAAGTTGATCAACTGCGCCAGAGAGATCTTAATTTTGCGATTGTTGACGAGGTTGACTCCATTTTGGTCGACGAGGCTAGGACTCCCTTGATTATCTCTGCTCCATCGGCTGCTAGTGGCGAACATTATGTGCAGTTTTCTAAAGTCGTAAGAAACCTTAAAAGAGATGATGATTACGAAGTCGACGAAAAGCGCAAACAAGTTGCTATAAAAGATAGCGGGATCGACAAAGTCGAAAAGATACTTGGTATTACAAATTTATTTTCTGCTGATAATATCAGGACGATCTACCACTTAAATCAGGCTCTTCGAGCGCAGGGACTTTTCCAGAGAGACAAAGACTACGTGGTAACCAAAGAGGGTGAGGTTGTGATTGTCGATGAGCACACAGGACGGCTTTTAAAGGGCCGACGTTATAACGAAGGTTTACATCAGGCGATAGAGGCTAAGGAAAATGTTGAAATTCAAGAAGAATCTCAAACTCTAGCAACGATTTCTTTCCAAAATTACTTTAGGTTATACGAAAAACTCTCTGGTATGACCGGTACTGCTAGTACTGAAGCCGAAGAATTCCATCAAATATATAAGTTAGAAGTTTTAGAAATACCATCTAATAAAAAACTTATTAGGGACGACAGACCGGATTTAATTTACAAGACC
>CAYTUF010000005.1:10234-40279 GCA_964441225.1 uncultured Candidatus Saccharibacteria bacterium | reverse complement strand
TGTAACCAGTCGCTTCGTTAAAAAGAATGCGTAACCTTTCGGGTCTGTCGGCTTTAGCTCTCTCTATAAAAATATTAATCTTCCCAACGCCATCTGTTCCTATGTCATCATATATGTTTTGTGCCATTTGAGGATTGTTTAGTGCTTTGTTAAAGCCATGGTTTGCACTCATCTTGCCAAGCAGGTAAGTTGTTTCTATTAGCCTTTCGCTTCTTGTGCCTAAATCTACGTAGTCACCCTCTACGGTCGGGAAAGCTAGAGCTGTATTATCCGTGGGCACATTTCCATTCGAACCAGCGACGAAGAGCTGACCTTGATCTTGGTTGAATTCTGTATTTGTTTTCTTAGCCATATGTATATTATAGCACAGATAGATAAAAAAGTAAAGAGGTTATAAAAAACTCCCTCAGTTTTCGAGGGAGTTTTCTTTTTTTCAGCGTTGATTCTTATGTTATCTACTGCCGAATTCGCGACGTGGAGCTTGCGGGCGAGCTTGATTGACTTTGATGGTTCGTCCACCTAGGTCTGCACCGTCCATAGCCTTTTCTGCAGCTTTGCCTTCGTCATCGTTCTCGAATTCTACAAAACCAAAACCTTTGCTTCGGCCTGTATCACGATCGGTGATAACTTTTGCGCTAGCTACTTTACCGTGTTCACCAAAGGCTTGAGCGAGCTCGTCGTCATTGGTGGAGTAAGGTAGACCACCAACATATAGTTTGTACATACTTACTAGTTCCTAGATTTAATTATTTAAACATTCGACCATAACCTGCCGCTTCTTTGTTTAAATCATAAAAACTAGTTTCTATATTCTAACTCTAACAAGCAGATTCTGCTGATATAGATTAAAACACAAGCTGTGGGGATTGACAAGACTAACTTGCTTATGTATAATGAACCGTACTAATCTTTAACAAAAATAAAAACAAAAGGATTTTAGCAATGGCAGATTACGAGTTTGTCCCAACAACGGACGAAAGCTTATTGGTTTTAGACCAAATAATAAAAGAGCTCTAGAAATTAAATAAGCCCGCAAAAGATTACTTGCATGGCTTGTTTGACTAAACTTTATTGGTAGCGGCGAGTGGGCTTGAACCACTGACCTCAGGCTTATGAGTCCTGCGCTCTAACCAGCTGAGCTACGCCGCCAGGTGAGTAATGTCTTTATAAAAAGAATGATTAACAGAGAGAAATATAACACAAAACAGTAATATTAGCTAGATAGCATCGCAGGATAGACTATTGGTATTTTGCCACCTGTAATCGAGTTCATTGCGCCAACAACAATACCCACCAAAGAAAGATAAACTCGGTCATTTAATGAATAATTCTGGCTTTACTTTTTTAAGATTGTTCCAGCAAGGTTCAAAAAGCGGAGAAGGGAGTGTGTCAAATGTTCTCCACTCTTGATCTACCCATTTATCGGGTTCAGTAATTGATGGCTGTCCACTAACCCAGTCACATTCTACCCATATGGTTGTATAGTGTTTATTGTCATCTGGGAATAAGTCATTAGTGGCAGCTAGAAATCTTACATTATTTACCCTCAAACCAGTTTCTTCTAATACTTCTCGTTTCGCACACTCTTCCCAAGATTCACCGAACTCAAGATGCCCGCCGGGGATACTCCAGGTGTCATGTCCATGCGAGCCTCTTCGTTTGCCCATTAAGAATTTGCCATCTTTCCAAACAAAAACTCCAATACCAACGCTTGGGCGGCTCATATGAACCTTGCTATCTCGGCGTTTTTTAGACGATAACCATTATAATCGGTGGGCTTGCTATTGACTGCACGTCTTATGCCTCGACCAAAGGCGCCATGCCCGACAACCAAGATTGTTTCATGTGGTAGTGTTTGTAGGTATGCTAAAAAATCTTCTGCTCGTTTTTGCATATCCCGCAGTTTTTCTACGCCCTCATAATCATCAATTGAAGCCTCATCATTTATATAATTTGTAGTGAGTAATTTCGCCACATCACCCTCTAGCTCTCCAAAGCTTCGTTCAACTGATTGTGGAGTAATGACGATTTTATCGACAGGATAATTTATTTGAGTTGCAATCAGTTTGGCGGTGTCATGAGCGCGAATCAAGGGAGAACTAACAATATTATCAATACGTAGGCTTCTTAGTTTTTTACCAGCATTTATCGCCTGCTTACGGCCTAATTCTGTCAGTGGAGAATCTGTGGTACCAGTCCAGATGCCAGATTTATTAAATTCGCTTTCACCATGGCGTACAAAATAAAGGTATTTCATAATGTTGGTACAATTATTGCAGATATGGATATAAAGCTCCAGCCAGGTAAGTACGTGGTAGCCGTTTCGGGCGGTGTTGATTCGGTGGTTTTGCTGGATTTGTTGAGTCAACGAAAGGGGCTCGAATTGATAGTCGCCCACTTTGACCACGGGATAAGAGAAGAGTCAAAGTATGATTGCGATTTTGTCGCTAAACTAGTCAAAGGTTACGGGTATAAGTTTGTCAGCAAACAAGGTAGATTAGGGGCGAAAACCAGTGAAGCTATGGCACGCGGAGCTCGTTATAAGTTTTTGTTTTATACGATGAGAAAATACGATGCGTTGGCAGTAATTACCGCACATCATCAGGATGATGAGATAGAGACTATAGCTATAAATATTTTGCGCGGGACGGGACGCAGAGGAATAAGCCCGCTCAGGTTAACGACTGGGCTAATGCGACCACTTCTGGGCTATTCGAAAGACGAGATTATAGATTATGCTAAAAAAAATAATCTAAAATGGCGTGAGGATGAGACAAATAAAGACCAGGGTTTTTTAAGAAACTATCTGAGACTTTCGGTGTTGCCCAGATTAACACATGCACAGAAACTAGCAATTTTGGAATTGGCCAAAACTAGCTATATTCAAAATCAAAAAATCGATACTCTGCTGAGCAGATTTGTTACGAGTAATAACGGGTTAAATAGACAAGCTTTTATAGAGCTACCTCATAGCGTTGCTAGCGAACTGTTGGTTTATTGGCTCCGTAGCAATCAAATTACACTTGATCGAAAAAATATTAACAAAACTGTTATAAAAGCAAAGACATACAAAATGGGATCAAAAATAGACATCGTTAAAGACAGGGCTTTGGTGGTTGAAGAAAATAGTATTCGCCTCTATAATAACGAAACTGTATAATACAAGTACTTAAAGCATGAATAAGAAATCTTTTCGAATGAATAAAAAGCGAGGGAGTAAAGATCCTTCGGGTAATAATGCTTTCAAAAATGCTGGCTTTATTTTTCTAATTATTTTCTTTGGATTGGTAATTACAGCGTCGTTTAATCGTCCGGATAATTTAACAGACGTGCCGTTTTCGCAGGTTGTACAGCAAGGGAATAAGGGCGAATTAAAGCAAATCGAGATTTCTGGCGATAGCATAAAAATCACAAAAAAAGACGAAGATAAAGCAAGTCAAAAATCTCGTAAAGAAGCGGGGTCTAGTATTTTTGAGCAGGGTCTAAATAAAGATGCGCCAGTTGAGATAGTTAATAAACCAGAAAGTAACAGTGGTGCTATCTGGACTAATGTGGCCTTGAGTTTGCTCCCAGTTTTATTGATCGGGATAATTATTTTTTATATGTTTAGAAGTGCTCAAGGGCAGGGCAACCAAGCACTGAGTTTTGGCAAAAGCCGTGCAAGGCTCTACGGGAATGAAAAAAAGAAAGTAACTTTTAAGGAAATAGCTGGTAGTCAAGAAGCAAAAGAGGACTTGGAAGAAATTGTTGAATTTTTAAAGTTCCCTAAGAAATTTGAAACTATCGGCGCTAAGATTCCAAAGGGAGTGCTTCTGGTTGGTCCACCAGGAACGGGTAAGACCATGCTCGCTCGAGCAGTGGCCGGCGAAGCTAATGCGCCATTTTTTAGTATAAGTGGCTCAGAATTTGTCGAAATGTTTGTTGGCGTTGGAGCTTCTAGAGTGCGAGACCTGTTTGCAAAAGCGAAAAAAAATGCTCCTTGCATAATATTTATAGACGAGATTGATGCAGTCGGGCGCAGGCGTGGTAGCGGTATGGGCGGTGGACATGATGAAAGAGAACAGACGCTTAATCAGATTCTGGTAGAGATGGATGGGTTTGAGCAAGGTCAGAACGTTATTGTTTTGGCTGCGACTAACCGTGCTGATGTGTTAGATCCAGCACTACTCAGACCAGGTAGATTTGATCGCCGGGTTAATATTGGTTTACCAGATAGAAAAGACCGTGAAGCAATTTTAAAAATTCACTTTAAGGATAAGCCGACTAGCTCCAACGTAGACCTTGATGCATTGGCTGCCAAGACGGCTGGTAGTTCGGGGGCAGACCTTGCGAACATTGCTAATGAAGCAGCTATACTAGCTGCCAGAAAAAATCAGAAAGAGATTAGCAACAATATTGTTACGAGTGCTTTTGAAAAAGTCGCGATTGGTCCTGAGCGTAAAAATAAAATAATGAGCGATTTCGAAAAGGAACTCACAGCGTATCACGAGGCCGGACATGCCATCGTTGGGCATGTACTACCTCACAGTGATGTCGTTCATAAAGTTACTATAATTTCTCGCGGTGATACGGGCGGTGTAACTTGGTTCATCCCCCCAGAAGATAAAAGCTATCATAGTATTTTGGAATATAAAGATATTTTGGCGCGGATGCTTGGGGGCAGGATCGCTGAAGAAATCGTTTATGGCAGAGATAAAGTTACGACGGGAGCAGGCAGTGATCTTCAAAAAGCTGCAGAACTGGCTAGGGATATGGTGATTAACCAGGGTATGGGCAGTAAACTGCGGGATCAAGTTTTTCATGTCGAAGAGGGGATGATGCTAGATAGAATGGTGCATGAAAAACAATATTCTGAAGAGACAGCCAAAGTAATCGACAGGGAAGTTGAGAGTCTTATTACTGAGGCGGCTAAACGTGCGCGCGAAGTAATCTCTGCTAACAAGAGTAAATTAGAAGCTTTGAAAGATAAACTTCTTGAGAAAGAAACAGTCGAAGCCGACGAGGTTTTGGTAGTTCTTAAAGATTCTCATTTGCCAAAATCAGCAGTTTTATAAATTTTAGCCTTTACTCTATAAAATTAGTGGGTTTATCTTTATAATGTAGGTAAAGTTGGCCCATACCGTTGGTAAGGGTTTTTCTGGTAAATCACTAAACGGAAAAGATGTCAGATTGAAAAATTATCGTTTTTTATCACGAGCCAATGCAAGGATTAGCTTAAGCAATGCCGCCACCTTGCTGGCAACAGCCGCTTTTATTGGGCAGTTACTTGGTATTTTGCGTGTTAAGCTCATCAACGCTAACTTCTCGGCGTTAGGCCCTCAGAGTACGGATACTTTCTTTGCGGCATTTAAGATACCAGACTTCTTTTTCTTTTCGATTGCAGCTGGAGCGCTAGGAGTTGCTTTTATCCCGTTTCTTTCGGATCGTTTAGCCAAGAACGATAAAAAAGGAATCTGGGATTTAAGTAATAGCTTGCTGAACCTGCTTGCCATAATAATGTTCTTTGTTGGGCTGATCATTCTTATCTTTGCGGATGAGCTAATTCGTTATATTGTGGCGCCCAATTTGACACCGGAACAACTGCACAATACTGCTACCATAATGCGCTTTATTGCTTTTAACCCATTTATCTTTACGCTAACCGGGATTTTAACTAGTGTCCAGCAGACGTTTGGTCGCTTTTTCTTTTTCGCAATTGCACCGCTAACCTATAACCTGTCGATTATTATTAGCATCTATGTTTTTAAGGATAACGTCGGTATAGTCGGAGTTGGCCTTGGTGCGATGCTCGGGGCGGTAATACAGTTCTTGGTGATACTTCTTGGCTTTATTGGGCTTAAATATCGTTATAAACCAGTTATTCATTGGCACAAACCTGAGTTTATTCAGATTCTAAAACAACTACCGCCAAGGTCTGTAGATCAAGGGATAGATTCTATCAACAGTATCGTTGAAACTAACTTCGCTCGTAGGTTGGGCGAAGGAAATATTAGTTACTACGAAAATGCGTTTGTGCTTCATACCGCACCAACACTTTTGGTGGGGACGGCAATATCGACTGCCGCCTTTCCGAGATTGACCGATCGTTTGGCCCAGGGGCGTAGTGATCTGTTTAGACGAGATTTTTTGAATATCTTAAGAGTTATAATTTGGTTGATTTTACCCATCGCGGTCGTAGCTTATTTTGCGCGCGGGTATTTGGCGCGTTTAATTTTTTCGAGAGATGCGCCGGAGATTGCAATTATTTTAGGCTTCTTTGTTGGGGCGATAATTTTCAGAACAATTTACTCGATTATGTCTCGCTGGTTTTATGCTCAGAAAGATACAATTACACCCCTGATGGTTTCAATCTTTGCCATATCTTTTAACGTTTATTTAGCATATACCTTGTCTAAAATTTATGGGGTAGAAGGCTTGGCTTTAGCTCAGTCGATAGTTGCAGCTTCGGAAGTAGCAATATTGTTTACAGTTATGGTGATAAGAGACCGCAAGCTTCTTGATCCAAATTTCTTTAGTGGGCTTCTAAAAATATTCTCGGTATCAGGGTTTACCGTAGTTGCAACCTACTGTACATTATTGATATTACCTTTAGAACTCAGCGACAGAGGATTCATAACACTTAGTACAAAATTAGGTATTATTACGTTTGTTGCATTGTTTGTGCACACCGGTATGTCAGCGATTTTTGGGCTGGAAGAAGCCAAGCCAGTTATGAAAAGGATTAAGAAATTAATACTAACACCAGTGAAGATATAAGAATGGATCAGTCCAAGATAAGAAATTTTTGTATCATTGCACATATAGACCACGGCAAGAGCACTTTGGCCGACCGCTTGCTTGAAATAACCGGTACCGTCGACAAGAGAGTAATGAAGGCGCAGTTGCTCGACAAGATGGATCTTGAAAGAGAAAAGGGAATTACGATTAAGCTAGCACCCGTAAGGATGAGCTATAAGGATTTTGAGCTCAATCTTATAGATACGCCAGGCCATGTTGATTTTAGTTACGAAGTTTCTCGTAGCTTGCAGGCCTGTGAAGGGGCTGTGTTGGTGGTGGATGCATCACAAGGTATCCAGGCTCAGACTCTAGCAAACTTGTATCTTGCTATAGAATCAGACTTAAAAATTATCCCTGTTTTAAACAAGATTGATTTACCTGCCGCCAACGTAGAAAAAGCAAGTCAAGAACTGATAAGTCTGCTTGGGTGTAAAGAAGAGGAGATTATCAAAGTTTCAGCCAAAACGGGTAAAAATATCGAGCAAGTTCTAGAGGCAATTGTCAGCAAAGTACCACAACCAAAAGGAGCCATAAATTTGCCCACAAAAGCGCTTATATTCGATAGTTATTACGATGATTATAGGGGTGTAATTCTTTATGTAAGAGTTTTTGATGGGGTAATAAATAAAGATTCAGGCATCAGGATGATGGCGACCAGCTCGGAGGGGCTTGCCCTAGAAGTTGGTCACTTAAATCCTGGCATGAGCGCAGATTCTAAGTTACAGGCTGGAGAAATAGGCTACATAGTTACGAATTTGAAGAGTACCCGTCAAGCAAGAGTGGGCGATACAGTTACTGTAAGCAACAATCAAGCCGAGACAGCTTTGGTTGGCTATCGCGATATTAAGCCATTTGTCTATGCTGGATTTTTCCCAGAGAGCAATGAAAAGTACCAGGAACTTAAAGATGCTATCGACAAATTATCGCTCAGCGATTCGGCTCTGCAGTTTAGCCCAGAGAACTCCCCGGTACTTGGATTTGGAATCAGGATTGGGTTTTTAGGCCTTCTTCATATGGATATCGTAAAAGAAAGGTTAGAAAGAGAATACAACCTTAGCTTAGTGATAACTAATCCATCGTCTGATTACCAGGTTAGCTTAACAAATGGCAGTGAGATGGACATACGCTCGGCTAGCGAGCTACCCGATGCTTCGCTAATACGGGAGATAAAAGAGCCCTGGATAAAGGGAGAGATTGTCGTACCAAAAAATTTCGTTGGTGTAGTGGTTCAGCTAATTTCTTCTAAAAGAGGTTTACAAAAAAATATTAGTTTTGTAGATAATCAGCTAGCACTTATAAATTTTGAAGCACCACTGGCTAATTTGTTAACAGATTTTTATGATGAATTAAAAAGTGTAACTAGTGGGTTTGGGAGTTTTAACTATGAGCTGGCAGACTATCGTCCTGGAGATTTGAAACGAGTTGATTTTTATGTCGCGGGAGAAATGGTAGAAGCACTAAGTATTATGTGCCATGCCAGCGAAGCCATTGGTTTGGGCAGAAATACAGTAAAAAAATTAAAGGAAATTATCCCCAGACAAAACTTTAAGGTAGCTTTGCAAGCAGGTGTTGGAGGAAAGTTTATCGCCCGCGAAGATCTTAGTGGTTACAGAAAAGACGTAACAGCAAAACTTTATGGCGGTGACGTAACCCGGCGTAAAAAATTGCTAGAAAAACAAAAAAAGGGCAAGGCTCGCATGAAACGATTCGGCAAAGTAGACATCCCTGCTGAAGCCTTTACCACAATGCTTAGACGAGATTAGCACGATGTATGGTAGGATGTCAGGTAAGATATGAAAAAACAGGAAAAAGATTTACCAGAGGTCGAGGAGAGACTTTTAGAGGTAGAACAGAGATTGCTCGGCGAGATTCAGAGACAGCGCAGATGGGTAAAGACAAGGCATCCGTTTTTATTTATGATCCTCGTAACTATGGGAGCGGTTATTACATTTCAAGGATTTTACAAGATCGTTAATAATATTGCGTTTTTATCAAACCACCCATGGCTTATGGTGGGTACAGGGATTTGCATTCTCTGGATTACCGGTACACTTCATCAAAAATTAAAATAAATTATTTGTGATATAGTCGATCTATGGAAGATGCCCTAAAAGGTAAGCTAGAGGATTACAGTCCGCCTCAACGAGCGGTAGACTTAGTCAGGCAAATGCGGATAGTTTTCTTGGTTGGTGTTTCTGGTGCGGGCAAAGATACAATCGTAAAAGCTTTAGTCGGAACTGGCAATTATCATTGCATTGTGTCGCACACCACCAGGAAGCCCAGACTTAATCATGGTGTGCTAGAGAAAGACGGCGAGAACTATCATTTTATAGCTCAACAGAAAGCACTAGATATGTTAAATAATGGTGAATTTGTTGAGGCTAAAATTTTTAGTGACAATGTTTATGGTACGAGTGTGGCGGAGATAGAAAAAGCTAAAAATGAAAACAAGATAGCGATTACCGAGATAGAAGTTCAAGGTGTGGCTGAATATCGGAAAATAGCGGATAATGCTATCTTCATATTTTTACTGCCACCAGATTTTGAGACCTGGCAGAAACGGTTGGCTAAAAGATATGAGGGAAAAACCAATCAAGATGACATCAAAAAACGGATGGATACGGCCAAGAAAGAGTTGAATGAATCTCTTCAAAAATCTTATTTCGAATACGTAGTAAATAAAGATTTTAAGACGACTGTAGAAATTGTTGACAAGATCGCACGGGGGCACCACTCAGACAAAAAGAACCAAGAAGCCAGAGAGATTGCTCGTCAACTATTACTTAAGCTTTAGAAGAACACTTCTTGTTTGGCACTCTTGTGTTAAGAGTGCTAGGTTGGTATAATCAGCTTATTATGACAGATAGGCAGCAAGAGATATTGAAGGCTATTGTAGAACAATATGCCGAGGTGGCTAGCCCGGTTGGTAGCAGTTTATTGGCCAAACTTTTCGATGTGTCTAGCGCCACCATTCGTAGTGATATGGCCGAGCTAGAGAGGCTGGGTTTTATTACGCAACCGCATACCAGTGCTGGGCGGATCCCAACAGACAGAGGCTATAGGTTTTATGTTAATGGCCTGCAAGAACAAGATGCACACAGTATTTCTAGACAAGCTCACGCTATAGAGAGGCAAATCCGAGGCTCAGGTGAAGCCGAGCAAGCTATTAAAAACGCTGTCCAGGCACTTGCCTTGGCCACAAACAATTTGAGTATTGGTCTCCACGAAGGGCGAACCTATCAATATGGTTTAGCGCGTCTTTTTCAACATCCAGAATTTTATGGTGGCCAAGAAGCCTTTGGCATTGCTCAGCTTGTCGAGAGGTTGCCAGAATTAATCAATCAAATTTACGAAGACAATAATCGAGTTACGGTGTACATAGGTCAGGAAAACCCAATCGGTCGTTCTGCTGGAGCCAGCTCAATTATCGGTCGAGTACATACACCAAACGGCCAGAGTTTTGTTGGTGTAGTTGGTCCAACACGACAAAACTATAACCAAGTTGTTGGACTTGTAGATTATGTAAGTAGCACGCTGGAGAAAACTCTTAATGCCTAAAGCTCCGAAACAGGACTATAAGAAAATTTCTGAAGAATTAGCACAGGAAGTTGCTGAGCTTACAGAGGCTCTTCAAAGAGAAAGAGCTGATGTTATTAACATTCGTCGCCGTCATAATGAGCAGATAACCAGCCTGCGAAATAGCGTAAAAGCTGGTGTAATTGAAGGTCTACTACCTGTAATCGATAATTTAGAGAGAGCTTTAGCGCACACGCCAAAGGACATTGCCGAACATGAGTATGTAAAAGGTGTTGGTGGCGTAGTAAAACAGTTTGCAAAAACTTTGTCTGATCTTGGAGTGGAACGCATAAAAACAATTGGAGAAGTTTTTAATCCAGATCTACACGAGGCTGTTAGCATGGACGATCAAGGTGGCAATCAAGAGATAATTTGTGAAGAATTGCAGTCTGGTTATAAACTAGGTGATCAAGTCATCCGCCACGCCATGGTAAAAGTGAAAAAATGAAAAATAAAGGTTGCCCTTTGAGGAGAGGCGAATTAGCTATTGATGCAGAGATACCAAAAATTTGCAGAGACCAATGTGAAGTGCGTTGGTCGAAATCTATAGATGCGCAAAATCTAGATGGCCCGTATTACCATTATGGAAATGATCCCGAAGGTTGTTCAGGGGAAGTAGAGCATTCACACGATTCTTTGCGGTCGATAGACGAGAGCTCGACCAGAGTATACTCAATAATAGATAGATGTACAAAACATGATGTAGAGCTTGGCGAGCAAGGTTATATCTTTCAGTGCGAAAATAATATCAATTAAAGCCCTATTTTAAGCAAAAATAGTCCTAAATATGGCAAAGGTTGCAAAGAGGTAAGACGCTTAAGCTTGCAAATATAAGCCAAGAATATATATTGAAATAATAGATAGGGGCTTATGGAACAAGAAAAAATTCGCTTTGTTGTTAATTTACCTCTCGGCAGACACGAGGACGATTATTTACGGGCGTCTGAATCACAGGCCGCAATGTTGGCAGAGCTAAAATATGGTGAATTGACCAAAGCCGAACTAATAGATAAAATTGGTTGCGCTTCAGACACGGTTACCAGGGTAGCTGCTTGGGGCATCAAGGCTGGCATACTGGAACGCACAGAAAGACATCCTTCTGTTTACGCCCTGACCGAGCTTGGGAAAACCGCAGTCGAGAATTTAGACCCACAAGACCCTAACACATTACAGTTTAAAGAAAGAATAAAGAAAAGACAGCCTCTGTTTAAAGATAGAACCACCTTTAGAATTATAGATTTAATTATGACAGAATCGCCAGGAGACCAAACGGAAGATAGCACAGTTTGGTATCTAGGCGAGAATGATGAGGTAGATGGCCATGGCGTGCTCCATGAGTTAGCTGCGCGGTTAAATGTTGGGAAAGAGCCTTTGTCTAGAAGGGTTCGTACGCTATGCGAAAATGATTACATGGTTATAAAAAAAACTCGAGGAGACAAACCAGCCAGAAATAATTTTGCTGTGAATGTGGGTGTCAAAGAGAAAGGCCAAGAATATAGAAACAACACGATCTTGCAGGTACATGAAAAAGAAGGGTTGAATAGTCAAGAAGCAATAGATGACACTATAGAACTTCAAGAGGCGATTATTCAATTAGGCGCTGAACCACGCGATATGCTAGACATAACTGGGATTGTCAATCTAAGTCGATTGGAATTAAAGAGATATAAATCAAGACTTGAAGAACAATATCGTAGCGCACGTTTAGATTTTATAAAGCATGCAAAATCAGCATAAACATTTGTATGCTTTGGGGCACGAATTTACCATCAGCGTTTTTGATTAGTATGTCAGAGTGTTAAGTGACATTTGTTGCCCGAACTTTCTCCCTGACGAAATAAGCACCCCCACATTTTATAAGGTAGAAAGAAAATCCTTTGCACTTTTGATGGTACGTTATGGATCTCAGATATCGTTGTCTTACCACAATAAACAAATGAAGAGTGATTATTACGGATGTATTGGTTCGCAATAGAGTTTGTGCTAATCTAACAAGGGGTAAAGCATGGAGCAAGATCGAGAAAATTCTTCAATAGCTGTTGATAATACACCTGATCAATCATCGATTTCTCAAAGAAAGAGTATTAAAAAGTTGCCTGTATTGATTGTTACGTTCTCCATTCTTATAATAGGACTGGCGTCTTTCTTGGTATTTAGGGCTTATAACGGTAGCTCCACTAAATCTTATGGCATTCAGCACATTCCTTTGCCAAGTTCAATAAATTTGAATAACTCAAAAGCATCATCTATTGATACTTCAAATTGGCAGACACACACAGACCCAATTATGAAAGTAAAATTTCAATATCCAGATACACTTAATACTAAAAATAGTAGAGTAAAACTATACCCAACAAAAGCATCCGTGCATCCTGAGATTATTCAAAACGAATTAAGTGTTGAAGCGGAGATTGTTTTGGCAGATAGCAGAGGCATTCTTACACCTGTAGACGGTGTTAGTCTTATTGATATTATCACCTATGCACCAGGCTCGTTCAATGATAAGAGGTCACGAGGTCAGGGTTCACAAGGAAGCAGAACAATAGAGAAAAAATCAATAATAATCAGCGGCACAAAAGGAGATTGCCTCTTCCTAACGGATAAATCCAATAAAAATTATACGAGGAGAGACTATAATTGCAAATTTAACAGAGCTAATATTATTTACGAAATTACAGGTGGCCCAAGTAATTACAAAAGTGGTCATTTTGCTAAGGACGATCTAGGGGGTGTAAGTCAAAAAATGCTTGAAACCCTTCAATTCACCGAATAAATAGTTAATCTTAGGTAGCACTTTTGACCCAGCCCAACATTTAAAAAAATCAGGAGATATCGGTCACAAAGTTGAGCACGTGCCGTATAATGTGACTGTATATGATTCAGTCAAGAACTAAAACAAGAGTGATTTCTAGAAGCGTGCTTAAGGCACTTGGTTTTGCTGGTGCAGTCTCCACCGCGTTGGTAGCGCCCAATTCGTTAGTTTTGATTGATCTGTACATGAAAGGCATGGATAGGAAGAATGCGAGAAGAACGATCAACTATTTAAAGTATAGAAATTATATTGAAGTCAAAGAAAAAAATGGAGAGTATTATTACAAGTTAACCAATAAAGGCAGAGACAAATTTGAGAAGATCATTGTAGAAGAGCTAAGCATAAAAACTCCAAAATTTTGGGACAGAAAATGGAGGCTGGTAATGTTTGACATACCTGCAGACCACAAGGCTAGCAGACAACAACTGCTTAGTAGTTTAAGAAAAATGAATTTTTATATGTTACAGCAAAGCGCTTGGGTGCATCCATTTGACTGCGAAAAGCAGGTTGGAATATTGATCCAATATTTAAAAATAGAAAAATACGCATCATTTATAGTGGTAGAAAAGGGGAACTTTACCGACCATACAGAAAAGCATTACAAGAAGCTTAACTTGTTAATGTAGCAGTCACATTTTACAGCACGTGCATAAATATGTGATTGATTGCCTAACTAGAATCCGAGAGCCATTAGACAATTTTATTGGCACTCTTGACACGAGACTGCCAAATCGATAAACTAGCAGTAAGTCCATGCGACTGCTAAAGATAGGGGGAATATTATGTCTTTTGAACAAGAGCCAGTTGCTCCAGATAAAATTTTTCAACCAGATTTATCAAATCTGGAGAATGCGGGTCGGCTCATCGATGTCCTCGCAACGGGAGGCATAATAAGACGCAGATGGAGAATAGAAGCAGAGCTACGAGAGCAACGAGCGATGCGAAATAACGAAACAGCACCTACGGTGCAAGAAGAAGGAGAGTAAACACATGGGAAAAATTATAGGAATAGACCTTGGAACAACTAACAGCGCCATGGCTGTAATGCAATCTGGTAAGCCAGAGATTATTGCCAACAGCGAAGGTAATAGAACTACACCAAGTGTTGTAGCGATAAATAAAAATAACGAACGTTTGGTTGGTCAAGTTGCAAACAGGCAACGAGTAACTAACGCCACCAACACAATCTTTGGCGTAAAAAGGCTGATTGGCCGAAAATTTAGCGATAAAGAAGTTCAAAAAGACATCAAGCTAATGCCGTTTAAGATTGATAAAAAGGGCACAGGTGTACAGGTAGAAATGTCTGGCAAAGGCTACAGCCCAGAAGAAGTTAGCGCCATGATACTTAGCAAGCTAAAGGCCGATGCGGAAAGCTTCCTAGGCGAGCCAGTTACAGAAGCAGTCATCACCGTACCGGCATATTTTGACGATTCACAGAGGCAAGCTACCAAAGACGCTGGCAAGATTGCAGGTCTAGAAGTTAAAAGAATTATTAATGAGCCAACTGCCGCAGCTCTTGCCTACGGTTTAGACAAAGGTAAAGAAGAAAAGATTGCCGTGTTTGACCTTGGTGGTGGTACTTTTGATGTTTCCATTTTGCAACTCGGCGACGGTGTTTTCGAAGTGCTGTCTACCAACGGCGACACACACCTTGGTGGTGAAGACTTTGACCTTCGTATCGTTAACCACTTTGTTGACGAGTTCAAAAAAGAATCTGGCATAGATATCAAAGACGACAAGGCAGCTATGCAGAGGCTCAAAGAAGAAGCCGAAAAAGCCAAAAAAGAGTTATCTACTACAGAAGTTGCAGACATTAACTTGCCTTTTTTGACTGCCGACGCAGATGGTCCAAAGCACTTTGAGTACAAGCTAACTCGCGCCAAATTAGTCGAGCTAGTTGGCGACCTTATTGATGGTACAGCCAGCCCAGTAGAAAAGGCCCTAAAAGATGCCAAGCTAAAAGCCAGCGACATCAATGAAGTAATCCTAGTTGGTGGTATGACCCGTATGCCAGCTGTTATCGAGAAGGTGAAGAAAATTTTTGGTAAAGATCCAAAGCAAGGAGTCAACCCAGACGAAGTTGTAGCCGTGGGCGCAGCTATCCAGGGTGGCGTGTTGCAGGGCGATGTCAAAGATGTGTTGCTACTTGATGTAACTCCTCTATCTTTGGGTATCGAAACGCTAGGGGGCGTTGCTACAAAGTTGATTGAGCGAAACACAACAATCCCAACCAGTAAGAGCGAAGTATTCTCGACCGCTGCGGACAACCAGCCACAGGTAGAGATTCATGTTGTTCAGGGCGAGAGAGGCATGGTAGCCGACAACAAATCCCTAGGGCGATTTGTGTTAGACGGCATCCCACCAGCACCACGAGGCGTTCCACAGATTGAAGTTACATTTAACCTCGACGCCAACGGAATATTGAATGTTACTGCCAAAGACAAAGGTTCTGGCAAAGAACAAAGCATTACCATCCAAAACAGTGGTAACCTCGACAAAGAAGAAGTCGAAAAAGCTGCCAAAGAGGCCGAAGCTCACGCCGAGGAAGACAAGAAAAAGCGCGAAGCCATAGAGTCTCGTAACATGCTAGAAAACGCTGTTTACCAAGCCGAAAAGCTAAAAACTGACAGCAAAGACAAGCTAAGCGAGGACGATGTAAAGGCGATTGACGAAGCAGTCGAAGAAGCCAAAAAAGTCCAGGACGACGACAAGGCCGACAAAGAAGCTATCGACGAAGCGTTGAAAGCTTTAAACGACAAGATCATGCCAATCGGCGCCAAAATGTACGAGCAAGCATCGAAAGAAGAAGCTCCTGCAGAGGGCGAAGAAGCTAAGACCGACGAACCAGTCGAAGGCGAAGTAGTCGAGGACGACAAATCCGACAAAAAGAAGAAATAATGAGTGAACAGCAATCTCGGAAGGATAAGCTAACCCTAGAAGAGGTTGCTAAGCTTGAGAAAATCGGCGAAAGAGTTACGGAATATTACTCTCAGGATCCTGAAAAAATACCACCACCAGATGGTAACGAACATGAAGATGGGCGAATTCTAAAGAGAATATTAGAAGAAAAAGATAAAACCAATTAAAATATACGGACAACCATGAGCAAGCGAGATTACTACGAAGTACTAGGAGTTGGCAAAGATGCAAGTGCCGACGAGATCAAAAAGGCCTATAGACGGCTAGCGGTCAAATATCATCCAGACCAAGGTGGTGACGAAGAAAAGTTCAAAGAACTTAACGAAGCCCACGAAGTCCTAAAAGACCAACAAAAACGCCAACGTTACGATCAATTTGGTCATGCAGGGGTCGGCGGAGCTAGTGGCAATGGTGCTGGTGACAACCCATTTGCCGGATTTGGCGGAGCTGGTCAGGAAATTCATTTTGACTTCGGAGATGGTGGTTTGGGTGATTTGTTTGGCAGTTTTTTTGGTGGCCAGACGGGTGCTCAGCGGGGCCGGCAAAGTCGTGGTAATGATATTGAAACTACCGTAGAACTAACATTTGAAGAGGCTGTTTTTGGTGTAGAGAAAATTCTTAAGCTAAAACTTAAAGACACCTGTTCGCACTGCAAGGGTACATCCGCCGAGCCCGGTTATGAACTGAAAACCTGTGAAACCTGCAAGGGCTCGGGTCAGGTCGTGCAGGCTATGCAAACAATCTTTGGTAATATCCAACAGGCAAAGACCTGTCCAACTTGTAAGGGGACAGGAAAAGTTCCAGAGAAAGTCTGTAGTATATGTGGTGGTTCTGGAGTAGAAAAGAAAACTCAAGAAACCAAACTAAAAATTCCGGCAGGGATTGATGACGGAGCGACTATACGCCTGCGTGAGCACGGTGAAGCAATTGCTAATGGTCCCAAAGGCGATTTGTATGTAAATATTAGGGTAAAACCGCACAAACTTTTTACAAGAGAGGGTGAGCTTATCTTGAGCGAAGAAAAGATAGGGATGGTTGATGCGGCCTTGGGGACAGAGATAGAGGTGGCAACCGTAGATGGGCCCGTTAGGATGAAGATCCCAGCTGGTACTCAGAGCAATTCCGATTTTAAATTGAGTGGGCACGGTGTGCCTAGGTTGCGAAGTGAATCTAGGGGTGCGCATATCGTTACTATAATCGTAGAGACACCAACGAAACTATCAAAAGACCAAATAGAAGCCCTGAAGAGCTTTAAAGACGCAAAGAAAAAACGCTTTAGCCTTTAGTTTATTAACGAAATCGTTATAATAACGCCTATGGATTACAACAAAAACCAAAAAGGGTTTTTTACGATGATTGTTGTCTTGGTATCTATTTTGATTATTGCAATTACTCTGGCATATTTACGTGTGAAATCGCATCAACAGGGGTAGTGCTATTGACTAAATAAAGAATATTTGTTATAATTAATTATCTATTTTTAGATACCAATTTTAAACAAAATAATTATGGCTACATTTGAAGAAGCACAGGAAAGAGACATGATCCTATTTGTAGGGTCGTTTTCGTCTGCCCAGAAACAATCTCTCGAATACCTAAGCGAAAAATTAGGTAAAAAAATGCAAGCCTGCGTACTAAAAAGTTCTAAAAGCACAAATCAGGATAATCCGATCGTGAAGTCGAAAGGGATGGTTGTCTTAAGGTGCAATCTATCGTCTAGTAACCAAATAGAAAAAGTATTAAAACCATACAAAACACGGTTTCTGGCTGTTACTTGCCGAAGTGATAGAAATATTCCGTTACTAAAAAAGGTTTTGCCTCACGTACCTTATGTTCATTCTCCAACCGAACTTTCCCTGGATTGGACTACTAACAAAATCCAGATGCGTAATCTCCTTAGGAATTTCGATAAATCTATCTCTCCAAAGTTTATGGTGGTTAGTGATGATTCTAAAGAAACAATCACAAAGATCGAGAAGAAGATTGGATTCCCCCTGGTAATTAAGCCGGCAGGGCTAGCAAAGAGCTTGCTAGTTTCGCTTTGTTATCACGAGGAAGATTTAGAGAAAAATTTGAAAAATACGGTTAAAAAGATTAATAAAATCTACAAAAAGGAACGTAGATCCAGTGCTCCTCAGATTTTGGTGGAAGAATTTATGGAAGGAGCGATGTATTCGATTGATAGTTACGTAAACCAACGGGGAGTTGTTTATCACGCACCTTTAGTGCATATACGGACGGGCCGAGCAATTGGGCAAGAAGACTTTTACGGATACGCAAGACTTACGCCAGTAAAATTGCGCCAGCATCGTGCCGATAGGGCGAGGCAGGTTGCCGAGAAGGCCATCGAGGCGCTAAACCTTAGAAGCGTTACCTGCCATATCGAGCTATTGAGAACGGAGGAAGGCTGGAAGATTATCGAAGTCGGGGCTCGTATGGGTGGCTTTAGAGATGAAATGTATAAACTTTCATATGGTATAGACCACACAACTAACGATATTTTAATCAGGATACCAAAAAAACCAATCATACATAAAAAGGTGCTAGGTTATACAACTGTGTTGCAGTTTTACTCTCCTAGGAAGGGGCGTTTATCGCGCTTGGAGGGAGTTAATAAGATTAGGCGCTTGGAGTCTTTTTCTAGGATCAATGTTAAGAAAAAGATTGGCGATATGTGTGATTTTGCGCGCAACGGTGATGACCCAATACTTGATCTAGTTATGTTTAATAAAAGTCGAGCTAGACTTTTTGCGGACGTGCGAAGAGTTGAAAAGACTCTTAAAATCCAAATAAAACCTCGTAAAATTGCAAAATAAGACTACCTGTAAGCCTAAGGCACTGACACGCTTGTGGTAATATTAGTATCAGATGATTGACGCATATATAATCCTCGGGCTTGCTGGGCTTATCTGGGTGGTTTTCTTACTTCTTAGGGCGCCCTCCATTGTTTTATTTATGTCCATTTTGTCCGGTCAAATATTGGCAACTCAAGCACACTTTCAGGTTTATAATTGGCTGAATCCGTTTATAAAGATAACCGATGAGAGATATTTGCAACTTGCGCTTTTTGTTCTTCCAGTTATTTTGACCCTAATAATAATGCGCAGGAAAATTGCAAAATCTAAAATCACGATAGAGCTTATTCCGTATGCTTTGGTGGCTATACTGGGTGTGTTGCTGGCAGGAGATTACTCATGGTTATTGCAAACAAAATTACACTCAGCTCAGGAGGCAATCGGCAATTACAGATCCTTGGTTATCGTTGTTGCAACAATATCAACTTTGGTTAGCGCCTGGATTAATTATCCTAGTGCCAATAAGAAAAAGAAAAGCTAAAAATCCCAATTTTCTAAAGAGAACTTGGGTTTGTTGTTTCTGCTTGTTGTTCGTTGGGGGTCGTAGTTTCCGTTGTTGGAGTTTCTACTGCTGTTTCAGGGGGCGTGGGTGGTGTTTCCGGTGCGGACGGTTCATTAACAGGCGTGTCAACCGGTGGTGTTGAGACGTCAATAGGTGCTTCTGTATTGACCGTCTCATTTTCTGGGGTTACCACACCTGACGTTTCTGTCGAGGGGACATTATCGGCCACGACAGGAACTTCGCTGGCTGGAGTTTCTACTGTTGGTGCTGGGCTACTGCTACCTTCAGCGGGAGTATCTGTATTTAGTACTGGTTCGCTTGGTACGACTGGCTCTACCTGAGGCTGGCTCTCGTCGTTAGGGGTTGTTGGTGTTGTTTGATCTGGTGACATTTCTGCTCCTTTTTTTTGATCTGGTTGTTTCTTTTTAAATAAATCGAAGAATGACATATTATCCTTTACATCGTTTATGTTTACCTTCACGTAATATCATAACCATATTATTACAATGATGCAAATAATCTAAAGACTAGTGTTTGACGAATTATCGACAGGCTCAATACTTGAATCATCTGGGTTAGCCAAATCTGGTGGCAAAATCACGTTAGGGTCCAGAAGAGAGGGGTCGGTATTGTCTACTTCTATTACGTCATCAAAATTATCATCGTGAATATCTTGTGGGGGGTTGTCGTTCCCTGCTTTTTCCGTATGGTTGTCATCTGTCGTAGTTGGTTTAACCCCTTTTAGAGGGTGCTGTTTGGACTCGTGTGATGGGCTAGAAACTTCTGACACAACTCCAACACCCGCACCTAGAGTTACGCTGTGTGTGGGCATAATATTTGCGATACTCTTATCTGGGGCAGTGGCTTTACCTCCTGAAGAGGAGCTACCTCTAGAGTGATGTTTGGCAAACCAAAGCCCACCGACAACGATTGCAGCGATTACTAGATAAATAGCGAACATATTAATTAAAAAAGTCTAATTCTGGAGGGCCGTCCGGGACTCGAACCCGGGACACCCTGCTTAAAAGGCAGGTGCTCTAACCAACTGAGCTAACGGCCCCCGTATCGCTTGAAAAAAATATATCAACGAACGTAAAAACTTTATCAGATTACCTCTGTTATTGCAAGCCTGGTATAATCTTAAGTATATGGCAGGACATTCAAAATGGGCAAAAATTCATAGAGGTAAAGCAATCGAGGACGCTAAAAGAGGCGCGATATTTACCAAGCTTGGTAATGCGATAGCAATAGCGGCTCGTTCTGGGGCGGATCCAGATATGAATTTTGCCCTGCGTTTAGCGATCGATAAGGCCAAATCGGCCAACATGCCGTCTACCAATATCCAACGAGCAATAGACCGAGGTAGTGGTAAGCTCGGGGGTGCTCAGATTCAGGAAGTTATGTATGAGGGTTATGGTCCTGGGGGTGTGGCAATTTTGGTTGAGTGTGCCACGGATAATATCAATCGGACTTATCCTGATATTCGAACTGCATTTTCTAAACACGGTGGAAGCATCGCCGAAAAAGGCTCTGTGGCTTTTTTGTTCGATCGAAAAGGTATGATAATTATTAAAAAAGCTGGTGAAGATCTTCTTATGGATGCTCTTGATGCAGGAGCAGAGGATGTCGAAGAAGATATTGGAGAGACAATTATATACACTGCCCCAAAATTACTAGCGACGGTCCGGGATACGCTCAAAGATAAGTATGAGATCTCTGAGGCAGAGTTGACCTATACGCCAAAAGACATTATAAAAATCACGGATGAAGTAATCGCAGGTAAGATAATTAGATTGATGGAGAGGGTTGAAGACAATGACGATGTGATCAAAACTCACGCTAACTTCGATATTGTAATATGAAAAAAGTAAAAAACTACAGTGTCAGGACAATGCTAATAGTGATTACTATAATGGCTTTGGCAGTGTCGTTTATAACTTTTCAGTTCACACAAACCAAAACTATGATAGAAGCTCCTAAGTGTCCGCAGTCCGAGAATGTTGGAATTTGTTCTCCTTGGGAAGAAATAACTTACGATGTTAGAGGTTTTCCTGTTAGTTACTATAAGCAAGAGGTGTATAGAGGCGAATATTCAGGTACGCCAAAAGCCAACTATGTTAGATTTGTTCTAAACAGCTTTGTATGGGCCATAATATTTTTTGTGTTGATTAATCTATATTATAGAAAGAAAAGATGAGGATCTTAGGTATTGATCCAGGCACTGGGATTCTGGGTTTTGGAGTGATTGATGTCGATGAGAGGGGCAAGATGAAGCTGGTGGATGGTGGAGTCATAAGGACACCGGTTAAGCAACCTGATAGTCAAAGACTTTTAACAATCTATGAAGAGCTAAGCGAATTAATCACGACGCATAAACCAGAAACAATGTCAGTCGAGAAGCTCTTTTTTGCTCAAAATGTTACAACAGCCATGAGTGTGTCGCAAGCACGAGGGGTTGTATTATTGTGTGGGGAGCAAAATGGTCTGAGGCTATTCGAATATACACCACTCCAAATTAAAATGGCTGTGACCAGCTACGGCAAAGCAGACAAGAGACAAGTTCAGGAGATGGTTAAGACAATTCTAGGGCTTCGAGAAGTGCCAAAACCAGATGACTGCGCCGATGCTCTGGCTGCTGCAATCGCCCACGCTATGACTGCCAGCTATGGCTAGGGTATAATAAACGAATGATAGCCTACTTAAATGGCAAGGTTAGTAGCAAAGGCCTAAGTGATGCCGCAATTGATGTGAATGGGGTGGGGTACGCCGTTTATCTAGCGACTGAAGATATCAATAAGATAACAAAAAACGATGAAGTAAAAGTTTATATTTATGAGTATGTTAGAGAGCAAGCCTACGACCTGTATGGATTCTTAGATGAATCAACAAAACATTTTTTCGAACAGCTAATTGAAGTAAATGGTGTTGGGCCCAGAATGGCGCTGAATATGCTCAGCATTGGACAGGTAGAAAAGGTCAAGAAAGCAGTTGCTGACGGAGATATAAAATATCTTCAGCAAGCCTCTGGTGTTGGGAAAAGAGTAGCCGAACGCGTGGTTGTAGACTTGAAAGATAAGGTAGGATTGAGTGCTTCAGCCGACGCAACAGCTTTCTTGCAAGAAGGCCAAGCTGGTGAGGACGAAGCCGCCCAAGCACTAATGGAGCTTGGTTTTAGCAGTCTAGAGGCGACCAAGGCACTTCATGGGATTGACGAAAAACTTCCAACAGAAGAAAGAGTCAAGGCTGCACTAAAAGGAGGCAAAAGATGATAGTAATTACTGGAGCAAGCGATGGTTTGGGTCGTCAATTGGCAAAATTATATAAAAAATCTGGTGGTACAGTAGTAAATATTTCTCGGCGTGAATGCCAATATGCAGACTATAACTTATTGCATGATCTTACGAACGGTCAGCAAATTATCAAAGCAGCCCAAGAAGTCAAATCTATCGATGAACCACTCGAGACGATTATAAATTGTGCAGGAGTGTTTACTGCGCAGTCTTTAGGTTCGATCACAGAAGACGAAATCAAGCGAACGATGGCCAGCAATGTAAAAGCAACCGTTCTGCTAATTTCTGAACTTATAGAGCGGATTAAAAAAGATGGCTCAGATATTGTTAATGTTGTATCGTCGGCAGGGACAAAAGCTGCAACCGAGTATGTTTACGGAGCATCGAAATGGGCAGTGCGTGGTTTTACTCAGGGCCTACAAATAGAGTTAAAAAATACTCCGTGCAGAGTTGTAAGTTTCTGCCCAGGCGGTATGGATACCGGTTTGTTCGAGAAAGCTATTAATAAGAAGGTTTCTGGGCAGGAAAACTGGATGAAAACAGAAGACATGGCGATATTCATCAAGCAGATACTAGACCTGCCAAAAAATATGGAAGTCTCAGAAGTGATGATTAACAGAAAGTCGGTAAGATAGTGGTTGTTGAGAGAATAGTCCAACCAGATCAGCCCGAAGAAAAGGTTGAAATTGAGTTAGAAAATAGTCTTCGCCCAAGAGATTTTAAAAATTATATTGGTCAACAAAGACTCAAAAAAGCGCTAAAATTGTCGATCACAGCATCAAAAAAGCGAGGTGAACCGATTGACCATGTGTTGCTATATGGGCCACCAGGGCTTGGCAAAACCACGATGGCTAGCGTGATAGCCAACGAGATGGGTGCAAATATCAGGATAACTTCTGGACCAGCAATCGAAAGAGCAGGTGACTTGGCGAGTTTGCTAACTAACCTTCAGGACGGCGATATTTTGTTTGTCGACGAAATTCACCGTTTGCACATAAGTGTTGAAGAAGTGCTTTATTCTGCCATGGAAGATTTTAAGCTAGATATTATGCTTGGCAAAGGCCCAAGCGCCAAAAGTATGAGGCTAGATTTGCCAAAATTTACAATTATAGGTGCTACAACTCGTACTGGCTCTTTAGCGGCACCACTTCGCGATAGGTTTGGACATCAATATCGTTTGGAATTTTATAGTAATGACGAAATAGCGCAGATTATTAAAAGAGCAGCCAAAATTTTGGGAGTAAAGATTGACGACACTTCAGCCAATTTTTTGGCAAAAAGAGCTCGTTTAACACCAAGGATTGCTAATAGATTACTAAAGAGAGTTAGAGATTATGCAGATGTAAACGGCGATGGGATTATTGATGCGGCAATAACTATTAATGCTATGGATATGCTAGAAATAGACGAGCTTGGTCTAGATCCGGCTGACAGAAAAATTCTTGAGACTATAGTAGATCATTACAGGGGTGGGCCAGTTGGGCTTGATACGCTTTCTGCTTTGACGGGGGACGAAAGATCCACAATCGAAGATTTCTTTGAGCCATATATGATGCAGATTGGCTTACTCGAACGGACTCCTCGTGGTCGCAAGGTTACCCCAAAAGGCTACAAACATCTTGGTAAGGATAAAAAGAGCAATCAAGGAAAGCTGGTATAGAACTATGAATGGTCAGAATCTTAATAGCGGAAACACGGCTGAGCTAAGTAGTCGGTTGCGAGCTGTCTTATTCTTGGAATGGGTTATCTCGTGCTTCCTTAAATAGGGATTTAATTTTTATATTTTGATCCTGGAGTATTTCAACTTTATTGATAACATCTTGGTCGATCTTTAGTCTCGGTGAGATTTTGAGTTGTTCGGATATTTCATCACTGTTTGGCTCGGAGTTGCTTATAGTGCCAATTTGCCACACCAAGAAACTATAAATTAATAGCACTAAAACTATAAAGATAATAGGAAGGTATCTTAAAAATACTTTCTGTATCGCTTTCAGTAAATCCGGTAGTTGTTTAAGGTCTAAATTTATATTCATGGCTTTACGTATGCGTTGAGCGTTAAGCTAAACGTTATTCCTCCGTTTAAAAATGGTCGTTGTGCAATGGAAATTTTATTAACATGAGCCGTTCTTCTGTTTGACTCTAACCCCTCTAAGAAATGAATCAGTTGGTTGTATGTAATTATTGTATTGTCCATAGGGGTTACGGTAATTTCTAGCGCATAGACGCCGTCCATTCCCTCTACTGGCGTGACTTGAGTCATATCAATCTTTGGTTTTGCGGTTGTACCGTCGCCACTACTTGCTGGTTGGTTGGGCTGACCCAACGCAGATGCGGGGAAAGTAATATTACCGATAATAATACCACTTTGTGCGGCAATTTTGGTTATTTCTCGTACAGTTTTAGCTTGGTCTTTGTCTTGGGGGATGATTGTTCTTGCTAGTTTGTCGAGCTCTTCATATTTGCCGATATCTTCTTTTGCTTGTGCCAAAGCTATTTGCTGTTCTCCCACTACTTTTTGCTGAACTTTGATCTCATTTAGTTTATTAGCTTGCTTTTTAAATAATACATTCGCACCTATTGGAGAAGCTATAATAATGATGCCGAGGAGTACAGCTATTCCGAGCAAGACAAAAAAGAACTTTTTAGGTCTCATAGTTTTTTACCTCCAAGCCCTAATAGCTCTTGTGGTGTTATGTATACGAAAGGATTATTTTTAGTAAATAGCGCTCTTATTTGGACTTTACAAGGATATTTAGGTGCAGCAGGGGCTGAGGGGCTCTGTTCTTCGGGCTCATCATCAGCGCACTTAATGTTCTCTATATCTGCTTTTTCGAATATCTTGTTTTCGGGATCCTGCAGGTTTAACTGGAGCTGTGTAGCAGAGTCTATGTCTTTTGCTTCCGCCATTAGGGTTAAGCCACCTTGAAGTTTGTCGACCTGAAAAGAGATTAGCGATGTGTTGGCAGGAACTGCCGAACCAAGCTGGGTAAGAAGTTTAGAGAACAGCACTTCCTTTGACAATACTTGTAGAAGCAATGTTGTGTCTCCGGAAATCTCTTTTAGTCTCTTTTGGGTTTCTTCGATCTTCTGTTCTTGCATAGCTTGTTTTGACTGCTCGAGTTCTGTTGAAGAGAGTCTAATCTCCCTATTTAGATATAAAGAACCTATCCCTACTATGATGCCCAGTCCTAGCAGAGAAAAAATAAAAGAGATAATCCATCGTCTAACTACAGTATTTTTTCGTCCATAAAAAATATCTTCCTTCGTTTCAGCGGGTAATAAATTAATCATTTTCGCTCCCGTAGAGATCTTTTGTGTTTATTAGCGATAATCCGGCGACAGTAACATAGATTGACTTTTCTACTTCTGCTGGTTGTTTTAGCTTGCCCAAAGACAAGTTAGACCAAGGATCCAGCATACGAACCGGTAAGCGCAGAGCGTCGGTTAGATAGTCACTTAGTCCTGGCATGTTGGCGCCTCCACCCATCGTTACAAGCTGTTCTATTTTTTGCTTAGAATCAGACCTTTCTTCGTAATAACGAATCATCCTCTGAACTTCTTTGACGAGCTTTTTTAAATCGGGAGCAACGGCGTCTATAATTTCTCTTTGTTTCTTACTTTTTGTGAGCCCGTATTTAGACTTGATGATTAGTGCTTCGTCTAGACTAACCCCCAATTTTTTAGCTATTAAGTCGGTAAAGATATCTCCTCCACCAGGTACGGTGCTGGTTATGACGACAGTTTTGTCATGAACAGTAATATCTGCGGATACGGAGCCGAAATCTATCAGAACAGTTGGTAGATCGTTATTGCGAGACTGACTTTCAAATAGCCGCCCTGCAGCACCAATACTTATGTCGAAGGCGATCGATTCCAAACCAAGAACCCTCATAAGATCTAGATGGCTATCGACTATTGGTTTTGGTACAGCAACGACCAAAAGCTCGACCTCGTTTTTACTACGCTTCACAACACTATAATCCAGATAAAGCTGATCCAGCGGCACAGGGATTGATTGTTCGGCTTCAAGCATAACAGCTTCTCTTAGCTGTTTGTCCCGAAGGGAGGGTAGGGACACGGTTTTGGTAAATGTTCGTGTTGTGGGGATGGTAGCTACGGCTCTACGCGTACTTATATGCCCAACAATTGAATTTTTAAATAGGTCATTAATAACAGAAGCTAATAATTCTAGGTCTACGATAACACCGTCTTTGATCGCCTTTTCATCAAAATTGCTATGACCATACCCAACGACAGAAGCTTTGTCTCGATGTCTCTCGACTTGCATAACTTTTATACTGCTAGAACCGATATCTAGCCCAAAAACGGGCTTATCTTTGAAGAATAATAATGAATTATTTTTTCCACCCATAGTTACTTGTTAGTATAACAGATATAAAATCGATTTTGTTTAGTTAATATCATAGGACAGGAATTACGTTAGCTGGGCAAGTACTGGTATAAGCGGTGCTAGATAGATTCCATTTTGTACGGAGATAATCTTCCAGTGATTCAATTTGGCGACAAGTTAAAGATTTGTCAAAGACAATTATTTCTGCATAATCACCGTTGAAATAATCAGCCCCAGTGCCAGAAGCTAATGCGCCATTACGCCTCCCCCCTATGTATAGTTGGTCAATAGAGTATCTGTAGGGCGCTGGGCTAGCGGGCGGAGAAAGATTATCTTTGTTGGCCACCTGCGAGCCATTACCTTTTAATATGCTATTGATAGCAGTATCTTGGTCGTTAAGCGTGAATAGTGATGTAAAAAGATAAGGCAAATCATTGCAAGTACTGCCACAGTTATAATCTGTCCGGTATGATGTGCCGGATCCAGAGTAATTACTAGAAAAACCGTTATTACTTGCGTTCCTGAAAAGTGGAATTATGGCGTTACTGCCAGACGAATCATTTGTTCCTCCCGTACTCATCCCTGTTATTAATCGTCCGTCTGTGCTTGATGATGAAAAATTAGGCTTTACTACGGCTAGAACATTCATTTCTCGTTTATTTTGTAGGGGAGCAACCAGTTGGCTGAGCAGTGTACCATTGTTGAACCTAACGATTGGCTTGCTATTTATTTGGTTGTCTATCTTTTTTGGCTTATTGCCATATGCAAACCTAGCATGATTTGCATTACCTGATATATCATCCCACTCAGTAATGTCAGAATTATTGGTTGCCTGTGTAATAGCTCCGCTAGTTGTGTAACTAACGCTGAAAGTTATTCCATCTTTTAGCACCACTCGATTGCCACTACCGGAGACTCTATAGATACCAAACCCTATTCTCCCACCATTGCCTGATCCTGTTGGGTTCCAGTTGGCATTATTTACCATCTCTTGAACGACGTCTTTAACATCAAAATTTATCTTGTTGCCTGGTGAAATATTGTTGGTTTCTATGTCCTCGTATGTATTTGTGTGCCATCCAGCTGTGGTAATTGGTTTCTTGACCTGATTGGAGGAAAAAGAATCGAACATACCTATATGAGGATTTGTGGCTGACTTATATATTCCATAGATTCTGTGTGTTTCTCTGCCTCCCGAGCCTGCCGGAGAAGCACCCTTTAGCTGGATGGTTGCCGTGTTTATTGTCGCACCCTTAGGGATAGTAACATTCTTAAATATTAATCCATTATATAGATCTCGTTGTCCAAAAAAGGAACAAAGAAAGAACGCATACTCTAAACTGTCGCAGGTGTGCATTTCTAAGTCGTCGCTTAACCAAGATAGTGGTCCTTGCGTGCCATCGCTAACTTTTTCTTCCACAGTATCATTAGGCAAGATTAAATCGAGTATACCAGAACCAGTCGTCGGTATAGGGTCAATATTAACTGTTGCCGTATTAGAGCTCTTTAAACTCTCGGCGTTACTTGCATCGAGCCATAAGACCGGCGCAAAATCTGCCGGCGTTTTACAGGTTGCATAAGTCCTAACTATCTCTGATCGGATATCAAATACATACTTAGCAGTGGTTGATCTTTTTGGCAAATAGATGCTACCTGTCCCCTTTATAACCTTTTCGAAGCCATCGGCCGAAGTTGATATAACATCGGCCTTCATGGTTACTCGGTATCTACTATTAGAAACAAGGTCAGTTTCAGCTGTGCCGCTATATTCACCACAAAGCGAATTATCAAATTCTTCTTTAGCATAATCTACAGCAGATTTTGAAGCCACTCTTGCTATCTGTAGATAACTTTGTTTATAGGCTAAGTTTAGACTATTGTTTGCCTGCAGGAGCGTTGCAAAAGCCACACTTGAGAGTATAAGTACAAGAAACAAAACTGTTGGCAGAGCAAACCCGCTTGAGTTTTCTCCGGTGCTATATTTGTAAAATAGCTTATTTTTCGTCATTGGTTGAGCCTTTTTACGGTTAAGCTAGTATCGGCAAAGACGTCTTCTGCAAAGGCTTTATCTTTTAATTTAAGGTAAAGTTTGGTTTTTGTTGCCATTTCAGGGTTAGAGGTTTGGTTATTGTTTCGATCATAATAAGTAACAGAAAAAGTATCCAATTTGTCGGTTAGCAGCACATCCTCTGGGCAGGACGTGGAGCTTTTAGCCTTGGGACAAGTTTGTTTTTGGTAACTTGTTCCGCAGGTTGCCATTGAAGCTGGGGCTGTTAGGGTTCGTTTATACAAATTTGTACCGTTAACAAAATAAATAATGTTATTCTGCAGGATAGTGTTTTGCTCTTTTGTTGCGTCTGGACTGCAACCCAGAGTATTTATATAGACAGGGCTACGAGCCTGATCTTTTTTATTCGTTGTTAATGCAGCAGTCGAGATTATAAGAGTTTGTGGGGTGGTGTTGTAACTCCAGCCACCGCTTGGCTCGTTCGAGTCAACTAAATTAGGATTAATATTTTTGACAAAAGCACTTGCGAAAAATATATCATCCTGCATATTAAAAGATATAGTTTGCGCTTCGACTCTAAGATTTACCTCACTGCTTTGTTTGGTTAGCTGCCCATACTGATTAAATAAATAACTTATTGTTAAAACGATAGTTAACATTAAAATAGGGGCAACAACCAACATTTCCACGAGAGTGAAGCCTCTCGAGGACTGAAGGGGGTTTCTAAGCCTTAGGCTCATTGCCCTAGCCCACCTTTTTGTATGAAATCGGCGTATTTTATATTTCTAGCAGTCTGTCCCGCTCCAAAGCTGATATCTACGACCACTTCTTTTAGGGTTGGTGACGCCGTGTTGATGTAAACTTTAGCAGAACTTGGCTTTTCAAAGCTACCTGGGAGCGATGAGCTAAAATCTTCAACCTCTATGAGGCTATTGGCTGGGGTGGTATTGTTTAT
>CAYTUF010000005.1:6411-10224 GCA_964441225.1 uncultured Candidatus Saccharibacteria bacterium | reverse complement strand
TTCTTATTTTCGTATTCTTGAACCTTAGCGAAGGCCAAGTCATTTGCTTTACTGATATCTAGGGCTTTTTTGTTTATACTTTGAATGGTAGTAAAAGTAATCATAAAAGCGCCATAAACTACGCCAATGATGATTATAGTAATCAGAAGTTCTACTACGGCGAAACCTTGTTGTTGTTCTCTTTTACTGCTCATGCTTATTTAGTCCTTTTAGTATAAAGCAAAATCAAGGTTAAAAAAATAAGCTCCTTCTGTAATTAGAAAGAGCTTATTTTATATTTTGTAGCGCTGATTTAGTTTAGCGCAGTTTTAACGAACGTAGATGCTGGTGAAGTTTCGAGCGTCGCAGTTAGAGTGTAGCCAGTACATTCTCCACCGGTATCGTTATCGCACCCTGATGGCGTTACAGCATAGTTATATGTATTGGCTCCTACTGGGTCGTTGCTTTGAACATTGTTCCCAGTGCCACCCTTAGGGTCATGGGTTGCGCCTTCGTCTAGACCTTTCAGATTAGCTTTTATCCAGCTGTTATCTTGCAGGTTAGCAAGTGATGGATAGTAACCTTTTTCCGCATAGTAAGCTTCAACTTGTCCATGGATTGCCTTAATATCAGTTTCACGTTCAGTATTCCTGGCTTTCTTTTGGACACCGCTAAATGTTGTTATAACTAGAGCTGCCAAAATACCAATCACGATGATTACTATTAGAAGCTCAACAATGGTAAAACCACTTTCTTTTCGTTTTAGTGAGATCATAAGGACCCACCCTCCTTTTTTAATGAATTATTATTTTAACTTATATTTTTGACCTTACGTCCTTCTAGCGCAAAAGCCAAGGCCGATAAGTATCTGTTACTAAGATTAAACATAAGAGGGATAAAGGTCAATAGGTAGCTGTGGATAATTCTAAGCTAATATTTTAGCCATTACCAACATTTTGGCTCAAGGATGCGATAGGCCCCATCACGCTGGCGGCGATTAATCCGACCAAGCTACCAAGTACGATTATCATAAGCGGTTCTATGAGGGAGCTTATACTGTCAATAACAGCATCGACTTCTTCTTCATAAAAATCGGCTACTTTGACTAGGATAGTGTCTATCTGTCCTGTTTCTTCACCTATCGCCAGCATTTGCCCGATAATTGGCGGGAAGTGTTTACTTTTCGATAACGGCACGGATAATTGTTTACCAGCTTTTACCTCTTTGGCGGCTTGGATTAACTCGGCCTCAATGACCTTGTTGCCGATTGCTCTTCCTGTGACTTCTAGTGCGTCTAAGACACCAACCCCTGATGACATAAGTGACGCAAAAGTTCTGGCAAAGCGAGCAATCGCAATTTTAGTAATGATTGTCTTAATGATAGGGAGCTTTAGGAGTAGTCTATGAAAGTTTAGTTTCCCCTTAGGCGTTTTGATGTATCTACGCGTTCCATAAACACCAATTGCCGATATTATCAAAATCAGAATTGCGTTACTTTCAATAAAACCACTCAAGTTGAGCATTACCTGCGTATAAATAGGTAGGGTTGCGTTCTCTCCGCCTAGATCTTTCAAGATTGCTCCAATCTTAGGGATAACAAAAATCATAATTCCAAAAAAAGCAACAACCGTGATCCCCAATATTACCGTAGGATATGCCATGGCACTTTTTATTTTTTTTCGGATCGAAGCATCCTTTTCTACTTGAGTGGCAAGTCGCTTCAAGATCTCATCCAGTATCCCCCCAGCCTCACCAGCGCGCACCATATTGACGTATACGTCGCTGTAGGTATCCGGGTACTTTTCGAGCGCATCAGCCAACGGAGTTCCTGATTCAACTTCTTTCGAAACACCGGCAATAATCTCTTGAAAGTGTTTATTGTCGGTTTGGTTTTGCAGAGTAGCTAGTGCGCGCACTAACGGCACGCCAGCAGAAATCATTGTCGATAGTTGTCTAGTAAATACCACCAAATCTTTTAGTTTGACTCGTCCTCCAAATTTTAATAACTGGCTAAAGTTTCTACCGGATGCTTGCTTCACTACCAGAGGGTGAATGCCTTGTTTGGAAAGAGTAGAAAGAGCACTTTCTCTAGAGGAAGCTTCAATTGTTCCTTCTACTTTTTTATTATCTTTTGTGGCGGTATATATAAATTTAGCCATTATTCTTCTGTGGTAACCCTTACAATTTCTTCGATACTAGTCCAGCCTCTTAGGGATTTTATGAAGCCATCGAGTTGCATGGTTACCATACCCTCGTTGATTGCCTTATCCTGAATATCCTCGCTTGTGCCATTACCTACGATGAGTTTTTGAATCTCGGGAGTATTACCAAGCACCTCGTAAATACCAACCCTACCACGATAGCCTGTGTGATTGCACGCATCACAACCGTCCTCATGGGCTCTCCAAAGCTTTAATATTCTTGTCGGAGAAGTAGAAAGCTCCTGAGAACTATTTTTTGAATTTTTATTAGCTTTGCCAATACCACCTTCAAGTGCGAGTTTTTCTAGCTCATGCACTTTTTTCATTTTCTCTGCTCCATCAGTATGGAAAACTTCTGCAACGTGCTTTAGGGTTGCCTCGTCGGGTTGGTAGCTTTCTTTGCAGTCCGAACAGAGCTTTCTCACCAATGTTTGACCTACCACAGCTCGTACAGTGCTGGCAATCAAAAATGGTTCAACATTCATATCGAGTAACCTTGGCAAGCAGGTCGCCGCGTTATTGGTGTGCAGGGTTGCAAAGACTAAATGACCAGTTAGTGCAGCCTGCACGCCAAGTTCAGCTGTTTCGGTATCTCGAATCTCACCAACCATAATAATGTTTGGATCTTGGCGCAGTAGAGCGCGTAGTCCAGCCGCGAAAGTCATACCAGCTTTTGGATTAACTTGAGTCTGGTTGGCCCCTGGTATTTTGTATTCAACCGGGTCTTCAATAGTCGAGATGTTAACGCTCGGCTTATTTAGTAAGCTCAGAATACTGAACAAACTTGTGCTTTTGCCAGAGCCAGTTGGCCCAGTAACAAGTATCATGCCGTGAGGTTGAACAATTGCGCGGTTGATAGTATCCAGAGACTCTCCCCAGTAGCCTAAATCTTCAAGCGTGATAGCCTTGCTGGATTCGTCAAGTATTCGCATAACGACCTTTTCGCCGTCGGTTATCGGCAGGGTAGAAACTCTCAGGGCATAAATTCCCCCGCCAACCTGGATTTTGAAACGTCCATCCTGAGGCGCCCTTCTTTCATCAATTTTTAGATTACTCAGTATCTTTATGCGACTTACTAGCGCCCCATGAACTTTTTTTGGGAGCTTATTGGCCTCTTTTAAGACTCCATCGATACGGTAACGAATGCTAACTTGCTCTTCTCGTGGCTCGATATGAACATCGCTAGCTCCTGACTTGATAGCATATTCGATTATAAGATTTACGGTTTGTGCGATAGGAGAATCTTCTGCCAAGTCTTCTTCATCAATCTCTTCTTCCTCGTTGTCTTCGCCTTTTTCTGTTTCTTGAGGCGTCAGAACTTTGGTTAGTTCACTAGATGAGCTATCACGATAAAGATCTAGCGCAGAATCAATATTTGATGAGCTAGTAATGTGAATTTTGAGGTTAGTGCCGAGCTGTTTTTGTAAAAAGTTTATCGCCTGTACGTCGTCAGGATCTTCCATGGCAAGTAGCTTGGACCCATCATCTTCTACCCCAAAGACAACTACTTTATATTGTCTAGCAATTCGCTCGGGGATTAATTGTAGGACTTCTCTCTTTACCTCTTTTGTATTGAGTTCAATGAACGGAATATCTGCGTCTGCGGCATACAGCTTGGTTAGGTCTTTTTCGC
>CAYTUF010000005.1:0-6401 GCA_964441225.1 uncultured Candidatus Saccharibacteria bacterium | reverse complement strand
TTCGCTGATTAGACCACTCTTTATAACTACCTCTTGCAATGATTTTTTGTCAGCTTTTGCTGTTGAGTGTAGCTCGCTCAACTGTTCCTTAGTGGCTTTTTTCGTGCCAATAAGAAGTTTCTCCACCGATTGATCTGAAATATGCATAGTATTAAATGAAATTATACAAAGATTTAAGCATTAGCGCTAGAGTCGAGATGGTCTAATAGAACTTGCTTTTGGCACCACAGTTTAGACAAAACCCAGGGTAATCTGCTGGCTTATTTTTGTGCGCTCGACAATCACCCTTTATACAATAGTAAACCGAGCTATCAGACGCCCAGTTATTTAACGTATCCTCGGGTACATAGTTTTTCAGATATTTTTTTGCTCGCTGTTTGCAAAGCGCATCCTCTCCGGCTGGGCATAGCCGAATGCTTATTTGAAAAGTTTGGCCACCGTACGAATTGGCTGGCCAGTTGTCATAATCATAGACGCTGCCAGGCCAAGGCGCATTTGGCCAAGAGTCATTGTATTGTCCAGACAAAAATTCTTTTATTCCACCCGGGACATTCCTATCAACATCCGGTGGGTAATCATTATATTTAGCCACATACAAGTTAAAAGCATTCCCCATAGCATTTGTTTCGCCAACCGCACGCGTATAGTAGGTTTTGTTTTTCCAGTTAGGAACAGCGATTGAATAAGTGATTGCTGCAAGTGTACCAAGTACCGCAATGACAATAACAATCTCGATAAGAGTAAAGCCAGTGAAGTTTTTTAGTATTTTCATAGAGTTTTAGTTAACCATAAACATTATACCCGTAAAAGTTGTTTGTTATAATAGTTAAGTAGAAGCGTGGGCAGATTTTACTAAAGAAAGCTGGAGGGTTAATGGCTAAAGAAAAAACGAATGAAGAGACTGGCAAGACAAGGGCATTGGGCTTGGCTCTTGAAACTATCGAAAAGCAATTCGGTAAGGGTTCGATAATGAAACTTGGTGATGCTCACAAGGCTAACGTCGAAACCATCTCGACAGGTAGCATTAGCTTAGATGTGGCTCTTGGTGGTGGTGTTCCAAAGGGTAGAATTATAGAGATTTATGGCCCAGAAAGCTCTGGTAAGACAACCCTTACCCTGCATGTAATTGCCCAGATTCAAAAATCTGGTGGAACGGCTGCATTTATTGATGCTGAGCACGCTCTTGATCCAGCCTATGCTAAGCGCCTAGGGGTTGACACCGAAAATCTATTGATATCCCAGCCAGATAACGGCGAGCAAGCTTTAGAGATTACCGAAACTTTAGTGCGTTCTAGCGCAGTAGATTTGATTGTGGTTGACTCTGTGGCAGCCTTGGTGCCAAGAGCCGAGATAGAGGGTGATATGGGTGATTCTCATATGGGCCTGCAGGCTCGGTTGATGAGCCAAGCACTTAGAAAATTAACAGGTATCATTAGTCGTTCTCACACTACGGTAATATTTATCAACCAAATCCGTATGAAGATTGGCGTGATGTTCGGTAACCCAGAAACTACAACCGGCGGTAACGCTCTAAAGTTCTATTCGTCTGTACGTATGGATATTCGTAGGATTTCGCAGATCAAACAGGGCGACGAGGTAATCGGTAACAGAGCTAGAGTTAAAGTGGTAAAGAACAAGATTGCTCCACCATTTAGGCAAGCGGAATTTGACATAATGTATAACCAGGGGATTAGCTATACCGGAGATGTTCTAGACTTGGCGGTCAATCATGAGATTATCGAAAAGAGCGGGGCTTGGTTTGCCTACAAAGATCAGAAAATCGCCCAAGGCCGAGAAGCAGCCAAAAAGCACCTAGCTGACAATCCAAAAGTCTTGACCGAAATCGCCAAAAAAGTAAAAGAAGCCGCCGCAAAAGAGTAACCATGATGGGGTATCAAGGGGAACAAAGACTATTCTACGAAAGCCCAAAAATTGCCAATAAAGAATTAGATACAATTGTTGGCCCAGTGATAGGCGAATTTGTCCTAGCAGAAACGACTCGCGCCGGGGCAGAAGAGCATCCCTTGTTTGTTCGCCGTCAATGGAATCACTTGCCTCTTCCTGTGCGATCAGGGCAAATATACGAAGAGTTAAATGATATACAGATTTTTGCAAGCGATGCGCTAGCGGTGCTAGCTCTAAATTATGGGTCCAACAGCCCCATAGTCAGCTACTGGGAAAATTTGACCAAAGATACGGGGCTGGGTGAGACATTCGGTTTCGATTTGGATCAAGGTGAACTAACTTTATCGAAGAATGTTTTCTCGAGGGTTTCACCAAAGAGTGATCTATGAAAAAAGCGGTTTTGTTGCATGGCACAGATGGAAATCCTGACGATCACTGGTTTCCGTGGCTCAAAAAATTGCTAGAGGACAAAGGTTATGAAGTGTTTGCACCAGAACTTCCAGAAAATCACACCCCCAATCGCCAAACATACGAAAAATTTTTGAGAGAATCGAGCTGGGACTTTACAGAAAACGTATTAGTTGGTCATTCATCTGGCGCAACGACCGTACTTAACTTATTGTCTGCAGATTGGTTTCCGCACATTAAAACGGCTGTACTGGTAGGAACTTTTTTAAACGAGAAGCTTACCAAAGGAGTTGACTGGTACGAACCAGGGCAGTTCGACGGTTTATTTTTGTCTAGCTATAATCCAGACATACTTAAGACAAAAGCCGACAACTTTATATTTGTGCACGGTGGCGATGATCCCTATTGTGATGTAGATGATGCGCAAGCTTTGTGCGCTGAGGTCGGTGGCGATTTTCTGTTGATAGAAAATGGGCATCATTTAGGGGGTAGTTCTGGGTACAAAGAGTTGCCGAGTCTTACTGGGAAGCTTGCCAAAATCCTATGACGGCGACGAATCATGCTCTAGCAGGTGCAACCATAGGGTTATTCGTAGCTCAGCCAATTATTGCTTTACCGTTAGCATTTATTTCGCATTTTGTGCTTGATTCAATCCCGCATTTTGGACTTGACGAGTATGGCGGGCACAAGAGAAATCGTAAACTTTTTCATAAAATCCTCTATTTTGATGCGCTTTTTCTCTGTCTAATATTAATATCACTTTTTATTATGAACGCTCCGTTGATAATCTATGCCTGCATATTTCTGGCTGGCTCGCCAGATTTCGTCTGGGCATACAGGTATCTACTAAAAGAGAAAGTAGGCAAGACCCGGGCTAGTAAAATGAGCATATTCTCGAAGTTTCATTCGAAAATTCAAAAATCACAGACTCTCAGTGGCCTTTATGTAGAGGGCCTATTTGCAACTCTTTTGATTTTTATTATTTCCTATAATATTTAGAACTTGTATGAAGATTACGGATATAAAAAGGCAGGCAAAAAGGGCAGACAGGTATTCTATATTCGGTGATGATAAATATTTGTTTTCTTTGAGTGAGGTCGAACTACTAAAGACTGGTATAAGAATTAATCAAGAAATAAAACCCGAAGAGCTAGACAGACTAAGGCAAACTGCTCTCTTAGACAAAGCACTAGATAGGTCGTTAAATCTGATTTCTCGTAGACCAAGAAGTAGCTGGGAAATGGCGCAGTACCTAAAGCAAAAGGGCTATGAAATCAAAACTATCGAAATAATACTTAACATGTTAAGTGAGAAAGGCTATTTGGACGACCTAGATTTTGCTAAACGATGGATTGAAAGTAGAAGGTTATTAAAAAGCACCAGTAAAAGGCGCTTGACACAGGAGCTTCGAGCCAAGCGAGTTAGTGTTGAGATTATCCAGGAAGCTCTAGACAGCGACGTGGCTGACGAGCAGGAAATCCTAAAAGAATTAATAAAACGAAAACGCTCTCAGACTCGCTATAAGGATTCAGAAAAACTGATTGCTTATCTTCTGCGACAGGGTTTTAATTATGGTGATATCAAGGAGGCCATAAAAGAGTCTTAGGATGCCGGCGCAGGCATGACAGATTGAACCTTTGCTTTTTCGGCTGGTTCGTCGATAATTATGCGTTTGCTAGTTATCTCGACAATATGACTTCTATCTATGCTCAAGACTCCTCCGGCAAAGTTTTTAATAAGGCTTTGACCGACATAGAGCTTGCTTACCATTAGACCTTTGGTTTCAATGGCAAAATCTACAACCTTGCCAATTTTCTTGCCAGCTTCTGTTTCCACGGTTTTACCGTTTAGCTCGAATCCAATTTCCAAGACGGGCTTTAGCCGTACTAGATCTTCCTGTGGTGTTAGTACCTCATGATCGTTAACGGCAATACCTTTTTCAATTATTTCGCGAACGTCACTAGCAACTAATATTAAATTTGTTTTAGAAAATCTATCACTGGTATGCCAACCTTCGATTTTTAAATTATCTGGGTTTAAGATTATTTTGTTGGTGGTGGCTATAACCCCGCCAGTGCGCAAAGACAAAACAGGTATATTTTCTAGAGTAGAGTAAAGTCGTAGCATTACATAACTATTATACCAACCAAAGCACTAGAATTATGCTATTTATGCGTTTTTTAGCATAATGGCTAAGTAAGATGACGCAAGAAACGTTTAAGAACATAAATGAGGCTCAAACAGTTGAGTTAGCTAGCGCTGTGGGGCAAAAGCTTAAAGGTGGAGAAATAATAGAGTTGGTGGGTGATGTTGGCGCTGGCAAAACTACGTTTGTAAAAGGATTAGCCAAAGGGCTTGATTCTTCAGATAGAGTCTCGAGCCCGACATACGTAATAGAGCAAATATATAAAGGCAGAGTCAACTTGCATCACTTTGACTTTTATCGGCTCAACGAGTCTGGTATTATCAAGCACACTCTCCAAGAAGCTCTAAAAAGAGATTCGGCAGCTGTTATAGAATGGGCGAATACCCTTCGCGGTGTTTTGCCAACAAACCGTCTAATCGTTAATTTCGCTATAACTTCAGAAAAAGAACGTGATTTGACTTTCTCTTGGAATAAAGAAATGAATTACCTGGAGATAAACAAGTGATTATTCTTACCTTGCGCACCGATAAGCCAGAGGCAGAAATTGGCTTATACGATAACAATATTCGCCTTCAGTATGAAAAATGGCAGGCGCATAGAGAGTTATCAACCACGATTCATAAAAAAATTAAAGAGCTTCTAGATTTACAAAAGCTTGACTGGCAAAGTATTGAAGGGCTGGTTGTCTATAAAGGTCCTGGTAGTTTTACTGGACTTCGAATTGGCTTTTCGGTTGCTAATGCGCTTAGTTATGGCAACTCAATTCCGATTGTATCGAGTTTAGGTAGCACATGGGTAGAAACTGGCTTGAAGCGACTTTTAGCGGGCGAAAACGAGATAGTAGCAATACCAGAATACGGTTCAGAGGCTCGAACTACAAAACCTAAAAAATGAATTGCTAATCGCAGAGGTTTAATTGTATAATTAGCCTTAAGATCTCGTGGGAGGTCTAAAATCTTAAACGAATCAATTTTTATTAATCATAATTGTGCTGATTTAAAAAATCTCAGATAGAGATAACGAGAAAATAGGCAATTTATAACTGTTTAATCGAGAGCTAAAGAAGTGATAGGGATGCTCTTTATAGGTCAAACCAAATAGTAAATAACCTCTTCTTATAAATCGGCAGGAAGGACTAATGTATGGAACCAATTAGTATCGTATTGGCCGTTATTGGTATTGGCCTAGGGTTTGGTGCCTCAACAGCTGTCGCCAAAAAGCGCGTAGGTACTGCTGAGGATCGAGCAGAAAAAGAAGTTAAAAAAGCTAAAAATGAAGCAGAGAAACTGGTAGCTAAGGCAAAGCAAGAGGCCATCGAGCTAAGTGATGCAGCAAGGAAAGACGAAAAGACACGTCGAACAGAGCTCAAAGATATAGAAAAACGTCTATTGGCAAGGGAAGATGCGCTAGATAAAAAGCTAGACTCCCTAGATAAAAGAGCAGAATCGCTCAGGAAGGGTGAGTCCGAGGTTGAGGAGCTCAAAAATGCGATTAAAGAAATCCGCGTAAAACAGCAAGATAAATTAGAAAAAATCGCCAAATTAACTAAAAAAGATGCAGCCGAGAAGTTAATGGCAATGACAGAAAAAGATATCAAGGCAGATCTTACAGGCTTAATCGCTAAACTTCAAGCTGATGCTAGAGATTTGGCAGAGGAAAAGGCTGCAACTTTCATCACCGCCGCTATGGAAAGGATGGCTAGTGAAGTTACGGCTGAGCGCACAATTACAGCTGTCAAGCTCGAAGACGAAGAAATGAAGGGTCGGATTATTGGGAAAGAAGGTCGAAATATACAAGCTCTTCAACGAGCTACCGGAGTAGACATTATGGTAGATGATACCCCAGGGATGATTATCTTGAGTTCGTTTGATCCAGTCCGCCGTGAAGTTGCAAGAGTCGCACTTGAGATGCTTCTAAAAGATGGCCGAGTTCACCCAGGGCG
>CAYTUF010000004.1:39889-42298 GCA_964441225.1 uncultured Candidatus Saccharibacteria bacterium | reverse complement strand
TGCAAGATTTGCACGCCGGTGGCACCAGAAATTTCGCAGGTGTTACGGCGGCCTGCTTTATGGTTTCTAGGGAGAAATACAGCGCGGTAAAGGGCTTTGACCCAAAATTTAAGATTGCATTCAACGATGTTGATTTTTGTCTAAAGATACTTCAAAAAGGCTGGAGGAATGTATACTTGCCCCATGTCGAGCTACATCACTATGAGTCTATATCTGTCGGTAAGCCAGGCGCAAAACAGCGTGACCTTGATGTCTTTGCAAAAGAAATTGAGATGATGTTAAAAAAATGGCGCCCTATTATCGAAAACGACCCATACTATAACCCAAACTTAAGAAGAGATATCGCCAACGCTCAGCCAGACCCAAAATTGAGTATGGTAGGGGAGTAAAACCCAGGCAGTTTTAAAAAGCCAAAAACTTTCCGTTCTTGTTAGGTAGCAGTCCGCCCCTCTCTTTGGCCGCTTCTAATATAGTGCAAGTAATAACTTTTTAGATTATTGCCAAAGGCTCTGCGTAGGTCAGGGTACCTGGCTTTATATATGTGTACATTAAAGTTTGCAGAGGCTTGTCGACCCTCCTTCATTCCACTATTTATAAAATGCTTTAAGGTCGCTTCATCATTTAACCCAAAGGCTCTCCGAATATCAGAATAGGTTGTAGTGTAAGTATTAAATTGATACACAGCTGAGTAGTCAACCCCTTTATAAACAGATGTCCCACCATAGTAGGTTCCCGTTGCAGTCCGCCCCTCTCTTTGCCCACTTCTTATGTAATGAAGATAATAGCTTCTTAAGTTATTGCCAAAAGCTCTGCGTAGGTCAGGGTATCTGTTTCTATATGATGCAACACTGAAGCTCGAGGATGCTTGCCGACCTTCTCTCATCCCACTGTTGATAAAATGAAGCAATGCCCCGGTGTCGCTATTGCCATACACTCTGTTGATATCAGAGTATCTAGAAATGTAGCTGTTGAAACTATAAATGCTAGAGTAATCAACTCCTCTATACGAAGACACAGGTTGAAGCGTTACCTTTCCTGTGGCTATCCTGCCTACTTTGTCGCCCGTAGCGCTAAAGTGTCTATAATATTGTGCTAAATTATTCCCAAATGCCCAGCGCAGGTCAGGATACCTGTTTTTATATGATGTAACATTAAAGTTTGCAGAGGCTTGCCGTCCTTCTTTCATCCCATTAGCTATAAAGTGACCAAAAGACGCCTCGGGGTTACTACCGTAAACTCTGCTTAGGTCAGAATAGTGGCTGACATAATAATTTGAGTCAAAAACTTGCGCGTAGCTTACGCCCTTATAAACGTAGCCAAGCGTGGAGCCAAACCAATCGGTAAAATACCACCAGAAGTTTTTGTTGCCGTAAGCTCCACAATGGACATCAACGCCCAATCCTACAGATCGAGTTGCGTGGTTTGGCTGGTAGGGGGTATACCTATAAAGCGCAGAAGTAGCACGATTTAAAATCCTAACATTACTGCCACCGCAACCTGCGTTTGGGTTGTATTGAATATAGTTTACGCCAACAGGGTAGGTCGATATTAGGCCATCACCATCATAATCTCTATTATCTTGCACTTCTCGGAAGAGATTGGCGGCCTTACGAACTTGAGTTTTAAATCCAGCATTGGTGTTGTCGCATCCATTACCATGGTCGGGGCAATCGTATCCAGTGGCGGCTGCGTATTGATAGTTATAGTTTGGCCACGTATCTGTAACTAACCCCTGTTCTTTTTGGAGGAGAACTATGAGTACTCTAGGATTAATCCTGTAATCTTGAGCCGCCCGATATATTATATGGGCTGCGGACTCGCCGTTAAAATCCTGATCGGCCATACACACAAAATGCCCATTCTTGAGGTGATATTGATACCTCTTCCCCCTACTATCTAGGTATCCGTAGGTGCTGTTATAGTTTGTGAGCCTACCCAGGTTGGTATCGTTACACGAATTTTTACTCCTGAGAAAAGCCTGAATTTGTGCCTCATTCATTGTGTTTCTATCTGCCATTATGTAATCGCTCATGATATTGCCGGCACTAAAATTTCTCATATTGGGCGTAAGGGCGCTTGCTTGTCGGGGAGCTAATATGGCAATTAGGGATATCAAGCTAAGAAGGCAAAATAGTCTAAGGATTTTGTTCTTGTATATTCGGTTAATGGCAAGGTTTACGATTGTCATATTGATACGTTACTGGTTATAGAACCTTTTAAATTACCACTGGTTACTTCAATCAAAATCGTGTAGTTTCCTGGTGCCAAGTCGCTTGTTGGAATATCAAAGCCCTTACAAGTTGATGATGATGGCTGGGGTACAATCCCAGCACTACGAGAAACGGACTTTTTAGAGGACTGGTTTGTGAGCATAAGCTTGCAAGTCCCTTCGGTAAGCTGTTGATTGAT
>CAYTUF010000004.1:35122-39789 GCA_964441225.1 uncultured Candidatus Saccharibacteria bacterium | reverse complement strand
AGGACTGGTTTGTGAGCATAAGCTTGCAAGTCCCTTCGGTAAGCTGTTGATTGATGGTCGTTCTAATTGTTAAGACTCCATTAGAAACAGATTTAAAATTTACGACCCCAGTAATTTGACTCGATAGGTCAGGACTATCCTTTGGGGTGTCGAATTTCTTGGGTGTGTGGTCGGGGGATTTAGTGTTAGAGCCAAGATTTGAGTCTTTAGTCTCTTGGTTGGTGCCACTGTCTGGGGTATGAACCTCTTGTTGTCTACTACTGCTGTAAAAATAAAATCCACCACCAATGATTACAACGCTGGCCAAGCCAGCTATTAGTGCGTTTTTCTTGTTTGTAAATCGTGGTTTTATCATAATAACTATCTTAATTGAATCAATTTAAATTAATTTTTTATTTTTGAATTCTTATTAATACTATATCTTTTGCAGACGCAAATGTCAATTTGTCGCAAAGTTCACATGGTGAACTCTTGAAGTGATAATCACGCACTCTAGATATAGATAGGCTCTTCGTTTTAATCTATTAAGTTATTGCAGGCATAGATTACTATGAACTACGACTACAAATGATCTATTTAAAAAGGGTGATTGATGAGCACAAAACGTTTGCCACAAGGGCTATACAAGGGGTTGCGTATGGTACAATTATCCAGAATGAGTAAAAGTTTGTTTCAAGAAATGGGTAAAAATAGATTTCTTTGGATTATTATAAGCGTTTTCTTGTTTCAATCTCTGTGGATTGCGTTTTCTTTTCGCTATCCTATGTCCTTTGATGAGAATTTCCATATACCTGTTATTGACATTTTTTCACACCAACTGTCACCTGTTATTGTTGACCAGCCAACATCGTATGATCATCTTGGGAATCTAGAACATGGCTCAGTTAGTGTTTACCACTATCTAATGAGTTTTCCGGACAGGTTGATTGGGGTATTTACAGACAGCTTTCCCGTGAAGGTTGTTTTCTTACGAATAATCAATATCTTAATGGTTGCACTAGGCTTGTGGATATACTCAAAGCTATTTCGAAAAATGGGAGTAAAAAATGCGCATATAAATATTGGTTTAATGATTTTTATATTATTACCGATCGTTCCGTTTGTTGCGGCACATGTGAATTATGACAACATGCTATTCCCGCTAACAGGATTTTATTTTCTATTAGGGATTAATATCATTCGGTCAAAAAGACCTGAATGGCATAACATGGCACTGCTTTTATCGGTGGGTATTCTTGCGTGCTTAATCAAATTTACGTTTTTCCCTATTTTTGTAATAAGTTTAATTTTTTTATCATACTTATTATATGCCCGGTTTGGCAATCGTGTTTACAGGATGCTTAAGGAGTCCTTTCTTGTAACAAAAAGATGGATACAGGTAATAAGTGTATCGGTTTTTATATTGTTCGGCAGTTTCTTTACCTATGTTTATGGGCAGAACATAATAATGTACGGTAAGCTTAACCCTTCTTGTGCCGAATCTCTTGGCAGTGAAAGATGTGCTAAGAATTTTGTTGCACAGCGAGCAACGCTGGCACATGCATCAAAAAGCCAACGGCCCCTTCTGCCCATTCCAGACTTTACGTTTTCCTGGCTTAAAAACATGCTTATCGGAACCGCATCGACCTCTGCTACTCCAGTGCGGGGCTCAGGTGAAGTCAGGTGGTTAAAAACATTTTATACGCTATTATTTTTCGGATTTCTTGCAAGTATTTTCGTTATTTTATATTCATGGCGTGGACTTTTTGATACGAGCGAATGGTTTTTTTTGGGCACTGTAATCCTTGCGCTAGTCGTGTCAGTATTCGCGGTTAATCTAAAAGGTCATTTAACGAACCACACGTTGTATGCACAACAACCGAGATATTTACTAAGTAATGCTCCAGTCTTAATAGTGATGTCCGTAATTTCTTTTAATAAAATATTAGCTACGCATAGACGTATAAAATTTCTGTCACTAACCATATTATTACTATTATTTACCCAGGGAGGTGGCTTAATAACTCACATAACATTAAGCAAAGGCACATGGTATTGGCAACGTCCCTTAATAATCAACGTTAATGAAAAGGCTAGAGCCATACTACGGCCATTTGTAATTGGCTCTTAATCTCCAAACCCTAAATACGCAATGTGTTGGGCGTTAAATTCTCGTTGTTTTTCTGATAGGGCGTTGCGGCCGTCGAAGAAGATTTTTACGCCAGCTAGGTCTTTTGGCTTGAGGTTTTTGAACTCTTTGTGAGCAGTTACCAAGATAACTGCGTCTTTATCTTGTAGCGCAGACTTTAAGTCTTTTTCGCTAGATTTATCTAACAAATATGGGTCAAAAGTAGCTACATCTGCCCCTCGGGACTTTAAAGTGTCAATAACCGTATAGGCTGGACTTTCGCGGTCGTCTCCTACATTGGCTTTGTAAGACAACCCCAGCACACAAACCCTTGCACCTTCCAGCGTGCTTCCTGTCTTTTGGATAAATGCCTCTTCTAGCTTATTTACGGAGTAAATTGGCATAGATTCATTAATATTCCGGGCCAAAGACAAAAATTTATGCTCAAAACCGTTACTACGCGCATATTCTATCAAATAATACGGATCAACCGGTATACAGTGCCCGCCCACGCCAATACCAGGGTAGTGCGCCATAAAGGCGAATGGCTTGGTAGAAGCGCCGTCGATTACATTGTTGATGTTGATGCCGAGCTTATCAAAAGACATAGCCAGCTCGTTTACAAAAGCAATATTGATGTCTCGAAACGAATTTTCGACAACCTTGCAGGCTTCGGCTTCCTTGATGTTGGCCATCTTTTTTATATTTGCGTCGATAATTTGGCTATAAAATTTGTGGGCTATTTCTAGTCCCTCGTCCGACGAAGCGCCAAGCACTCGGTTGATATTGCCCACATGCCATTTTGGGTCGCCTGGGTTAATCCTCTCTGGACAGTGTGCAAGGTGCAAAGTTTTGCCCACTGTATGATTTGTTTCTGATTCTATCAGAGGCACCAACACTTCTTCGCATACACCTGGGTTGATGGTGGATTCAACCACCAAGAGAGAGCCTTTTTTTAATTTTTTGGCAGAACTAACCACGGCATTTTTAACTGGCGACAGATCTGGAGTTTTGTTTTTATCAACTGGAGTCGGCACGCAAATAACCGCAATATCGACAGTTTTAAGAGGCGAGAAATCGCTAATGAATTTTATCTTGGTTTTTTTAAGCTGGGCATTGGCAGTCTCGTCATCAATAACCGGCAATTGTTGCTTTAGTTTGCCTAGTTTTTCTTTGTTTAAATCAACACCAACTACATCAAAGCCTTTTTGCTCAGCAAGTAGCGCCAAGGGCAGTCCCACATAGCCAAGACCAACAACTGCAATTTTCTCCATAATGTAGGGTATAATTATACCAGTAAATGAAGTTGGTTGTATTTTCTATTTGTAAAGACGAGGCAAAGACTATTGGTCAGGTTCTTGATGCTGTCCCAAAAAAGATCGACGGCATCACAAAGATCGAAACTTTAGTTGTTAGCGATGGTAGCACAGACGAAACCGTAAAAGTTGCCAAAGCCCACGGAGCTACTCAGGTTATCGACGGTGCTCGCCAAAAAAGACTTGCCTACAGGTTTGAGCAAGCTATCGATACAGCGCTTTCTATGGGGGCCGATGTAGCAGTGAATATAGACGGAGACTTACAATTTTCTCCACAAGATATTCCGAAGTTACTAGATCCAATCTTGAAGAGTAAGGCAGATTTTGTCGCCTCAGACAGATTTACAGACCAGAAAACTGGCAAGCATCGCAGGCCTAAGGGTATGCCTGCTGGCAAATATTGGGCAAACAGACTGGGAGCGAGGGTGGTTGGCAGTCTTTCTGGACAAAAGTTTTTTGATGTAACTTGTGGTTTTAGGGCGTATAACAAAAAGGCTATGTTGGCGCTCAATATAAACTCAAATTACACCTACACGCAGGAATCTTTTCAGGTTTTGGCGGTAAAGAAGTTAAATATTGTAGCGGTTCCTGTGGAAGTGAAATATTTTGCAGGGCGAAAATCTCGTGTCGTAAGGAATTTTTGGCAATTTTTGTTTGGTAGTGCTTTTAACATAATTCGCGCTTATCGAGATTATGCTCCAATGAGATTTTTTGGAACAATCGGTACGATTTTAATAATCCCAGGACTTATTATGGGGGGCATTACAACCATCCACTGGCTAAGTACAGGTACGCCAAAACCATATATTACAGTTGGTTTTATAGGACTATTTCTATTTACGGCAGGTTGTGCCGTTTGGGCGCTTGGCATGGTAGCTGATATGCTAGACAGATTACTGTCCAACCAAGAAAAAATCCTCGAACGAATTAAGAAAACCCAAATTAAAAAATGATTCATTTTGTAATTGGCACTCGCGCACAACTTTTTAAAATGGCACCAATAATGCTGGAGTGTCAAAAGAGAAAATATAACTGGCGTTGGGTCTATACGGCGCAACACAAAGACACAATCGACAATACTCTCAAAATTTTTGGTTTGCCAAAACCAGATTATACGGTCGTCAGCTGGGACACAGAGGCAAAGACTCTGGGCAAATTCTTTGGCTGGTTTGGCAAAATGCTTTTGTCGGTATTTAGAAGCAAGAAAATCCTGGCAGGATATACCGGTAAAAATCATATTGTTT
>CAYTUF010000004.1:25020-35112 GCA_964441225.1 uncultured Candidatus Saccharibacteria bacterium | reverse complement strand
ACGACTTGGTTTGCCGCACTTTATGGTCGCCTTACCAGAACCAAGGTAATGCATATAGAAGCAGGCCTTCGAAGCTTTAATATCTTTAAACCCTTCCCAGAAGAAATAAACCGGCTTATAACTTTTAGGCTGAGTCAATATTATGCTTGTCCTGGCGATTGGGCGATAGAAAATCTCAAAAAATTTAAGGGTGAGAAAATCAACACACTTAACAATACTCAGGCAGATACAATTAGTTTTGGGATGAAAAACTGCGAAACGGCCAAAGCAGTAATCCCAGCAAAAAAATTTGTCGTCGTCAGTATTCATAGGTACGAGAATATTTTTAAGAAAGAAAGATTTATCAAGATTGTCGATGAGATAATAGAAATTTCAAAAGACTTTCAGGTGCTTTTTGTCCAACACCCTGCGACATTTGGACAAATAGACAAGCTGGGCCTAAGAGAAAAGCTTACCAGCAACAAAAATATAAAACTTTTGCCTCGCCTCGAATATCTGCCATTTGTAAAGACGGTCAAACATAGCGAATTTGTCATAACGGATGGCGGGGGAAACCAGGAAGAGCTATATTATATGGGCAAACCAACACTGATTTTTAGAAATGAGACAGAACGCCAAGAGGGGCTGGGTACAACTGCGGTTGTTTCAAAATTTGACACCAAGACGATTAAAGATTTTGTAAAAAATTATAAAAAATACGAGCACCATGCAATTGCCAAAGCTACCTCTCCCTCAAAGATTATTGTAGATTTTTTGGGAGAAAAGGAATTTAATCAATGAAAAAATTTTCGGTAGTTATTCCTACATATTCCGGCGAAGAATTCTTGCCAAGCACGCTCGATAGCCTTTTGGGCCAAAAGGGCAAGCACAAGTACGAAGTAATCATTGTCATCGACGGCCCAATAGAATCTCTAAAGAAAATAGCCCTTGAATATAAAAAGATCTTTGAAAAAAGAAAAATTAAATTCACAATCATTCAATTTAATAAAAACAAAGGCAGATTCCACGCCAGATACGAAGGTGCCGTAAAAGCCAAAACGCCAACTATATTGTTCGCTGACGATAGAAATATTATGGATCCGAACTACCTTAACGCGGTATTAACAAGTGGTGCTAAGGTGGTGATGGCCAATGTAATCCAGCGGGACGATAAGACTTTGATAAGTAAAACGCTTTATCTGTTAAGAAGATTTATCTATAAAAATCAATTTGAGAATTTTAAATCTTATTATATTGATGAGTCTAATTTTGAAAAATCACCTAAAGGTACTGCGGGTTTATTAGTCCCCAGAAACCTGTTTATAGAGATATGCCAAGAATTTTCAAAAAACAATAAAGACCTGAAAAATTCTAGTGATGACACAAAATTGTTTAGAGGTATATTAATAAGAGGAGAGAAGATCTACAGGTGCTGCCCAGCTAAAATATATTATCAATCTAGAACGAAATTTAGCGATGAAGTGAAGCACCTATATGAGAGAGGTCCTAAGTTTGTAGATTATTATTTACGACCCGGCACTAGATTCTTCTTACCCTTAATTATGGCGATGGCAATTTTTATTGCTATATTACTAACCTTGCTTATTCAGCCCAACTTAGTTCTATATGCGGTGCTTGGAATTATTATTTTAGACTTGATTATTTCTGTGTTAATTTCAAGTAGTCTAAAAGATGTGCCAAAAGTGTTCATAGCCCTACCTTTAATAATGACGATTTTCTTTGCCGGCGTGATGAAAGGATTGATAAGGAGGTTTCTAAAAAGTTGAGCCATGAAAATTAACAAGAAAAACCCACGGCATATATTAATTGTAGGAGTCTCTCTTGCAAATAGTGTTGTAGTAGTTTGTGCAAGGAGATTATTTTTTCGTAGAAGAAAAGGGAACAAAATAATTATTTTTTATGGGCACACCTTAAATGGTAATTTAAAATCTTTTTATGACTATCTTTTAGAAAAAGATGGTTATAGCCCTTATTTTTTATCGATTAACAAGAAGTATAATGAAAAATTAAAGTCTACTGTCGTTGCACCCAAGACAATTTTGAGTACAACAAGCCTAAAGGATATGATGATATTAGCGAGGGCAGGAGCTGTTTTTACAAGCCACGGCTTTCACTTTTTAAATATTAGGTCACAAACTGACATCAAATTTGTTGATGTAGGTCACGCAATATCATACAAAGGTTTTGATGCCTATGACTACAGAGGGATACACGAGCACGACGAAATTTGGATAAGCTCCAAGTACATTGCAGAAATGTATAAAACCAAATTTGGATTTGAGCCTAAAAAAGTGAAAGTTACTGGATATGGCAGATCTGACCAACTTATTAATGGGACATTAAACAGAACCACAATAATCAACAAATATTCTATCCCAAAAGCCAAGAAGTATATTCTTATCGCTCCAACCTGGAAACAAGATGACGAGGGAAGAGATATATTGCCATTTGGGCTGACTCAAGATAGATTTTTTAAGACACTAGATTCGTTAGCAGAGGAACACTCCGCTTATATTATTTTTAGGGCACATTTAAATTCTGGAGATAAAGTTGGGGTCAAAGGCTTAAGAAACGTCGGATTTATGCCGTACAGTAAATACGAAATTCTAGAAGATTTTCTTTTTATTGCCGATATTTTGATTAATGATTGGTCGTCAACCGGGATAGATTTTCTGCCGCTTAAAAGGCCTACCATCTTCTTGGATGTACCTGCCCCATTTGCAAAGGGGTTTGAGCTTGGCCCAGAGTTTAGATACGGTGATATCGTTGGAAGTATGGATCAACTCTGTAAATCTCTAAAGAAATATCTAATAGAGCCCAATAAATTCATAAAAGAGCACAAGGAAGTAATCGACAAGACCATTAAGGTAGCCTATGGAGACACTTTGGACGGGAAAAGTACTGAAAGATACTACAAGAACCTAGAAAGATTACTTAACACATAATATTATGATAAAATATGTCTAAATGACTGAAATAAAGACGCCGACTCACGATGAGATATATTGGGACAATTATTATAAATTAGGTGTTGCTCCAGAAGAGTCATCGGGCTTTGCGAAATATGTGGCAGAGACATATTCTATCGGCAGAGACACGCGTGTTGTCGAGCTAGGCTGTGGTAACGGTAGGGACGCTAGTTTTTTTGCTTCACTTGGAGCTCAAGTCCTAGCTTTCGATATCTGTGAGTCAGAAATTAATGAATTGAACAATAAGTTTAGTAAGTCAGGTAATCTTCAATTTGATAGCAGGGACTTTACAAGACTTGATGATTATGAAGAGCCTTTCGATGTTATTTATAGTCGGTTTACATTACATTCTGTCAATCAGGGGGGGCAAGACAGGGCACTCTCTTGGGCTGCTCGTAATCTAGCGCCTAGTGGCAAATTTTGTATCGAGACTAGAGGGCAAAAAAATGAACTTTATAAAAAAGGTAGTCCTGTTGATGGGGAAAAAGATGCATTTGTGTTCGAGGACCATTATAGGAGATTTGTGGATTTTAGTGATTTCAAAAGGGATATTGTCGGTGCGGGGTTTGACTTAGTTGAGGCAAGAGAGCAAGCTGGATTTGCCCCTTTCAAAGGAACCGACTATCAATTTATCAGAGTTGTTGCTGAACAAAAATAAAATTTCGAAAAGTTAGAAAAATTAGAGATAATTAGTATGACACGATGAATACTAAACAATTACAATCGATCAATTGGAATCTAGTAATAACAGTCCTATTTTTTGGTGCACTCGGTTTCTATTTTGTAAAAAACCAGGAGGAGCTAAATCAACTTCTTGCAGTCCCGCCGTTGGCAGTCGTGGCGATAGCGTTATTAAAAATAACTGGGATGTTCGTAAATGGGTTCTTTACGAAATTTATTATGGGTGCTTTTGATAAAAAGATCTCTATTAAAGAAACAACTTTCTTGGCATGGCTGACATCTGTTGGTAATTTTTTTGGTCCAATCTTGGGCGGTGCCAGCATACGCGCAGTTTATCTAAAAAAGAAATTCGATTTTGAGTACTCTAAATTCTTATCGACACTTTATGGACTTTATATCGTCAACTTTTCGGTCAGCGCACTATTTGGCATAGTTTGTTCTTTGCTCCTAGCTAACAGAGGTTCGTTAAGCAATTATCTGCTACCGCTTATAGTCTTTCTAGTAATCTTGTTTGTTAATTTAAGCCTGATGGTTTTGCCTTTGACATGGATTACATTAGTTTCGTCGAAAATAAAGTGGATGCCTAAACGGTTACAAAATATTTTGGACCTTATTGTAGAGGGATGGGAAGTTATCAGGAAGGAAAAACGACTTTTACTAAATCTAACTATTTTAAATTTTATTACTTTATTTATTGCTATTGCCCAAACCTATGTACTGTACAGTCTGTTTGTAGATAGTTTTTCTGTACTGAGCGTTATTCTTTATACGGTCTTGGGGTCTCTTACCTTGCTTGTGAGCATTACCCCTGGCGCGATTGGGATTAGAGAGGCTTTGTTGTTGTTTTTTGCAAGTTCAATAGCCCTAGACTCGTCGCAGATTCTTCAAATAGCTGCGGTAGATAGATCAATATCATTCTTAATATTATTAGTATCTTTTGTTTCAATTAAATTATCAAAAGTCGATAAAAAGATAGGCTCATTTTAAATCTTAGAAATTTTTGAACTGTAATAGCATATCAAAAGTCGGACTCGAAGAGTTTACCGGTGTAGTGTGGACTATGTCGAATTCTCCAAAGTTTTTCTTTATTATTTCCATCATTTCTGAATGTTCATATGACTTTGTTCTTCCCTGGGAGCTTACCTCAATAAACAAATACTTTGTTTTTAGGTTCGTCAATCTTTTTAAAACTTCATATTCAAAGCCTTCTACATCAATCTTAATTAAATCGTAACGACCCCTTTTAGTAATAGCAGGAATATCATTTGTGGTTTTTATGGTTATTTTCTTTAATTTTTCTTTGTTTCCGGCATTTTCTTTTACAAACGAGCCAATTCCAGAACGCCCTGGTTCAAAATACATCTCTTGGGTTGTTTTGCCATCGGCAATTCCGTAATTAAAGAGACGGAGCTTGCTAAGGTTTGAAGCATTTCGTTTTAGCATTTTAAAGATAATTGGGTTGGGCTCAAAAACATCGATCTGTGCATTTTTATGTAGCCTGGCAAATGTAATTGAAAATTGTCCTAGGTTACCGCCGATATCTAATACATTTTTGATTTTTCCTGTCGTATTTTTGAGTATTTTATTATTAATTTCCTCAGGGTAGCAGACTATGCTGAAAGGAGTAATTATGTTGTCGAATTCTAACTTATTGCCAAGGTATTTTATCGATTTATCTCTAAGTAAAATCATTCGTAGATAGCTTGCTACGAAACTAGGGTAGTATGATAGCTTGTCCCTTGTTGATTGCCCCCCCTTGAGCCAAGTTAGGTTGCGACTGATTAACTTTAGATCTCTAATTTTATACGCCATACTTGTTGTCCCCAATTTTTTGTAAATACTTGCCGTAGCCGGATTTTTTGAGAGGTTCAACCAGTTTGAGTAATTGTTCTTTGTCTATAAAGCCCTGTTTGTAAGCAACCTCCTCGATGCATCCGATTTTTAGGCCTTGGCGTTCTTCGATAACCTGAACAAATTGTGATGCTTGGTTCATGCTGGCGAATGTACCGGTGTCGAGCCAGGCGGTGCCTCTCTCTAGCAAACAGACCTTTAACTGGCCTTTTTTTAAGTAAGCATCTAGTACAGATGTTATCTCGAGCTCTCCTCTGGAGCTTGGTTGGACATTTTTGGCAACCTCTACCACTTGATTATCGAAAAAATAAAGCCCGGCATTGGCATAATTGGATTTTGGACTTTCTGGCTTTTCTTCTATAGATAGTACACGCATATCTTTATCGAATTCATAAACCCCATAGCGCTTGGGATCTGTAACCTGAGATGCAAAGCCAACTGCTCCATCGATATTAGTAAACTCTTGAAGTTGTTTGTCTAGCTGGGAGCCATAAAAGATATTATCACCCAAAATCATTGCCACTTTATCATTGCCGATAAAATCTGCCCCCACTATAAATGCATCGGCCAAGCCACGTGGCTCTTCCTGAACTTTGTATGTAAAATTACAGCCAATTTGCTCGCCACTTCCTAATAATTGCTCAAATCTTGGTAAATCTTGCGGTGTGGAGATGACTAAAATATCACGAATCCCTGCGCTCATAAGGGTAGACAGCGGGTAATAAATCATCGGCTTGTCATAAATGGGTATAAGCTGTTTGCTGACAGCCCTCGTAATGGGGTAGAGTCTAGTCCCGCTACCACCAGCCAAAATAATCCCTTTCACGAAAGAACCCTATCGTTTAACAGATGACAAAATTCATTTTGTAGAAATTTGACAGATTTTCTTTTCATTAAGCTTTATTATAGCAAAAACAGGCCGTTAAGAGTGTAAAAGCATAAAATGTTGATTTATTACAAAAAGTGCTATATAATGTCATATTATGAAAACTAAATCACCCCGAGCGATCCGACTTGCAGTTAATAGCGATGTAGGCAAGGCCCTCAGAATTGCCAAGTCACAATATCCAGCACTTTCTGACGCCGAGATTTTGAAGATTGGGCTGTCAAAGATTGTAAATGAATCAAAGATGGAGTATTGGGACGACGATAGTCTTGAAACAATCAAGAACATGACAGCGCACTCAGTAGGTCTAGATTATTTGACCAACCCAGAAGAGGATAAAGCCTCGAAGGAGCTTCTGAGAAAGCATGGTATCAAAGGGTAATGTCAAGATAGGTTCTGTTTGTATTGCCAGAATTAATTTTGTAGAAAGTGCCAGGGCAAAATATCGTCCCGTCGTAGCTCTGAGTCAGAGCTATGGGGAGCACAAAATATTGGCAATAGGCCCGATATCATCAAGTAGCAAGATGGAGGCTGTTGATGTAGATATCAAAAATCTTGTACGAGCGGGGCTGATTAGGCCATCAACTATTAGGATTCACAGAATTGCGACGATACTAAGTAGCGAACTAATAAAACAAATCGGCGAGCTATCTGCAGATGACCTGAAAGCCGTCAGAAGTCAACTCAGAAAGTATTTAATTACCAACTAGGTATTTTTCTACTATTTATTATCAGAGCTCATCTACTAAAACCGAAGACTATTGACAGAATGCATGCATGAATGCTAGAATGTAGGCATGCATACAAAACAGTACACAATCAGAAAAATCCCCAACCAGCTTGATGATTATTTGCGGAGGCAAGCCAAAATAAGTGGCAAGAGCTTGAACCAGGTTATCATTGATGAGCTATCTCAAAATGCCGGTATGGACGATAGGTCCCTGACGGAATCGTTGGACTGGTTTATAGGCTCAAAGCAGATAGATCAAAAAGTGGAAGATGCATTAACGCTTGAAGACAAAAACCAAAAAACGCTAATGCGTCAAAAGTGGGAACTAGATGGTAATAGACACTAATTTTTATAGTGCTCTAGACAGGGGCGAGCAGTCTGCTGTTGAAACAATAAAAAATGTTGATAACCTTTCTATCCCATTTTGTGTAATAGGCGAGCTAAAGTATGGTTTTGGATTTGGCAAGAATACTCTTCAGAATAATGAGAGGCTCAGCAGATTTCTCTCTTCTGGCAGGATAGAGGTTATTTACCCTAGCCTGCAAACTTTAGATATTTTTGCTGAAATTTCTATTTTTTGTAGAAAAAGTGGCAAGGTGCTGTCCCACAACGATTTGTGGATTGCTTCGCTTGCAATAGAGAGAGATGAACAGCTTGTCTCGTATGATAAAGACTTTACTGCCTTGCAACCAAGACTTGGCGACAAGCTGGTTTTGCTTTAAGCTAAAGCCTCAAACACTATAAAGAGAACACTTTACTGGGTTGAGTTTTGGTTTTTTATATATTGTACTAAATTTTTGTGCCAATCGGTGGGTTTAAAGCCAAGCGATTGGATTTTTGATAAGTCTAGCGTACTTTTGAGCGGGCGAGGAGCTATGCCAGTCTTGTCCTTAAAATATTCGTCGGTAGTGGTGTCGGTTACAGTTAGGTCACTACGACCTAAGATTTTAAAAATTTCACGAGTTATGTCTGCCCAAGAAGCTGGCTCGCCAGAATTGGTTAGATTATAGGTGCCAAACGGTGCTTGATGAGTAAGTAGAAAATCAATTGCGCGCACTAGTTCTGAGGTAAAAGTTAGCCGACCTATTTGATCGCAAACTACACTTGGCGAGATATTTTTGTTGGCAAGGCTCATCATGGTGCGGGCAAAGTTATTGCCATCACCGATGACCCAAGAAGTGCGCAGGATATAATGTTTTGGAGAGGTCATAGCCATTTTGTCGCCCTCAGCCTTACTGTGGCCATAGACCGAGATTGGAGAGAACCGCTCGTCTTCTTTGTGGTTGTCTTTTGTACCGTCAAACACATAATCACTCGAGATATGAACCAGAGTTAAGCCGTAAGCTTCGGCTACTTTAGCCAAGTTGGCTACACCGCCTGCGTTTATTTTCATACACAGCTCTTCGTTTGCTTCTGCGCCGTCGACATTAGTGTAGGCGGCGGCGTTTAATATATGAGTAAATTTGCTCCACTTATAATTATCTACAGCTTGTTTGTCGGTAATATCTAGCTGGTCGCTATCGATAGCGGTGGCTGAGGGATATTTGTCTTTTAAGGCTTTGCCAAGCTGGCCATTACTCCCAATTATCAGAAGCTTTCTGGCATCCAGCCTGTTGCCTGACAAAAAACTTCTAATTTTTGAATGCGTATCGTCCATCTAACCCTCAACAGGAGTTACGTCTTTAAGTGGCGGATGATTTTTGTCTTTTTCAGAGATTAGATCATCACTAATCGGGATAGGCCAATCAATGCCAAGGGCCGGATCTTGCATATTTACAAGCGTGTATTTGGCGTCGGGCGACCAATGTGCATTGACCAGATAAGTATAAGTCACATTTTCTTCCATTGTTTGATAGCCGTTTGCAACGCCCCTTGGGACAAAAATGGCGGTATCAGGAGCTATTTCGTGGGTATAGACATTGCCAAAATTATCTCCTTTTCGCAGATCCACCCAAGCTCCAAAAACTTTGCCGTTGGCAACAGAAACAAACTTCTCCCAAGGTTCTGCGTGCAGGCCTCTGGCTACGCCTTTTTCGGCGTTGAAAGAATAATTATTTTGAACAATTTCAAAACTTGGTAAACCCAGGGCTTCCATTTTGGCTTTTTGATAATTTTCTTTGAACCAGCCACGATTATCGCCGTGAACCGCCAAGTCAATGATATAAAAGCCTGGTATTTGGGCGATTTCTTTGACAGATAACTCTTTCTTTTCCATAAGTTTTATCTCCCCAACTCCGTATATCTATTATGAGACACCCATTTCATGGGTTTCTCATCGCGCCAGGCACGAAGTAAATTCGATGCTTGGGCTGCTCTTCCCAAAATTTTCATCTTCCTAGCTCCGTATATTTGGCCTCGGTGGCTTCTTTTTGTGGCCTCCACCAGGCTTGGTTATTTTGATACCAGTTTATTGTATGGGCTAAGCCAGTTTTAAAATCTGTGTACTTTGGCTTCCAGCCGAGCTCTGTCTGGAGTTTGGTGGAGTCAATAGCGTAGCGCAGATCATGCCCCGGGCGATCATTTACATGGTCGTAACCATTTTTGTCTTTGCCCATTAGCTCTAAGATGAGTTCTATAACATCTTTATTATTTTTTTCGCCGTTGGCGCCAATCATATATGTTTCGCCGATACGACCTTTTTCTAGAATGGCTAAAACACCGGATGAATGGTCTTCGGTATGAATCCAATCTCGAACATTTTCGCCTGTGCCGTATAGTTTTGGCTTTCGACCTTCGATTATTTCGGTTACTTGTCTTGGGATAAATTTTTCTATGTGCTGGTAAGGGCCGTAGTTGTTTGAGCAATTACTAATGGTGGCTTTAACGTCAAAAGAACGCACCCATGCTCTAACCAGCATATCTGAGCCTGCTTTGGTACTAGAGTATGGGCTGGAAGGATTATAAGCAGTTGTTTCTTTAAACTTGTTTGGATCGTCTAGCTCGAGATCGCCATAAACTTCGTCGGTCGATACATG
>CAYTUF010000004.1:12890-25010 GCA_964441225.1 uncultured Candidatus Saccharibacteria bacterium | reverse complement strand
CTTCTAGTAGCTGATAGGTGCCGATGATATTTGTCTCCACAAAAGGCCAAGGATTGGCCAAAGAATTGTCGTTATGTGATTCGGCGGCGAAATGCACGGTTGCATCAGTTTCTGAGACAAGTTTATTAACTAGCTCTGCGTCACAAATATTGCCGTGGACAAAGGTAAATTTTGCTTCGTCTAGGTCTTTGAGATTGTCTTTGTTGCCCGCATAAGTTAAAGCGTCCAAAACCGTTATATGCCAGTCAGGTCTCTCGCGGTAAATATAGTGTACGAAATTGGAGCCTATAAAGCCGGCTCCTCCGGTAACCAGAATTTTCATAATCTATATTATAACATCATCCAGGGAACGATTTGGTATACTTGGGGGTATATGAATACACAGTGGGGCGCCCAAATAATTTCGCTCAAAGACTTTGTTAAACTTCGCCCAACACTTGGCAAAGTTGTAATGGCTAGTGGCGGATATGACCCGATTCACCCAGGGCACATAAGCAACATTATCGACAGCAAAAAATACGGCGATGTGCTGGTTGTGGTAGTAAATGGCGATGCGTTTTTGCGCACAAAAAAGGGCCGGCCATTTCAAGACCTGGAAACCAGAAGCCTGATTGTAAGTGGCATTTCTGGAGTAGATTATGTGATTCCTTTTGAGATAGAAAACGATCAGACGGTCATAAAGGCGCTTGAGGTTATCAAGCCAGATGTTTATACCAAAGGTGGCGATAGGTCCGGTCCAGAAACAATTCCCGAATGGGAGACTCTTAAGAAATGCAAAACCAAGGTAATCTTTGGTGTTGGCGCCGATAAAAAATGGTCCAGCAGTTGGTTCTTAAACGACTGGACGAATGGGGGAGAAAAAAATGAGTAAAAAATTAATAGCATTTGATCTTGATGGTACGCTAGCGCCCAGCAAGTCGTTTTTGCCAGACAAGATGGTAGATCTGTTTAATGCTCTTTTGCAGAAATATGAAATTTGCATAATCTCTGGTGGGAAGTATGAACTATTTGAGCTTCAAGTATTAAGCCAGATAACCAAAGACGAGAAACTTCTAAAAAAACTTCACCTGATGCCAACCAGCGGAACGCGTTATCTAAAGTATAAAAATAACCAGTGGGAACTTCAGTATGCCGAGGATTTTTCTCTAGAACAAAAAGAAAAAATTATAAAAGCGCTTGATGAGGGTTTGAAAGAGTCTGGATACAGGGCCGACAAGACCTACGGAGAGATAATTGAGGATAGGGACTCACAGATAACGCTCTCGATTTTGGGTCAAGATATTGTAGCTGAACTTGGGGAAGAAGGGGTAAGGATAAAAGAATCATGGGATCCAGATAGTAAAAAGAAGTTTAAAATTCGCGATATTGTGGCGCCCAAAATACCGGAGTTTAATGTGCGCGCAGCCGGTGCAACCTCGATTGACGTAACCAGGCCCGGCATAGATAAAGCTTACGGGATGAATAAGCTCATGGAAGCTACTGGGCTGTCAAAAGAAGATATATTGTTTATGGGTGACAAGATCGTACCTGGTGGCAACGACTATGCGGTCGAACAAATGGGCATAGACTGTATCTCGGTGCGCGACTGGCAAGACACAGCCGTTGCTCTGCGGGCTATTTTGGCAGTTACAGAATAAAGGGCGTCTTGACAAAAGTGCATGCATTGTATACACTGTATACATGAGCAAGATACAATATACAATCAGAAATATCCCAGAGCCGGTTGATCAGGTTATTCGTAAACGAGCAAAAACTTCGGGAAAGTCGTTTAACCAAACAGTTGTAGAGTTGTTAACCCTGCAAACTTTTGGCTCCAAATCACCCCCCAAAGAGCAAAGTGTCGACTGGTTCTTTGGTTCTATGGAACCTGACGAAGAATTTGATAAAGCAATTGCTGGCTTTGATGTGATAGATAAGGAGTGGTGGGATGACCCCAGTCATACTAGACACTAGTGCGTATTCAAATGCGGGGCGAGGCGACACTCGATTGCGTAAGTGGATAAGTGCTAATTCGAGCGATAAAGTAATTTTACCAACAATAGTTATTGGCGAACTTCGTGGTGGTTTTGCTCTTGGAAATGATCCACACGGCAACGAACAAACTTTACAAAGATTTTTGGGAATGCCTCATGTATCGGTTGTCTCGATAACAGATGCAACCACTCATATTTTTGCCGAGTTATATGCAAAACTTCGCAAAACAGGTAAAGCATTTGGTCAAAACGATTTATGGATAGCCTCGTTAGCGATAGAAAACAAGGCCAAGCTGATAACATTCGACAAAGACTTCTTGAGCATTAAAGGCTTAGACGCAGAGGTTCTTGCACATATAGTCTAGTGGTATGGGGTTATTCGACGGTGACAGATTTGGCCAAGTTGCGCGGGCGATCGACATTTAGACCTTTTTCTACGGCTACGAAATAAGAAAATAGTTGCACTACTACAGCCGTGAGTAACCCTTGAGTTTGCTCGAGCGTAGGGGGAACATAGATTACATCATCAGCTACCTTGGCAACGGATTTATCGCCGATTGTAGCAATAGCTACTACTTTGCCACGACGAGCTTTTATCTCCTCGATATTGCTCAGAGTTTTTTCGAGTAGCTGATCTTTTGGCGCAATTGCAAAGGTTGGGAAGCTCTCGTCTATCATGGCCAGTGGCCCGTGTTTCATCTCGCCAGAGGCATAGCCCTCGGCATGTATGTAACTAAGCTCTTTGAGCTTTAAGGCGCCTTCTAGGGCGCAGGGGTAGCCGTATTTTCGTCCAATGTATAGAAAATCTGTCGATTTTGAATATTTTTTGGCAATTTTTTTGATGGCGTCTGCTTGGTCTAGAACTTGCTTTATTTTGTCGGGCATTGCTAAGAGTTCATTTAAAACTGGTTTATACAGTGGGCTAGCACCGTTACTTAAAAATAGCGCAATTTCTGCGAGGATTGTTACCTGCGCCATAAAAGCTTTTGTACTAGCCACGGATTGTTCTGGCCCTGCATGGCAATAAACTCCCGCGTCAGTCATACGAGCAATTGTTGAGCCAACAGTATTGACGATACCAATACGAAGTACACCATAATCTTCAACTTTTTTTAGTGCAGAGATGGTGTCGGCAGTTTCACCCGACTGCGAAATAGCCAACAGAGCAGTAGAGCGAGAAAATGGCTCGTTGCGATATTTGAACTCAGAAGCTAGCTGGACTTCTACTGGGATGCCGGCAATTTCTTCTATTAAGTATTCGCCGACCAGCCCTGCGTAATAAGACGTTCCGCAGGCTACAATAACAATACGATCAATATAGTGTAACTGCTCGCTAACATCTGATAGTCCACCTAGTCTTACAGAGTTTGTCTTGCTTTTTAAACGCCCTCGGGTGGCCGATTGGACGGTTTGAGGCCCCTCAAAAACCTCTTTTAGCATAAAGTGCGGATAATTCCCAAGACTAGACTTTTCGCTATCAAAATCGAGTGTTTCGGCGCGTCGCATAACCTCAACAGCCTTTTTGATGTTATGGATCTTTATGCTATCAGCGCAGACTTTAGCAACCTCAAAATCATCTAGATAAACCACCTTTTTCGTTTTGTCTATCAAGGCGCTAGCATCTGAAGCTACGAAGTGCTCTTTTTTGCCAACACCAATGACGAGAGGGCTGGATAGCCGGGCAACCCAGAGGCAATCTGGTTCGTCTTTATGGAGTGCGACAATGGCGTATGCTCCGCGAAGCTGTTCGATAGATTTTTCGAAAGCTTTCTGAAAGTTGGCGCAAGTTTTGAGATTGAAATCGATTAAATGGGGGATAACTTCGGTGTCAGTTTCTGATAAAAATTTGTAACCCTCTTTTTGTAAGGAGCTTTTTAGTTCTTGGTAATTTTCGATAATGCCGTTATGGACAACGAAAATAGTTTTACTGCTGTTGAAATGTGGGTGAGCGTTGTTGATACTTGGTGGCCCGTGCGTTGCCCATCTGGTATGTCCGATTGCGACTGAGCTTACTTTACTTGGTTGGCTTTCTATCTCTTTTCTTAAGACTTCTACTCGTCCAGCTTGTTTGAGCGTTAGTGTTTTTTTATCGATAATCGTACTAATACCAGCTGAATCATAACCACGATATTCTAGAGATTCTAGCCCGTCAATTACAAAATCGACCGCATCTGATTTGCCAATATAGCCAACAATTCCGCACATAATTAGTAGTTTTCCTTCAATTTTTTCTGAGCCATAAAGACTATTTTAGTAACTTTTGTATGGCAGATTCAATCCCACGCTCGAAATCCTTTTCGGAGAATCTCTTTACAGATTGTTTTATATCATTTGGGGTATATTGCATAGCGTTTAGCTTTTTAATCGCGCTGATTAAACTTGCTGTAGTTTGTTTTTCGAAAAAGACGCCATTAACCCCATCTTTAACATAATCGAGCGCTCCTCCAGCACGATAAGCTATAACTGGCGTGCCACTTGCAAGAGCTTCGACTGGAGCGATGCCGAAATCGTCTAGACCAGGGAATATGAAGGCTTCTGCGCTGGACAAGGCTTCCTCTATCTGCCCATCTGTTGGGTTTATTAAGAAACCGACGTTGTCTTTAGACATTTTCTGAAGTCTATGCAAATCTGGCCCACCGCCCAGAATGGTTAAGGGCGCGCCGAGTTGATTGCAAGCTTTTATAGCTAAGTCTATGCGTTTATACGGTGTAAATCGGCCGATACAAACGTAGGAGCCAGGAGAAGTAGCTTTGTTGATATCGTTGAACCTCTTAAGAGTTATTGGCGGGAAAACGACCATGGCATCTCTGCCATAATATTTTTTGATTTGTTCTTTGGTGTGAGTAGAATTAGCCAGTAGCAAATTAGGTTTTTGAGCAGAGCGGTAATCCCATTTTCTCATCGGGCCGACCAAGATTTTTAAGCCAATTCTTGCCAGCCAGTCTAAGGCGCCAAAGCCCGGGTTTTTTAAGTAATCTTCGTACCTACTCCAGTAATAGTGGGTTGGCGCATGAATGTACGAAATATGCACCGTACTGTTCTGCCGTCCAGCGAAGCTGGCCGCACCAACAGTACTTTTAGACGCGTCGCCGTGTTGCAAACTCCGAGTCGCAGTCTTCGTACTATCCTGTACTATTCTTTTGCGATTCTCGTTTGCGCCTTGCGCTGCGCCCAAATACATATTTCGTTTCCACCATCGTTCTTTATTATTAGTGCGTACGAATTTGGCCTCGGCTCCGCTGGCAGAGATTATCAAATCGAATCTGGTCAAATCTAGATGGGAAAACCACCAACCTCTCAGAAAGGGGATGAATTTGCGCATTTTAGAAAATGGCCACTTCTGTAAATATCCAGTAATTACTTGGTTATTGAGTTTCTCGCGCCAACGATCCGAGGCGAAAGAGGTATAAATAGGTGCATCTGGATAAATTTCGTGGAGCTGGGCAACAACTTTTTCTGCGCCCCCGCCAATTAGCCAATCGCAAACTATAGCAACTTTTTTAGGATTTTCTACCATATTCTCTAATAAATAGTATAACCAAGTTAGACCATAAAAGGGTATTTATTTAGCGCCAATTCCACCGATAACAACTCTGATAGTTCTTAGTAAGATGCTAATATCGAGCCAAAAACTCCAATTTTGAACATAATAGACATCGAGCTTTCTGCGTTCGTCAAAGGTGATATCGCGCCTACCTGAAACTTGAGCCAAGCCTGTCATACCAGATTTGACACTCAAAATATTGTGTCGTTGCTTGACACTTTCTAGCTCCTGCGGGATAAGCGCTCTAGGTCCGACCAGGCTGATGTCGCCCCGAATAACGTTTATGAGCTGAGGAAGCTCATCGATACTAGTAGCTCGTATAAAATTTCCAAGGCGGATCAGACGAGGATCTTTTGCCAGAGAATCTCCGCCCGCTCTGTACTGCTTGGCGAGCTCTGGTTTGCCCATACTAGCGAAAGCTTCTTCGGGGGTGGTGTTGTCGTAGGCTTGTTTTTGGCTCCTGAGTTTGTAGGTTTTAAAAGGTCTATCGAACTGCGTTAAACGAATTTGCGAGAAAAAGACTTTTTCTTTTGGGTTGGCTACTTTAATAAGAATTGCACCGATCGCAATAAAAGGAATTGCGACGATAAAGCAGATTAATCCAAAAACTAAATCGAATAATCTCTTGACGATACGCCCCCAGCCGATGAGAGCCGTCTGATGAACATTAACAACAGGCACGCCGTTGAAAAGCCCGACACTGATATTGCCAGAGAAAACGTCTTGGTTGCCAGGAACAAACCGATAGGCAATATGGTGCGCTTGGGCATAAGATAAAATTTCGGCGTTTTTCTCATCGCTGGCAAAGAGCTTTGTTTGGACAATGCTATGAATGCTTTTCTTCTTTAACGCCTTGATGGCAGAAGCAAAATCGACATAGGTTGGCGCTGATACTTTATCGCTCGTAAAACCGACCAAACCAATAATTTCGTACCCACTCAAAGATACGTTAGAGAGTTCTTCTAGAAGCTGTTTACTGGATTTGCCATCGCCAATAACGAGAGTGTTATCAACCCCTATGCCGTAGCTAAAAAGTTGACGTCTGATAGTGCGAGCTAAGGTGCGAAAAATAACCAAAAACCCAAAGCCCAACAGTAAGCCATAAACTGCAACCAAACGAGCTGGGAAAATAGTTCCATCGGCCACAAAATCATAGCCAATTACGACTAATATGCCTAAAAATGAACCGAGAATCAGTCGTCCAAATTCACTAAAACGATTTTCATAGACAGAGCGGTTGTACAACCCAATTGAGGCGTGTACTAGAACCCACAGTGGCAAGATAATCAACAGCGTATATAGGAAAGTCGTGGCTGGTATTTGCTCGATTAAATGTCGAGGGTCGTATTTTACTCGGATGATATATGCGACGCTGAAAGCCCCCACAAGAGTTATAAAATCGCCAATTACTAGCGAAAATGAATAAATCAGGTTGGTATTATTTTTCATAATTGGTTACAAGAATTATATCAGCACTAAAGATAGAGAGCGAACAAGATAATTAGCCCAAAAACTATGCGATAATAAGCAAAAATCTTGAAGTTGTGTATGGATACGTACTTTAAGAGCCATTTTATGGCGATAAGAGCGGTTACAAAACTCGCTACTATACCAACAGTCAAAGCTGGTAAACCACCCGAAACACTATCAAGGCCAACATCACCTCTGGTAAGCTGATATGTTCCAGCCACCAAGATAATAGGAATACTTAGATAAAACGAAAAAGTCGTAGCGGTAACTCTGTCCAGTCCAGATAAAAGCCCACCCATAATAGTGGCGCCAGATCGGGAAACTCCTGGGATTATCGCAATTACTTGGAAAAGACCAACTTTTAGAGCTTGGGCTTTGGTTAGGGAGTCAAGCCCCGCCTTTTTATCGGAATTTTTAGTAATTTTATGATGAGTTTCTATCAGCCAAATTAGGACTCCTCCTATGATTAAACTGATAGCCACAACTTCCGAGATAGCGTATTTATTGAATTGATCACGTAGTAAAAAGGCAATAACGCCCGCTGGGATGGTCGCAATAATCCAGTTAATCCAAAACGCTTTGATGACTCTATTTTTACTAACTAGACCTCGCACTTTACTAAAAAGATCTTGTTTGTAATGCCAGATAACTGCACCGATAGCTCCCATTTGGATAACTACTGTAAAAATTTCGGCACTGTCTTTGTATCCTAATAGGTTTTCACTGACTATTAGGTGTCCAGTACTTGAAATAGGCAGGAATTCGGTTAATCCCTCGATGATTCCAAGGATAATAGCTTGCAGGATATCCATTATGGCTTAATTATACTTTATCTTTTAGTTCTTTTAGTCGAGCGATAAAACTTTGGGCGGCGCCTTCTAGTTCCAATACTCGGAGTGCTCCAACTAAGACGTAGAGTTTATCTAGTTCGTTTGGGTCTAGTTTGCCAGAGTTTTCGGCCAGAGAGAATTGGTAGTCAATTTTCTCGATAAGCCACTTTTCTTCTGAGGGTTTGATGTGTGAGGTAGGTAGATTTGCGGGGGCCTTTTTGTCGACAACCTCGAGGGACCGTGCCGAGCGAGTGCGTTTTGTTAGGTGTCCCCTGGTAATAAGGTTATCTACGTGTAAGGCTACTGTAGCAACCGATTTGTAGTCTAGCCCCCGCATAATTTCGCGGTAGCTTGGGCCATACCCATGCTCAGAAATGAATTTTTCTATAAATTCAAACAAGCGTTTTTGTTTTTTGGTTGGTCTAACAGCGTCCATTATTTAATTCTCCTATAAGCACTTGCTCCATATGCGCGGTGAGCAGCAATTCTAGCAGGCGTAATCCGTGCTTTTTTGCCTTTTGTAAATTTCTCTGGGAAAACCCAAAATTTGTACCATAGATAGTTCCAGATGGTAAAGAATCCGGCTGATACGAACTGACCAATATATGGCGTAATGCCGATAAGCTTTAATCCCCAGACGAGGAAGTAATCGAGGACGAAGTCTACCAACGTGATGACGATGTAGCGTCCGGTAACCTCGGTTTCATTACTTTTTAGTTTTGGATTTTTGAAGACCCAATAACGTTGCAGAATAAAATTAATAATCCAGCCAAAGAGGATAGATACTGACTTTGCCCAAAAGAAACTTTCGCCCAAGATTTTGTCAATGAAGAAAAACATCCCATAGCCCGACCAAAAGTAGGCGCCACCACTTATCATATATTCGGTGATCCGACGGACTTCTCTTTTTTCTTTCTTCTTTAGTTTGAATTTCATTTGTTCGATATTTGTTCTAACTTATTGCTAAGTATAGCACTTGCCTTCACATTTTGTATGTACACCAGGTTTGGTGTAAATTCTACGGCTTGCACGCTATATTTAGTAGAGTATAGTAAAACATAGCTTAACAAATAAATATGCTGGAATCCTGTGAAACTCAGGAACTGTGCCGCAACGGTGAAAGTCCGATACAGCAAAAATCTTCCGAGCAGAAGTAATTTTTGATGTCTTTTGCTCTTTTTGAAGGGTTAAAGAACAAAATGATTACATATGAAAAAGAACCACAAATTGCTCGGGGGTACGATAGGGAGCTCAGGCTTCATAATGATATGACTACTTGGCTAGCCGAGACACTCGATGGCTCGATGCGCACTCAATTTGATTATTGGTTCGATGGTAAAGAGCTATACGCAGAAGATAGTTCTGGCCTAAAAGAAGTTTTTGAAGATGCTTTAGACGAGGCAAAGAACTTACCAGACGATTTGTCTTTCGAAGTTCGTCGACGCAACTATGAACTAGAAGAATACGCAGACATGCTAGAAATGGCCAAAGGAAATTTGCCAAATACGATGATAGTAATTTCTGATTTTCCGCATGAGCTTATGCATTATACGAAAGATGTGGGAGGGTATAACGTTACACGCAAACAGACGATGCTGAGAGTTATAACTAAAACCAAAGATGGCCAGATCAAAATGGTCAGCCAGAGTTTAGACGGCAGTAATAGACAAGCTTTAGATGGGCTATATGATTATCTAGGGGTAGAGGCACCAAAAGATGGAGAGTTATTACCACAGCGTATTTTCGTAGAGCTAGACAGTGTCAGCCAAGAGTTTTTACCAGATAATTTGACTAGGCAATACGACTTATCCCTAGAGGGTCAGACAGGTAAAAAGCATTATGCGGGGATTGCGGGCGAGAAAAAGCGAGACACTTATGATTTTGTAAGAGACCAACAAGATCTTCTAGATTTTTTCACAAGAGAGGTAGAAACAATTTCCGATGACGATGAGTTAAGATATTATGTTGCAGCTGCGATAGCCGAGAGGTACGCGCAAAAGACGATAGAGCTTAGCAGTAGCTATGTGAATAGGAGCTTAACTCACGCAGAACACATAGCACATCAACTAGCTTTGGCGATAGCGGTAGGTCAAGCTGGTCAAAGAGCGCTAAATAGTGGCAAGACGTTTTCGGGATGCGGTGGAAGTTTGAGTGGAGCAAAGAAAGAAATGAATGCACTTGGTTATGGCAATCAATCTCAGGAGAATAATAATAGTGACGACGACGATATGGATAGTGATAGTTATGGTCCACTCGAGTTTGTTTGTAGTAACGGACATCGTAACCGCCGACCTAGGGGAAAATTAATAGACTGCAAGGTCAAAGGTTGCAAGGGCGCTTCTTGTTAGCTAATTTCGTCAGCTAGGTGAGACTGTAAATAAGTCCGATGTTTATCGCGGTATTTATTGAATTCGGATTTTTTTAGGTTGCTACGTTTTATAAAGGAACCAACCTTTTCGTTACCGATGTAATGGGGCATCATTACGTAGCTGGCGCCAAGATCATAGAGCTCGGTTGCCTCTTGGACAGTATCGGCGTGTGCGATTACAACGGCATCAGGGTTGAGTTTGCCCATAGCGCTAACCACGAATTTGTTAACATCGTGGCCGATGATGCTTGACACAATTAATTCGCTCTTGTCGAGCTGGGCTTCTTTAAGTAATTCTAGATCCGCTGCATCGCCATAAAGATAATCGACCTTACGTTTTTCGAGTACTTCAATAACTTCTGGATCGTAGTCGATAACTAAAAACTTTTTGCCTAGTTCTTTGAAAGTTTTAATAATTTCATAACCACCTTGGTCATAGCCGAGAAGGACTAGCTTGTAAGATTTATTAGAGCGTTTGTCTTGAAATGAGGCTTCTTTTTCGAAAAGGCGTAGTTTAATCTTGTCAAAATAGTTAAACAATACGTCGTCATACTGCATGAGGTAAGTAGATATAGCGATGGTGATAATAGCAACCAGTGTGATAACAGCGCTTAAGTCTGGTCCAACCATACCTACGCTGGCGGCTAGTAGTACCAAGATAATAGAAAACTCACTAATTTGCGACAAATTAATGCCTGTTTTGAAAGCTATTCTTTTGGTGTAGCCCATCAGGCCAGTAACCGTAATGACGGTAATCGGCTTAATGATTATAACTAAGGCTGACAAGATAAGGGCTGGGATGATTCCAGAGGTTATATTGCCAAGGTTCATACTTTCGCCGAGCGTTATAAAAAAGATAACTACGAAAAAATCCCGCAGAGGTTTTAAGCGTGAGGCAATCTCTTGAACGTAGGTCGATGAAGCGAGTGCCACACCGGCGAAAAGCGCTCCAACCTCTATAGAGAAGCCGGCCTTCTCAAAAATTGTGGCAACCCCAAAGCCCCAACCAATTGCAAACAAAAAGAGGAGTTCTTGGTTTGAAGCCATATATTTGGTAATTCTGGGGATAAGTTTTGTGCTTGCCAGTACTAGTGCTATTAATAAGAAAACTGACTTTGCGGTTAGAATAACTAAATCTGCAAAGTGGAAACCACCACCGTCTTTACCAGCAACCACAAATAAAAGGGCTAAGGTGGCAACCAGGTCATCAAAGAGAATAACACCTATGGCAATCTGCCCGTGCAGACGATTCTGTTCTTTTTTGTCAGATAGAATTTTGACGATAATAATTGTGCTAGAAAAGAATAAAGCCAGACCAGTGATAAAGGCCTCGGTTTTTGAAAAGCCGAGAGCCGAAGCAGTCAAGAATCCAGCGGAGCTAATTGCCAGAAAAGTAGTAAAGGCAGTAAAGAACACCACATTACCGAGTCTTTTGACCTCGTTGACGTTCATGCCAAGTCCGATAATAAATAAAAGTAGAGCTATGCCAATGCCAGAGAAAACTTGGAACAAATCAGTCGAATGAATTAATGACAGCCCAGCTGGCCCTACCAGAAGTCCGGCCAGGATATAACCAAGTATCAACGGTTGTTTTATCAGGCGCATCAAAATAGATATAATTGCCGTAACGACAATTACGAGGCTTAGCTCACTAAAAACAGTATCTATGTGCATATGGTTATGTTACCCTTATTACAGATAAGCGTTCAATGTTAGTGCTTAGCTCTTAGTTTACACGAAGTAGAAACTTTTGACGATTAAGAAAGGAGTCAGCATGAGAGAAATGTTCAGAAGGATATCAAATAAGGTGTCAAATGCAGCTGGGTCTGCCTATACTTTTGTCGGTGCAGTTTTTATCGTAGCAATCTGGGCGTTTTCGGGGCCGGCTTTTGGTTTTTCGGATACATGGCAACTGGTTATCAATACAGGCACAAC
>CAYTUF010000004.1:0-12880 GCA_964441225.1 uncultured Candidatus Saccharibacteria bacterium | reverse complement strand
CGTAACATTTCTTATGGTATTTCTGATCCAAAACACTCAAAATCGAGACAGTAAAGCCATGCAACTAAAACTTGACGAATTAATTCGGGTAACTTCTAGGGCCAGAGGCTCTTTTGTAAGTCTTGAAAGATTGACAGATGAAGAACTCTCTATTTTAGACAAAGAATTCGATGAGCTACACGAAAAATCTCTATCCAGTCCGGTTATGAAGAAGCTAGAAGCTACAATTGAGGCGGAACATGAAAGGCGCAAGCACTCCGCCGGCCTACACCCTGATTTATCGAAGGTCAATGATCTTTTTAAGAAACTAAAATAAACTATTAAGATTTATTTTGTTTGGCGATGGCTTCGTCGATAACTTGCTTAAATTCATCGAGGCCAGCAGGATTTTTAATTTTCTCGCCATTGATGAAGAAGGTTGGCGTTGATTCAACATTTTTACTATGAGCTTCTTTTACGTCGGCATTAATGGTATCGGCAATGCTTGAGCTCATCATATCGCTTTTGAACTGGCCCATATTTAGGCCAAGTTGCTCGGCGTAAGATTCTAAAATAGGAGTTGGATTTTGGCTAGCGCTCCAAGCTTGTTGGTTTTGATAAAGTAGCTCGTACATATCAAAAAACTTATTCTGTCTGCCGGCAGCTTCGGCTGCACGCGATGCAATAAATGCGTTAGGGTGAAGCTGGACTAAAGGAAAGTTACGGAATTGAAAAGTAATATCATCGCCGTAAGTTTTTCGGATTTGTTCTACCACCGGAAAATATTGCCCACAAGCAGGGCACTGAAAATCGCCGTATTCGGTCAAGGTAACACCTTTGTTACCAGCGCCAACCTTGTTCTCGCTGGGTTGAGCATTGCTTTGATTTGCTTGGTCGGTGCGTGGATTTTTGTGTTTAGAATAGGCTAAGATACCAAAAAGCCCTAAAATTATAACGGCTATGATGGTTAAAAACTGTTTATTCACTATTGATCCCTCTCTATTGTGCTAAGATTTTCTCGTCATTATATAATAACACTTTCAAATTTAATCGAAACAACACTTTACACGTACTAAGCCAAAGCCGTAATATAAACCTATGCTTCAGGCTATTTTTTTGATATTTTTTGGCGCGTTTAGCATTTATCTCGCCATTGTTAAAAAAACTTTTTTATCGCTTAATGAGCGGGATTTATTAAAACTTGATAGCAGGCAAAAAGACATAAGAGAATTGATCACACTAGCTAATAATAAAAAGATAGTTAGCATTTTGTTGTCGCCATTTTTACTAATTAGTGTTGTCTTTTTCTTGTACGTAATTATGGCGAGTTATTATGTTTGGTTAGCGCTTTTCGTTTCTTTGATTTTTGTAACTGTGGTTTTTATTTACATACCACGAGTAAAGTCGAGTTATCTTAGTGGTTGGTTGGCCTGCAAAAGTGCCCCAGTTTTTTCTAGAATAATCGTTAGTCAAAAGTCGTTGTTGGAATCTGTAAACAAAGTTATTGAGAATATTGCACCCCCAGCCAAAACGAAATTATCGAGCGGTGAACTGCTCGAGCTATTAGAGGCTCAGGAACTAGAAAGCAAAGAAGCACTTTTAGCTATTTTAAAAAATTATGACGCTAAAGTTTCTAAAGAAATGACTAAACTTGAAGATGCAAAGATTGTCAAAGAGGATGAGTCAATTGGCCCGATATTAATAGATGAACTTCACAGTACGGGCCAAGAATTTTTCTTGGTTAGGGGCGCAAAAAAGAAAGATATAACTGGTGTAGTTTGCCTGCAAGAAATGACTCATTTAACAAAGGGTGGAAAGGTGAAAGACATTGCAGATAAGCGACTTTTTTACGTTAACAAAGATGATGCGATTATAGACATAATTAATGCTGTAATAAAGACCAAATCATTATTTTTTGTAGTTATAGACGACGAACAGGAAATGGTTGGGGTTATCTCGTTTAGAAAAATAATAAAACAATTGTTGGGCCAAAAAGTAGAAAACGACCTTGATACTTACGCGAATCCAGAGACGAGCACTATTCAAACAGAAGAAAAAGACGTATAATAACCTTTTTAGTTATGAGAATACTTAGTAGTGAAATAAAAAATCATATCGGCAAGAATATCTTTGTCGAAGGTTGGCTCCATAAAAAAAGACTTCTTGGGGGTCTAACTTTTATCAATCTACGTGATAGACATGGCTTAATCCAGGTGTTAATTCAGTCAAAAGATGAGGTTGAAAAACTAAGGGGGCTACAAGTTGGCACAATTATGTCAATTGAGGGAAAAGTTATTGAGGACAAGCGCGCTCCGGGTGGTGCTGAAATTCATGAGCCAAAAATAGAGATAATCGTGCCCGTAACAGATGAGTCCCCGATAGAGATAGATAAACCGCTAAGTCATAATTCTGAAAATCTTGATACCCTATTTGAATATCGTGTTGTAGGGCTGCGTAATCCTCTTGAATCTAGCGTTTTCAAGGTACAGGCTGGAGTAAAAGATGCCTCACGTGAGTATTTTAAGGCTCAAGATTTTACAGAATTTAACTCACCAAAATTATTGCCAGAGGCTACAGAGGGTGGTGCAGAAGTATTTAAACTAGACTATTTTGGCAAAGAGGCTACGCTAGCCCAGAGCGCACAATTTTATAAGCAGATAATGGTGGGTGTGTACGAGCGGGTTTATGAGATTAACCCAACCTATCGAGCCGAATTAAGCGCTACAACCAGGCACATGACCGAATTTATACATATTGATGCCGAGATAGGTTTTGTTAATTTTAATGAACTGCTGGTTGTTGTAGATGGACTACTGAGGTCGGTTTGCAAAAGTGTTTGGCAGAATCAGAAAACAGAACTTGAGCTTCTGCGCGCAAAGCCAATAAAACTAGCAGACAAAACACCAAGAATAAGTCTAGAAAAGATCCATGAACTTTATTCGAAAGCCAATGGTGTAGACACAAGAGGCGAGAAGGATTTACGCCCCGATGAAGAAAAGTGGATTTGTGAGTATGCAAAAAAAGAGTATGGCAGCGAAGCAATTTTTGTCGTTGATTGGCCAGTTAGTGATATGAAATTTTATCATAAGAAATCTGAAAAAAATCCTGAGTTTGCAGAGCGTGCCGACCTACTTTTTAGAGGGGTAGAAATTGCAACTATTAGTATGCGTGAGCATCGCTATCAAGAGCTGAAAAAACAGTTAAAAGAAATCGCCGAAGCTGATCCGCAGGACGAGGGTTTTAAATATTATTTACAAGCATTTAAGTATGGCTTGCCACCACATGGTGGCCTTGGGATGGGCTTGGAGCGTTTAACTCAAAAAATAGTTGGTCTAAGCAATGTCAAAGAGGCTAGCCTCTTTCCTAGGGATATAAATCGTTTAAGCCCTTAGGAAGGTATATTTTAACCGCATAATTTGTTATTATTTAGCTACTAGATTTAAGCATTAGCGGTTATAGATGAAAGAAGATAAAAATAAAGATAACAATTCTGTTCCTGGCGTAGACCCAGCTCTGGAGAAAAAGGTTGATGCATTGATGAGTGTAGAGCCCGAAATATCTACAAACAAAGTTGACCCAAAAACGGAAATCAAGCATGAGTTTGCTCCAGATAGTCCAACTAGTGCACCACTTTTGCCAACTGATAAACTGCCAAATTTAGCAAAGGATGAGGAGGTTCCTGCAAAAGCCATCGAAGAACCTCCATCAAAACCGGTAGAAATACCACCAAACTCCGAGCCCAAAGACGATAAACCTAGCTCTTTTGTGCCACCAGAAAAGCTTAGCGTTGAGGACAAGGTTGGCGTTGAAACGCCCGCAACCAACAGGGCGGTTGAGGAGATAGAAGCAGAGGAGGCGGGAAAAGCGTTGGCAAAAGATCTCAAAGATCGTAACAAAGATGAGCTCCCAAAAAAACCACATGGATTTTTGTACCGATGGTGGCATAACAAAATTTATCGACGACTTACTTATCTGATAATTCTGATTGCTATGGCAATTTTGGTGGCGGTACCAAGTTATAGGTATTTTATTTTAAACACTTTTGGGGTTAGAGCTAGTGCATCGATGACAATCTTAGACAGTAAAACCAAACAGCCTCTCAAAAACGTCGAGGTTAGGCTGGGAGGACAAGAGATAAAAACTGGCATAGACGGAGTGGCTAACTTTAACAACATCAAGCTTGGCAAACAAGATTTGGTTATTTCAAAACCGGCTTTCGCTCAAAACGAGAAGACCGTAGTCATAGGTTGGGGCTCTAACCCAATGGACGTGGAGCTGTTAGAGCCTGTTGGCTCACGTTATACATTTAGCTTATCGGATTTTGTATCCGATTTGCCAATAGCCAAGGCAGAAGCAATTAGCGGTGAGGCGAGCGCCGTTTCAAACGACAAAGGTCAACTTGTCTTGACAGTACCAAACTCTGGCGATAACAAAGTTGAGATTGCCATAAGAGCCGATAATTATAAAGAGCAAAAAGTCAAATTACCAGCAAACGAAAAGCAAGTTCAGAAATTAAAATTGGTACCGTCAAGGAAAGATATTTATGTGTCTAATCGAAGCGGTAACTTTGATGTTTATATTTCTTATGTTGACGGTACCGGTGAGGAAAAAATTTTATCTGGTACTGGGAGTGAGAGTGAGTCTACAACTGCACTGGTGCCACATCCATTTAAGCAGTTAGCGGCTTACGTGTCAGTACAGGGGAAGCTCAAAGATAATAGTGGCAATCAACTTTCTACCTTGTCGCTCATAAATATTGATACCAAGCAGGTTAGAGCTATCGCAACCAGTAAAGATATTCAGGTGGTGGGGTGGTCAAATAATAAAATAATTTATGTAAAGATAGCCGATAACGCCAAAGATGACGACACTAAGCGGAGTAGACTAATGAGCTATGACAGTGATTCTAGCCAAGAAAAAGAGTTATCTAGTACAAATTACTTCAACAGCGTCCTGTTGGTTAACAACAACGTCTATTACACGCCAGCTTCGTTTAAGGTTAATGGCAAAGTGGGTTTATTTAAGATTGGCGTAGATGGTTCTGGTCTGACGGAATTGTTTAATAAAGAAGTTTGGGGTCTGCTTAGGACTTCTTATGGTACGGTCAGCGCTTCGGTTGGTGAAAACTGGTATGAGTTTAAACTTGGAAATAATGCTTTAACCAAGGCTACTCCACCACCAGTAATGAAATCACGAGTTTACATAGATAATGAATCCGGGAATAAGAGCTTATGGATTGATCAGAGAGATGGCAAGGGAGTTCTTCTAGAATATTCGTTGCCAGAAGGGCAAGACACTACAGTGGCTACCGCGGGTGGTTTGCGTCAGCCAGCTCGTTGGTTGGATAATAACCATATAATTTATAGAAAGAGCGACGGGCAAGAAACGGCTAATTACGTAGTTAGCGTAAGTGGAGGTAAGCCCAAAAAGATTAATGATGTTGCCAATGTCGCAAGTGTCGATAGCTGGTATTACTTTTGAAGTAAGGTAATTTTTAAGTTTTCTGTAGCTGAGCATACAGAGCTAGCCCAATGAGTCCCCCTGCGATAATAATCGCCAAAGAAATAGCTAGGTACGGTGGTTTTGACTGTTTATTATTGTTAGCTTTAGCTTGGCTTTTTTCTTTATCAGGGGCTGGTGCTGGGGAGTCTTTCGGCGGAGTTTCAGGTGAGGGCACAGGTGTAATGTCTGCAATAGGCTGAGGCTTGTCTTTGTTAGAACCTGATTCATTCATTTCATAAAATAGTATAATTATTAAATAGCCAATGAGCAAAGTTAAAGCGATAAATACATTAATGTCTGGCGGGGTTATTGTTATGCCAACAGATACCGTTTATGGTATATGTGCGCGCGCACTTGATAAAAAAGCAGTCTCGAAGTTATATAAGATCAAACAACGAAATACGAAACCTGGGACACTGATTGCTTGTTCGCTCGACCAGCTGGTTAATCTTGGTATAAAAAGGCGTTACCTAAAGCCGGTTGAGTATTTATGGCCGGGAGCTATTAGTGTTATTCTGCCTGTTGATGACTCTTTGGGTTATCTCGATCAGTCGGTTGGTACACTCGCAGTCAGGGTGGTCGCGGATAAAAGGTTAGTAGATATCTTGAGGGTAACGGGCCCTTTGTTAACTTCGAGTGCAAATTTACCAGGCCATATGCCAGCCGAGGACATTGTTCAGGCAAAAGGGTACTTTGGTGATAAAATAGACTATTATTTTGACGGAGGAGAGATAAGAGCTCACAGTCCCTCAACTATTATTAGAGTTGTTGACGATGTAATTGAAGTCCTGCGAGAAGGAGCTGTTAAGATAGATGAAAGAGGAGAAATTATATGAAATTTAATGAATATCAAAAGCAGGCTTTAACAACGGTTTTGTCGACTAATGATTATTTTAAAGATACTCTGCATTGGGTGCTTGGCCTTAACGGCGAAGCTGGAGAGGTAGCTGAGAAAGTTAAAAAGATTATTCGTGATAAAAACGGCGAAATATCAGCAGAAGACAGGGTTGAGCTGGGCAAGGAGCTTGGTGACGTTCTCTGGTACACGGCAGTTTTCGCTAACCAGCTGGGTATTGACCTAGACGATATCGCAAGGGACAACATATCAAAACTAGCCGACCGTAAAAGACGAAATGTCTTAAAAGGCTCCGGAGACAACCGATAATTATTTACGCCGGAATTGTTGGCGGACCCACTCGTCTAGACTACCGCCTCCGCCACCAGATATACAAACTATTAAGTCACCAGCATCTTGGTGTTTTTTGATATTTTCCTTAAGGGAAGAATCTAGCTCCGCGGGCTCAGCAATTTGTGGGTTATTCATTTCTTGGATTAGCTCCTTAGGCGTTAAGACGGGTTGTTTGGGGTCTTCTCTTGTTAAGAAAGTCGGCACCCAATACAGGTGTTTTACCTCGGCAAACAAGTCTTTATAAGCATTTTGGATATGATACTGACGTTTATTGGTTAAAGGTTCATAGACCACCACTATATCTTTAGATAGCTCCCTTGCAAGCTCTAAACAACCCATAATCTTCTCTGGGGTGTGCGCATAGTCGCTGTATATACCACTCGATATTTTTTCGAATCGTCGAGAGACGCCCGGAAAATTATTGATAGTATTAAAAAGGCTTGTTGTTGACTGCTGGGTAACGTGGCTTAGAGTGTTGATGGCTAAGGTGCCATCGAGCCGATTAACCTCGCCTGCTAAGTTTAATTGGCTTTCAACTCGGCTTATTAGATGTACCGAGTCTGATTTGTTAAGACTTAACTTATCGAAGTCTTCTTGCCAGAGTAGCTTTTGTTGGCTTTGGTTTAAGAATTCGCAGAAAGCGTCTTTGTAACTTTTTTCGGTAGGATATATATCCTGATGATCATAGGCAATTCCTGTAATTACGCTAAAATAGGGGTTAAAGCTTAGAAAATTTCGATCGTATTCATCACATTCATAAATAAAATACTCGCTTTCTGGATTATATTCTCCCATTTCACCAAAGGGGATTTTAGCGCCTACCGAATAGCTAACAGGAATCCCTAATTGCTTGAATAGCCAGATTATCATTGCAGTTGTTGTCGTCTTGCCGTGCGTGCCAGCTACGGCGATTAGTTTAAGGCCCTTATCTTTAATAATTTGATTAAGTAAATCGTCGCGTTTACTAGTTTTGATATTATTTTCTCTGGCAAAGACAAGCTCTGGATGGTTAGGGTTTTCGATGGTTACGGCAGAGGAAAAGACTAACCAATCTATTGGTGAACCCTCGTGATTTTTTGAAATCTGCTCTTTTGTCTGCCCTATGTTTATATCTGTTATACCTTGACTTTTTAAGTACTCAATATAGTCCGAGTTTTGTTTGTCTGACCCCGCTACCTGATAGCCAGCTTGCTGAGCGATCAGCGCTAGCGGGCCAATACCCGTACCACCGATTCCAGAAAAATATATCTTCATACTACCTAGTATAATATCAATAAAATAACGCTTATGATTTATAGTTAGTACTAAGAATATGAAAAACAAGCAGAAACTAGACAATTATCATCGCCGATTTCATTTAATAAGCCCTTGGTATTTTTTTGTGATCTCGGCTTTATTTTTTGGGTTAGCTGTCTATGGCCTGCGTCAAAACAATTTTACGATGATCAAACTTCGTCAGGCTGTAGTTAAGGCCGATGAATCTAACGGCAATGTAGAAGGGGCACTAGATAATCTAAGAAATTATGTCTACAACCACATGAATACCAACCTAACTGGCGGTAATTCGACCATAAAACCACCAATTCAGCTAAAGAACCGATACGACCAGTTGGTAAAAAAGCAAGCCACCAAGATTGAAGCATATAATCAGCAGGTTCAGGATAGGGGTAAAGCGGTCTGTGCTCGTCAATACCCAGCTTCTGGATATAATAGCCAGAGAGTAAACTGTATCTCTAGCTATGTTTCTAAAAACGCAAAAACTACTAGCAATGAAATACCACCAGAGTTATATATGTTTGATTTTGTTAGCCCTCGTTGGTCCCCAGATCTGGCTGGTTTCTCGTTACTATTTAGTGGTTTTTTCTTCGCAGTGTTTGTTTGTCGCCTAGTGGTTGAGCTTTGGTTTAAGTCTAAGCTGAGAATATAAAAACTGCCTCAATTTTGGAGGCAGTTTTCGTTTTAGAGAAGAAACCTATTAAGGCTTTTTGTTCTCTGTGGCGTTTGGTGTTGTTGGCTTCTCGTTGTTGTTTGTCTTGTTGTCGGTAGAACCGGAGTTAGCGGTGTTGTCTTGGATTTGAGATTGCTTACTACAATCTTGTCCGTTAGGATTTTCTTTTACGAAATCAGCTACAGCTGTTGCAACTTTACCATCACTCTTTAGGTTTTCCCAGAACGAAACTTGATCTTGGTTTATCACCATCGTATCTTTTGGTCCATGTAGCTCACAGCCCAGCTTGGCTAGCGAGATATTGTTAGGACTTGGTTGTTGGCCTGGCTGAACTTGTTGGTTAACCTGGAGGTAGTAAATATTATCAAGCTTCATATACTTATCGTTCATAGACTTAATGTTACCGAAGTATACTTGGCCGTTATTTAGAAAGACTGCTTGTAGGCTACCTTTGTCGATTAAACGATTTTCGCTCTTTGTGCCACCAAATGCTATCGAAAATAAGGTTGCTAGCACCAAAATAGTTACCGATACTAGAAGTACTATATAAACTGTCCCTAAAACCTTACCCGGCTTTTTTAATTTAGAGCTTTTTGTTCTTGCTGGCGTTGGTACACCTGCAGGAGCTTGATTATCGCTCGACTGTCTAACGCCACGATTCATAAAATCCATAAAATCTTACCTCTGTTTTATAATTTAGTTACTAATACTAAACTAGTGTAATGCATAAGCGTGTTATCGCGCAAGTATTTAGAGAAAATAAATTTTTAGGGTTGACAAAGAAAATCTAACCAGAGTATGGTAGGGGTACCATTAGTAAACTAACAGAGGGAGATGTAATGGCATACAAGCACACAAATAGTAAGGGTGTTACCTACTACTTAAACTCAAAGGACGTTGTCCTTCGTGGTGGCAAAAATCAAACAATTTACTACTTTAGTAAAGATGAGCGAGCCGACACAGCTTGTGACCTACCAAGTGGCTTTAGTGTAAACGAAAACCCACGCAACGGTTTTCTAACCGTAAAACGCGGCTAGATTTCTCTTAAAGCAAGTTTTACTTTAACTACAATACTCCTCCTAAACCGGGGAGTATTTTAGTTTGCAGAGAAATTTTTATAGGCGTAGACTAGTATTTATGCCAAAAGTTATTGTTGAGGTAAAAAACCTTGTTAAAAAATACGATAACAAAAAAGTCGTCAAAGGGATTTCTTTTGATGTAAAAGAGGGCGAGATATTTGGAATTTTAGGTCCGAACGGTGCAGGTAAGACCACAACGCTTGAGATGATCGAGACCATTAGAGAGAGTGATGAAGGTACGATTTTGGTAGATGGTATTGATGTCAAAAAAGATCCACAAGCCGTTAAGTATATTATTGGGGTGCAACCCCAAAGCCCTGCCTTTATGGATAAGGTAAAACTTACTGAACATCTAGATCAGCTAGCCTCCGCCTACGGAGAAAGTATTAACTCCAAGAAGCTACTTAAGGATGTAGATTTGCAAGACAAGGCAAGCTCTTATGCTGAGAATCTTTCTGGAGGTCAGAGACAAAGATTTAGTATTGCCGCATCTTTAGTACATAATCCTAAAGTCTTTTTTATGGACGAACCAACCACCGGTCTTGACCCGCAAGCTAGAAGAAATCTATGGGATTTGGTAAGAAAAACCAGAGACCAAGGAGTAACTGTCATACTGACAACTCATTATATGGAAGAAGCCGAGATGCTTTGCGACAGAGTAGCTATTATGGATGGTGGCAAAATAATTAAGCTCGACACACCGAAAAAACTCATAAAAGAGTTGTTAAAAAAAGGCTTCAAAAAAGAACAGCATGTAGAGCAAGCCAATCTTGAAGATGTATTTATAGATTTAACAGGTAAGGGTCTTGGTAATTAATATGAAGAAAAAATTTTTGCCAATTTACATTTTTGCGAAAATATCTGTCAAGAGATCTTTTAGGGATAAAACAGCTATTTTCTTTCTCTTTTTATTTCCTCTAATTTTTCTTTTTATCTTTGGAGGAATATTTAGTAAAAATAGCGATGTATCCTTTAGGGTTGCTTTAATCAATCAATCGGATAGTAGTTTTGCCAAGGATTTTGTGTCTAAAGCGGAGAGCCAAAAAGTTTTTAAAGTCGACAAAGCTTCAAACGATCCTGACGAGGCTAAGCAAAAGATGGCTATGGGTCAGCTTGATGCGACCATCATCTTGCCGAAAGATTTTGGCCAGGTTAAGCCGGGAGATTCGTTTCCCAGCGGGCAAGCAGAGATAATCTATACCCAAAACTCTCAGCAGGCAGGCCAAACTCTAGACTCTATACTAAATCAGCAATTTGCAGAGATTAACTCCAAGTTTGTTCAAAATAGAACTCCTTTTAGTGCAACGGCTACGCAATCTAACGACAAGAGCTTAAGCTCTTTTGACTATACTTTTGCGGGACTAGTAGGGTTCGCTATTTTAGGACTGGGCATTTTTGGTCCGGTCAATTATTTTCCTGAGCTAAAAAAACAAGGCGTTTTAAGAAGAATCCACACAACTCCTCTTTTGCCTTGGCAGTATTTTATGTCTAGTGTTTTATCGCAAGCAGTAATTGGCTTGCTGTCTGTTGCATTGATGTTTGTGGTTGCGATGACAGTTTTTGATCTAAAGTTGGTCGGAAATCTATTGGAGCTTATCGTATTCATCATCATAAGTATTATTCTGATTTTTGGTATCGGCTTGGCGGTGGGCGGTTGGGCAAAGAACGAAAACCAGTCTGCACCTCTTGCCAACTTGATAACCTTTCCAATGATGTTTTTGTCTGGCACATTCTTCCCAAGATTTATGATGCCAGATTGGCTACAAACGGTCTCTAGTTTCTTGCCTCTTACGCCAGTTATAGATGGGACACGACTTATTGCAACAGAAGGTCAGAGTTTGCTTCAACTTGGCCCACAACTAGCTATGATGGGCGCCTGGATTGTGCTTATTTATATAGTTGCTTTTCGAGTTTTTCGTTGGGAATAATACTTTTTGTCATTCTGGTATAGTATTGGTATGCAAGAAGAATCTATTTTTACTAAAATTATCAAGGGGGAGTTGCCTTGCCACAAAGTTTATGAGGATGAGCTAACTCTAGCTTTTCTAGACATTTATCCTATACAGACAGGTCATACTCTAGTGATTCCAAAAAAGCAGATTGAATTTGTTTGGGATTTAGACAAAAAAACCTACCAAGCAGTTATGGAGACAACCCAAAAGGTTGCACTGCGTTTGAGAGATATTTTAGGAACTCGTTATGTTGGCGAGAGAATTGTTGGAGTTGATGTTCCACACGCACATGTTCAACTAATACCATTTGACGACGTTAGTCAGCTAAGAGTCGAGCAAGATATGACAACAGAACCAGACCACAACCAGTTAGCCGAACTGGCTAAAAAATTAGCTTTTTGATGAGAAATTATTTAGACAATTTGCCAAAGCCTTTTTTGGCGTTGGCGCCACTTGATGACGTAACCGACACTGTTTTTCGACGAGTCATAGCTAGCTTAGCGCCACCTGATTTATTCTTTACTGAATTTACCAATGTTGATGCGCTAACAAGTGCTGGCAGGCAGGCAACCCTAAAGAGGTTGAGTTTTACACCCCAAGAACAGCCACTAGTCGCTCAGATTTGGGGTAAGAATCCAGAAAACTTTTATAAAGTCACTCAAGAGATTGCTGAAATGGGTTTTGTTGGGGTAGATTTGAATATGGGGTGTCCAGACAAAGCTGTGGTAAAAAATGGTTGTTGTAGTGGTCTGATCCTCGATCGGGCAAGGGCGCTTGAGATAATTCAGGCGACCCAGCGGGCAGCCAAAAACAAAATCCCAGTTAGTGTAAAAACACGTCTTGGCTTTACCAACTACGATAAAGAATGGCTCGAACTACTTCTTAAACAAAAACTTAACATGTTAACCATACACCTGCGAACCGTCAAAGAAATGTCCAAGGTCCCTGCTCATTGGGAGTTGATGTCAGAGATCAAATCAATGCGCGATAAAATATCACCCACTACAGCACTGGTTGGCAACGGTGACGTTGAGTCCAAACAGCAGGCGGTTAATTTGGCGAAAAAGTATCGTATTGATGGGATTATGATTGGGCGTGGAGTCTTTCATGACCCCTTTGTTTTTGCTGATAAGTCGCAGTGGGCAAAATACACGCCTAGCCAAAAGGTTGAGCTGTATAAATCTCATATAAAATTATTTAAAGACACCTGGCAAGATAACGAGAAGCCGAC
>CAYTUF010000003.1:36382-46120 GCA_964441225.1 uncultured Candidatus Saccharibacteria bacterium | reverse complement strand
AGCGGTGTCTTTGTCTTGTCGATTCCAGGGGATCATGAAGCAATGACCCTGCAGGATTTGGGTGTTGTTCAAAGTAAACAATACGGCGACGCCAGACTCATCTACTACAAAAGATTGATAAACTTTACATAATATGCTATAATATAACATATGAGCTCAAATAAGTTTGGAAAAACAAGAAGACCGAAAAGATCAGAGATGAGAGCTGCTCAGTGGGTCGCAGAACGATCACCTATGGGAACAAACAAGAAACGTTCGATTATAAAAGATGTCAATCCCGGTACTTGTATAGTTAAACGTGAAGTTAATTTTGAAGCAAGCAGTCCCTTGCTTTTTGATGCGATAGACCACCTAAAAGAAGTCCATCCATCGCTTAAGTTTATGGCTCACTTATCAGTTTCGATTATAAGCCCAAGAGATGGAGTAGATTTGCAAAGGAGCTCTAGAGAAGCCAACGGCAATCTACATCTTGCCGATATTAAAGATTTTGTTGATAAAAATCTATCGTATGAACTGGCTGTTAATATCGGCAATAGAGCATGTTTTGGAGTAAAAAAACACCAAACCGGAAAACGATACTTGGGCTATCACTTGCTAGACCCAGACAGTACTTTAGTGGCTGAGAGAACTATGATTGTCAGCAACAGCGGTAGTCCTGAGTTGGCTAAACGTATACGGCCACCACATATTTCTATAGCTTCTACTAAGGATCAGCATTGTGTAGAAGAAGCTCTAAGGACAATGACACAGTTAGATGTAAGAGGCGAGGAAATTGTCTTAAACCCTGCTGAAATGATATATACCTATTACCGCGCAGGTGTAGAAAAATAAACTATCTGACTAGTTTTTTATAAAAAAATCGGGTAAAATACTACAGTTAATTGCCAGCTTATGCGGACGAGTGTGGAATTGGTAGACTAAGCACAGTCTTAGGTGAGAACTGTCGGTGGCAGTTCTCAAGGGAGTCAACTCTTGCAAACTGGTTTTGCAAAAATGTTGCGACGGGGTCGCCGGATGTGAGCTAGTGCCTCGCCGAAAGGCGAGAAATGCGATAATATATTCAATAAGGTGTGCGGATGTGGTGGAATTGGTAGACACGCTAGTTTTAGGAACTAGTGCCGAAAGGCGTGAAGGTTCAAGTCCTTTCATCCGCACCAGTTTAAGCATGACACCATGAAGAAATTCCTCACACCAGATTTTGTCGCCCCAGACATTACATATGCTACACCAGACTTTTTAGAAAGAATGTATATTGAGACTCTTTCTGTAGACGTTGACGGCACCATTATGAGCCATCATGCCAAAAAGCTAGACCCGTACGCAGACAATTACTTGAGAAGGGTGTTAGACGTCGGGATAAATGTTGTCCTTACTAGCAACGCTTACGGAGGAAGAATTGAGGAGCTAGCGGAAGTAGCTGATTCTATCGGTCCAGAAGTAAAGATTTCGGCACCAGAAATAATTACTCCTGGGATAAAAAACCCCAAAAAACATCGAAAACCAAAAAGTGATATGGTAGATTTTGTAGCACGGCTAACGAATGTCGAACCTGATCAAATTCTGCATGTTGGCGATCAACTATTAAAAGACATCGTATCGGCTAGGCGCGCGGGCGCTCTTTGCATGCTTGTTCCAAAATACGGAGGAGGGGGAGACTGGTGCGTAGAGCGTTTGCAAAGACCCATAGAAAACCTGATATTGCCGTCCTTAGGCGTAGGGCATTTGCATCTCTGTGGCAGCAGTCTTAACAGCTTTGGCTTCGGCATTTGTTATTGGCTGAGAGCCGAAGAACGCACCACTAATTGCCATTACGGCTATCGAAGCCTTTGTAGCCATCTGATTTCGTAATCTGTCTAGATGAGAAAATCCATCACCTTTTATCTCATCACTCTCGTTGTTGTGTTGATGTTCTGCAAATTTACCCATAGTATAGATATAGTCTATCCTTAACTTTTAATAATTTTAATTACTGTAACACGAAATCGTACAAAAGTCAATTTTGAGATTATTCTGGACATTGGATACAACAAATAATATTTCTTTGAGGGTGCCAGGTTTTCTGTGGAGTGGTTTAATTTGTGTTTAACACAGGAGAGGTCTGCACTTTTTTTGATTTCTTATTGGTTTTCGCCGGAGCCAATTCAAAAGCGCCCCTTGCACATAAATATGCACTCCGTGTTCTTTGTAAGTACAGGGCACCTTCGTCGATAGATAGATTTTTAGTTTTGCCAACTTTCCCTTGCCTATGCGTTGCTGCTGAACCCAGCCATGAATGCGCCCCCCCAGATTCATAGATGAACGAACCACTTGTTGTCCGAGAGCCTATTGTGCCATCTTCTTTTGCATCGAAAAAAGCGACGAGGTCGACAGACCTTTGATACGTACCTGCTTCTGGGTTTATTGTTTCACGTTCATAAGGCTTGTATTTTAGGTGCGGGGGGAGTTCTTTCTCGTACGGCTCAACTTCTGTGAACGGATTTAGTAGAAAGCTTGCCGCCGTTCTAATAGGACCTTCCTTGCCGAACTCGGCCAGAGGGTCGATAGTATACGACGAAATATGTCTAAATCTTCCTTTAATTATCTGTAGGGCAGAAGCTTTAATCTCGAATTCATTACGTATCTCTCCATAAAAAGGACTCCTCTCAATACCTTGTCGGAAAATAACACATTCAGTATCTAAAAGCAGAATATTACCAGGTATAGCGTAGGTATCATCGTCCTTGGTGCCCAATAAGACACCATCTTCTATCTGTAAAAGTTCTGAACTGTCGTTGTGTATATCGAAAGCCGTCCGCGCTAATGCCTCGCCTATAGCATGCTCTGCGCTGCGTGATGGTAACTTGCCATGCTTATAGCGGGGTTCCTTTTTGCGTAGCTCGAGAATCTTACCAATTGCAGTACTTCGCTTAAAACTATGCTTGGGTGGAATTTCACTCCAGTATTCTGGAGTATAAATAGATTTAAAGTCTGGCTGGATCTCTTGCATCGAATATATTATACTATATTTTTTAAGAATCTGCTTTTGCTACAATAATCTGTGACAAAAACCCTATGGATGCAATTATAAATACGCACACCAGATATAACTTTAGAAAATTATGAAAAGAATTATTACCCCAGACTTTGTTGCCCCAGATATTACTTATATTACCCCTGAATTTATGGACGAGATGCAATTCAAGACTCTTTCTTTGGACGTGGACGGAACAATATCTGTACATCACGCAAAGCACTTGGACTCTGAGATGCGAGATCATCTACGTGGTATATGCAGCTCAGGATTTAATATGGTTTTATCCAGTAACGCTTATGGGCCGAGCATAGATGAGTTGGCAGAGATTGCGTATTCTGTCGATTGCTCAGTGCTTATTTCAGCTCCGGAGATAGCAATGCCAAATGCTAAAAACCCAAAAAGATATCGTAAGCCAGCTTCTACGCTTATAAAATTTGCGGCCAAAATCACAGATGCAGCCCCAGATGAAGTCTTGCACGTCGAAGACCAGCTACTTAAAGACATTGTTGCGGCAAACCGAGCTAGAGCCTACAGTCTTTTGGTGCCAAAATATGGTACTGGCGGTGATTGGAGAGTCGAAAATTTGCAAAGACCCATAGAAAAATTTATTTTACGCGGGTTGGGCAAGGTAAGTCTTCCTAGGATTGACGATTTAACCGCAATTGGACCAGACCCTTACGAGATAGAAAGCTATAATCCCTGGAGCCAAGCTTTAGATTAGTTTACAATATAGTTTTATATGGCACTAAACACGCAACCATACAAAGGAACAAGAGATTTTTATCCAGAAGATATGCGCTTGCGCAACTGGATGTTTGGGGTTATGCGTGAAGAAGTTGCTAAGTTTGGCTACCAAGAATATGATGGCCCAATTTTGGAGCCACTTGATTTGTACCGATCTAAAACAAGCGATGAGATTGTCAATGAACAAGTCTATAATTTTGTAGACAGAGGCAGCAGAGAGATCGCAATACGTCCAGAGATGACCCCGACCGTCAGTCGAATGGTGGCTGGTAGAAGACAGGAGCTAGGCTACCCTTTGAGGCTATTTTCTATCCCTAATGTATGGCGTTATGAACGGCCACAAAAAGGACGTCTACGCGAGCATTGGCAGCTAAACGTAGATATATTTGGCGATGCGAATTTGTCAGCAGATCATGAGATCATTTTGCTATCGGATTCTATTATGAAAGCTTTTGGTTCGATGCCTGAGATGTACGAGATCCGCATCAATAGTCGCAGACATCTAGGAAGCGTATTGACCAGTCTAGGTGTTGGTAGCGAGGGGTTAGTTGACATAATTCGCCTGATAGACAAAAAAGATAAAATGTCTCAAGAGGATTTTAAAAAAATACTACTTGAGCTTATGCCTGTCGATAAAGTCGATAGCTTGCTAGAGCACCTGGACGCTAAAGAAAATGTACCAAAAAATATTCAGAGGTTACTTGAGGATCTTAAAGATTCTGGGGTAGAGAGCGCTTGTTATGCTCCGGCTTTAGCGCGAGGATTTGATTATTATACTGATGTAGTTTTTGAGGTTTTTGACAAGAATCCAGATAATAACCGTAGTATTTTTGGTGGTGGTCGCTATGATGGTCTGGTCGGTCTTTTTGGAGTAGAGCCCGTACCAACAGTTGGTTTTGGATTGGGCGATGTTACGCTAGAAGATTTTTTGCGGACTCATGACTTAATCCCCTCGCTTAGAAGTGACATTGACATGGTAGCAATCATGGTTGGAGATACTTACAAACAGGCTCAGAGTTTACTTAAGGGATTAAGATCTAAAGGCATTAATGTCTCAGTCGATGCGACAGATAGAAAACTTGATAAAAAGATAAAATCGGCTGTTAAACAGGGTGTTAAAAGAGCTTTATTTATAGGCAAAAAAGAATTACAGAGCCAAAAATTTTTACTACGAGATTTGGAGAAGGGGGAGGAGATTACTTTGTCGATTGATGAAATGATAAACCTCCTAAATTCTTTTAAAAAATCGTAAATTCTGATAAAATAGTTTTTCTATGCATACAAAGAAGGCAAATTTAACAAGTTCGAAAGTAAAATTAACTATAACGGCTAGTGAACCGGATTTGTTGGAGTACAAGAATCTGGTATTGAAAAAAATCTCTGGTAGCGTAAAAATTGCAGGCTTTAGGGATGGCACAGCCCCAATTAATTTGGTAGAGAAGCACGCTAACCAGGAACAACTGCAAACCGAGTTTTTAGATCTAGCGATGAGCGAACTTTATACAAAAGCCGCCCAAAATGAGAAGATACACCCTGTTTCTAGGCCAGAAGTTCAGATTAAAAAGTTCGTTCCTTTTACAAGCCTTGAGTTCGAAGTGACTACTGATATTTTGGGGAACGTTAACTTGCCAAATTATAAAACTATTAATGCAACCAAAGCTAAAGTTGCCATTAGTGAAAAAGACATTCAGGCTGTGATCAAAAACCTCCAAACTCGTATGGCTGAACGCAGTGAAGTTACTAGGGCTTCAAAGGTGGGCGATGAAGTATGGATAGATTTTTCTGGCAAAGATGCCAAAGGAGAACCGGTAAGCGGGGCCGACGGTAAAGATTATCCGTTAGTACTCGGAAGCAAGACTTTTATACCCGGTTTTGAGGAGAACTTGGTGGGGATGAAGCCCAGCCAAGAGAAAACTTTTACTCTGACTTTTCCAAAAGAATATGGGCTCAAAGCGTTAGCTAATAAAAAAGTTACTTTCACTACGACCGTCAAAAAGGTTCAAGAGATAAAAGAACCAAAAGTCGATGATGAGTTCGCAAAAAAATGTGGCCCTTTCGCTTCGGTTGATCAACTAAAAAAAGACATAAAGAGTCAACTAAGCGCAGAACGCGAGGCTGAAGCTCTGCGAGATCAGCAAAACCAAATTGTTTCCAAAATAGTTGATAAGTCTACAATCGCTTTGCCTAGCTCTTTGGTAGAGCAACAGATAGCTCAAAACTTGGAGGAGTTGAAACGAAATCTTGTATATCGTGGACAAACTTATGAGGAATTCCTAAAATTAGATAATACCAATGACGACGAGTATCGCAAGAAAGTTTTAACGCCCCAGGCCGAAAGACAGCTAAAAACATCCATAGTTTTAAACGAGATTGCGGAGAAGGAACATCTAAGTGTTACACCAGAGGAGCTAGAAATTCGTTTACAGCTCTTACGCGGTCAATATGCTAGCGACGTGAAAATGCAAGAAGAGCTAAACAACTCGAGGAACCAACAAGACATATCCCAGCGTATGCTAACCGAAAAAGTCCTCGAGTTATTAACCAAATAACGCAACTGCTTGGCATACCAGCGCAATAGTGATAAGTTTAAAAAATGAGCATGGAGTATCTGGGCGGTTCTACGGAGGGGCGATTTATGTTCGAAAACGCTAATAAAGGTTCGGGTGCAGTTTTTTCGGTACCATACAGAGACCTCGAGTATAATATCTGGTTGCCAAGCCCGGATCTCGACCGAATTTTAAGTGTAGGTAAGGGATTGACAGAAATCCTGGGTATAAAACTTCCTAATGGGGATCTACATCTTCATATTTGGCCTAAAAAAATTGATGAAGATTCAGGTGCAGGGTGGGATGTAATGATGGATGTGTCTGTTGCGACCCGAAGTTCGATAAATGAACATAGGGGGGTTCTAACAGTTGTTGGTAGTAAGTCTGATTTTGGTTGGTCTGAGCATGATTGGTGGAAAGTGGGGTACGAAACCCTACCTGCCCTAAAAGAGCCCCAACCCGACGATCTGTTTTATCCCCGCCCTGCCTAGAAGGGGTTATGTCTTAGCCAATATACGACTACAGCTTGACCTATAGGCGTTAACATCCTAGGGTGGCGAGTCGATGCAGAGCGTAAGCAATTTTCTTTTTAGAATAACGAGATTATAATTTTATCTAGATATGCACCTAGAGAATTTTGAACAAATTAAGTCCAACACTGACAATGGAGTAGATTTTGTTAAGGCTGATGTAGGTAGCGATTATAGAGGATCGTATATTCTTTTTGAAACAGGCGGTGAATGGCCAGAATTGACTGTATGTAGCGTTGATAAAGATCATTTAAGAGTGTATGCCCAGTTAGATTTATTCGGCGAGTGTTCGTTCGATGAGATGATAAACTTTGGGAGTTGTTTTGAAGGCTTGATATTCGAAGAAGTCAGCGCAGTTACCGGACGATTCGCCGTCAGAGATGGAGTGCATTTCACATACGATCATGTTTCTGTGGATGGATTGGTAGGTGGGTTTACTGGTGTTGCACCAGAGTTCGTAACCGAAGTAATCCCCGCTTCAAGAGCTAATAGCTAGCACTCTGGGTGGTCAACCCGAGAATACTAGGTTGTTCTAATCTATAAGCTATCGTCGCTGTCCACTTTGAAATTTTCTCTTCCGGTCCAGCAAGCAGTAACCAGTTATACCTTGCTTGGATCCTCAGAGAGAAATATCCAAACTAAACTAGCGACAATAGCTCACAGAACAAAACAACTAGCACTCTGGGTTGACGAGTGCTAATTTGAAGAGTATAATCTCTATTGATATGAGTAACCCAAAAAGTAATATTTTAATTCCCACTGTTATTGAACAAGAAGGACGAATGGAGCGGGCTTATGACATCTACAGTCGACTTCTAAAAGATAGGATTATTTTCCTTGGTACAGATGTAAATGAGCACACGGCGAATCTAATTGTCGCCCAGTTGTTATTCTTGGCCAACGAAGACCCCGACAAAGACATCAGTCTTTATATAAATAGTCCTGGTGGAAGTGTATATGACGCTTTGGCAATTTACGACACAATGCAATTTGTAAAACCAGATATCCAGACAGTTGGAATTGGCGTTCAAGCTAGTGCAGCGGCCTTTTTGCTAAGTAGTGGGACAAAAGGCAAAAGGTCTCTACTGACGCACGCGACAGTTATGATCCATCAGCCATCTAGCGGTACTCGTGGCAAGGTAACTGATCAAGAAATCGATCTCAAAGAAGCAATCCGTGTTAAACAGCTCATAGAAGAGATAATGGCTAAAAATACCGGCAAACAACGCCAAAAAATCCATGCCGACATGGAAAGAGATTTCTGGATGACTGCCACGGAAGCCAAAAATTACGGACTGGTTGACGAGATCATTTCAACTAAATCTCAAAAAAAGCAGCCAGCACCTAAGAAAAAATAGTTGACAAGAACAGAAGTTATCACTACAATAAACTATTAAGAAGTAGTGGCCGTTATTTTGGTATTGTCAAAAACTAGGGTACAGACAATATCTTAAATAAACGCAGATATCTTCGGCGCCGAATAACATTAAAAAGCAACAAGCTTGACTTATTGCCTAAGCCAAGCGTTAAAACCCTATTTTTAAAGACTACATTATAAACTAGGAGAAAATTATTATATCTATGGCCAAGCCTCACTTATCATCTACTAAGAAACAAAAAAGAATTTCTTTTAACGAAAACACATCAGTAATAGACCTACCAAATTTGGTGAATCATCAGAATCAATCTTGGCAATGGTTTGTCGAAGAAGGATTGGGTGAACTTTTAGCTGAGATTAGCCCGATAGAAGACTATACAGGCAACAAGCTTGTTTTGAATTTTAAAGATTATCATTTTGAGGATCCGAAGGTAACCGAGGCTGAAGCTAGAGAAAACAATATTTCTTACGAAGCACCCCTGAAGGCAAAGGTCGAATTGACCAATAAAGTTACAGGTGAAGTAAAAGAACAAGAAATATACCTAGGAGATTTTCCGTGGATGACATCTAGGGGAACTTTCGTGATAAATGGTGCCGAGCGTGTGGTAGTTAGCCAGCTAATTAGATCAGCTGGTGTTTTCTTTATGGCTGAAGCGAAAGCTGGACGAAATCTCTACGGAGCGAAAGTTATTCCTGGCCGTGGCGCATGGCTCGAATTTGAAACTGCTTCTAATGGCGCTATATATGTAAAGATAGACCGTAAAAGGAAAATTCCTGTAACCACACTATTCAAGGCTTTAGGTATGAGCGTAACCGAGCTAGAAAAGACTTTCAAACACGTTGATCAAGGTCAGACAAACTATCTAGAAGCTACACTCAGCAAAGATCCCTCTAACACAACTAGTGAGGCGCTAATAGAGATCTATCGGCGACTTCGTCCTGGCGATTTAGCTACCGTGGAAAACGCCAGAGGTCTACTTGAAAATATGTTTTATAACTACAAACGATTCGACTTTTCAAGAGTTGGTCGTTACAAAATTAATAAAAGACTAGATTTAAAGGTGCCGAATACTGCTGAAAATCGAATAATGCGCTTAGATGACCTAAAGGCGATAGTAAGCGAAATTATACGCCTTAATAACACCCAAGAGCCAGCTGATGACATCGACTCTTTGGCTAACCGACGAGTAAAACTAGTTGGAGAACTGGTCCAAAGACAATTTAGGATTGGTCTTCTTCGTATGGCGCGAAATACCAAAGACCGTATGAGTATGAGCGAGATTGAGACGGTTACACCGGGTCAGCTCATTAATGCTCGTCCGGTTGTAGCTGCTGTGCGCGAGTTTTACGCAAGCAGTCAGCTGTCGCAGTTTATGGATCAAATCAACCCAGTTAGCGAATTAGCTCACAAGAGACGACTTAGCTCGATGGGACCAGGTGGATTAAGTCGTGAACGAGCAGGCTTTGAAGTCCGAGATGCTCATGAAACGCATTATGGGCGTATCTGTGCTGTAGAAACTCCAGAAG
>CAYTUF010000003.1:0-36314 GCA_964441225.1 uncultured Candidatus Saccharibacteria bacterium | reverse complement strand
TATGCTCGTATCAATGACTACGGGTTTATCGAGACGCCATACAGGAAAGTAATTAATGCAGTTACAGCCAAAGACGCAGTGGGGCACACAGCACCCATAAACCTAGAAGATGAAGATGGCAAAGTTTTGGTAAAAGCAAAAAATAAGATTACCGCTACCGATGCCAAAAAGCTTGCCAATGTGAAATCCCGTAAAACTTGGCCGGTTCGAGCACGGGTTACAGATAAAATCGAGTATTTAGATGCTTACGAAGAAGAGAAAACCGTAATTGCTGGTGCGGGTAACAAATTAGATAAAGACGGTTATTTCATAGAAGATCGTGTTAGTGCCAGGGTTGGGCTAGAGGTTGGAGAAACCGATGCTTACGAAGTGAATTACATGGATGCTTCGCATAACCAAATCATCGGCTCTATTGCAGGGCTAATTCCCTTTGTAGAGAGAGACAGAGTTGACCGTGCATTGGTAGGTTCTAACCAACAAAAACAGGCCGTACCGCTTATAAATCCTAAAGCACCAATTATCGGTACGGGCTTGGAGTCTGTAGTTGCGAATAACAGCGGTCAAGTGATGTACGCAGAAGGAAAAGGCGTTGTCCAGAAGGCAACTGCCGATGAAGTCGTAGTGTCCTACGATAGGCGCAAAGTCACTTATAAGCCAGTGCATTATGTTAGAAGCAATGAGGGAACTTCTATAAATCAAAGGGTTGTAGTAAGTAGTGGCGATAAAGTCAAGCCGGGTGATGTTCTTGTAGAAGGCATGTCTATCGAGAGCGGAGAGTTAGCTCTTGGGCGAGATTTACTAGTGGCATTTATGCCGTGGCAGGGTTATAACTTTGAAGATGCCATCGTTATTTCTAGGCGCTTGGTTGAAGACGATATGCTAACGAGCATCCATATTGTTGATTATATGACCGAAGTTAGGGAGACCAAACTTGGCCCCGAAGTTGTTACCGGAGATATACCTAACGTTAGTGAAGAATCACTCAGACATCTAGACGAAGAAGGAATCGTACGCATTGGTGCAGAGGTGCATCCTGGCGATATTCTGGTGGGTAAAATTACTCCAAAAGGCGAGCAGGAACTATCGAGCGAGGAGAGGTTACTTAGGGCGATTTTTGGAGAAAAGGCCAAAGAAGTCCGAGATACTTCCCAGAGGATGAGTAACGGTAAGCACGGTAAAGTTGTTGGTGTGAAGATTTTCTCTAGAGAAAATGGCCATGAATTAAAAGCCGGTGTGATTATGCAAATTCAAGTTTTTGTGGCCCAGATGCGCAAAATCCAGGTTGGCGATAAACTAGCAGGGCGCCACGGAAACAAGGGTGTTATAGCAAGAATTTTGCCAGCCGAAGATATGCCGTTTACATCTGATGGTACACCAGTAGATATTATTTTAAATCCAATGGGTGTACCGAGTCGTATGAATTTGGGCCAGCTTTTTGAAACCCACTTGGGTATGGCAGCACGGGCGCTTGGAATAAAGGTTGCCACACCTTCGTTTGACGGAGTATCGGTAAGCAAAATCCGAGATTTGCTAAAAGAAGCTGATCTACCAGAGGACGGTAAAAGACAGCTTTATGATGGCAGAACAGGAGAAGCCTTCAAAGAAAGGACAGTTGTTGGCAATATGTATATGCTTAAGCTGACTCATATGGTTAGCGACAAGATTCACGCTAGATCAACCGGCCCATATACTATGGTGACTCAACAGCCACTGGGCGGTAAAGCACAAAACGGTGGACAAAGGTTCGGAGAAATGGAAGTTTGGGCGCTTGAAGCTTATGGCGCAGCCAATACCTTACAAGAAATGCTAACTATCAAGTCTGACGATGTCTACGGTAGAAGTAAAGCTTACGAATCAATCATTAAGCAAACAGAAATCGTTGACCCTAAGGTACCAGAGAGCTTTAACGTTCTTGTAAAAGAGCTTCAAGGTTTGGGTTTGAAAGTAGATTTAGTAACGAAAAGTGAAGTAGTTGATGCTGAAAGCGTCTTGGCAGAGAACATAAAAAATGAGGCAGAAACTCAGTCGAATATTGAAGTTCCTGATCCAGAGATTAGTAATGTAGATGTCACCGAGGATGCTGTGATAGATGAATCGATGGTTATAGAACTAGACGATGATATCCCTGCACAAACCCTCTCGACAGAGGATGCGGCAGCACAAGCTGATGAAAAGGAGGCAAAATAATGCGTAGATATTCGAGCGGTACGAACATTGCAGATTTTGATGCTGTAAGACTTGCTGTTGCAAGCCCAGACGATATTTTAGAGTGGAGTCACGGCGAGGTCACAAAGCCAGAAACCATCAATTACAGAACTCAAAAACCGGAACGAGATGGTCTGTTCTGTGAAAGAATCTTTGGCCCTGTTAAAGACATAAATCCACATGATGCTAAGTATAAAGGAGTAAGATCCAGAGAAGCAGCAGTCGATAAAAAGGGTGAATTAGTTACAAGATCAATTGTGAGACGAGAGAGGATGGGGCATATTGCTCTAGCTAGTCCTGTAGCTCACATCTGGTTCCTGCGCGGTACGCCAAGTGCCATCGGGTTACTTCTTGGTATGACAGTAAAAAGTCTTGAAAGAGTTGCTTATTTTGCTAGCTATATCATAAAGAGTGTTGATATTGAGGCTCGCGATAAACTTCTGGCGGACAAAGAAGCAGAGACTTCTGCTGCAGAAGTGGCTATTAAAGCACGATATGAAGCACAAGCGAAGGATAAAGATGCCAACGTCAAGGCTCTGGCAGAAGCACAGACTAAAGAGTTGGATGAAGTGCGAGAGAAATTCGATATCTTTAAAAACCAAATCAGCACCTTAGAAAAATATAATCTCATTAGCGAAAACGAATATAGAGAATTACCTAGCGAGTTGGAAAAACTAATAAAAGTTGGTATGGGCGGAGCAACACTTAAAGAATTGCTTGAAGAAATCGACCTCGATAAGTTAATTAGTGAGCTAGAAAAAGAAGCCGAAGAAACAAAAGGGCAACGGAAGAAAAAGATCCTTAAACGCCTGCGCCTATTAGAGAATATGCACAGGGCAGATATTAAGCCTACTAGTATGTGCGTGAGTGTTTTGCCGGTTATTCCTCCAGATTTAAGGCCAATGGTTCAGTTGACTGGTGGTCGATTCGCAACTAGCGACTTGAACGATTTATACCGCAGGGTTATTAACAGAAATAATAGGCTCAAGAAACTAATAGGCTTAAATGCACCAGAGGTTATTTGTAGAAATGAGCAAAGAATGCTCCAGGAAGCCGTTGATGCGTTAATAGACAATAACGCTACCAGATCTGGACGAGCTGTGTCTTCGACGGGTCAACGCAGACGACTAAAATCTCTTTCAGATATGCTAAAAGGCAAACAAGGTCGCTTCCGACAGAATCTTTTAGGTAAGAGAGTGGACTATTCTGGACGATCAGTGATTGTCTCTGGCCCAGAGCTTAAAATGCACCAGTGTGGTTTGCCAAAAATGATGGCACTAGAACTATTTAAACCTTTTGTAATGGGCAAGCTAATCGAGAAAGAATTAGCACACAATATTAGGAGTGCTACGCGTATGATAGAGCTGGGTGAGACTGCTGTCTGGGATGCGCTTGACGAAGTAATCCAGGATAAGTATGTGCTACTTAACCGTGCTCCTAGCTTGCACAGACTAAGTGTCCAGGCTTTCCACCCGATTTTAATTGAAGGGAAAGCTATAAGATTGCACCCACTTGTATGTAAAGGCTTTAACGCGGACTTTGATGGTGACCAAATGGCAGTACACCTACCTTTATCTGATAGAGCTCAGGATGAAGCCAAAAATATTATGGCCGCCAATAAAAACTTGCTAAAACCAGCCGATGGATCACCGATTCTTCATATAGAACAAGATATCGTTCTTGGCTGTTATTTCTTGACTTATATTCGTCCAACCTCATCTAAAGAGCCTAAAGATTACACTAGCCTTAATGAAGCACTGATGGCTTACGATAAAGACAAAATAAAGCTTCAAGATTTAATAACCATAGAATTCAGAGGCAAAGAGCGTACAAGTACGTTAGGAAGATTCTTGTTTAATGAGATTTTCCCAGACGATTTCCCCTTCCAGGATGAGCCAATGAGCAAGAAAAAATTAGCCAAAGTTATGGCAGAAGTATATGCCAAATACGGGCGAGATAAGAGTGCAGAAATAGCAGACGATCTCAAGACGCTTGGATTTAACTACGCCACAATTTCTGGGTTGTCTATGGGGATGAGCGATTTTGTTGACGTTAATAAGCTGGGCGAAATCATAGAGATGGCAGATGAAAAGGCCACGGCTGTTAGTGAGCAGTTTGATCAAGGTTTCATTACCGATGAAGAAAGATATCGTTTAACGATTGAGACATGGACGACTGCTGATGCTGAAATCCAAGATGCCCTAGGAGAGCAGTTCGCAGGCGAGGATAACGCTATGTCCTTGGCAGTTACATCAGGGGCAAGGGGTTCGATTGTCCAGGTCAAACAGGTTGTAGGTTCTGTAGGAATATTGTCTGATGCCACAGGCCGAGCTATGGAGCTTCCAATCAGAAATAACTACAGGGATGGCTTAAACCCGTTGGAGTATTTCACCTCAACACGAGGAGCTAGAAAGGGACTGATTGATACAGCGCTAAAAACAGCTGACTCAGGTTACTTAACCCGACGTTTAGTCGATGTAGCCCAAGACGTGTTTACAATAGACGAAGCTACGGCTGACCCAGGTTTCCCAATGTACAGAGAAGATGCCAAAGAAATAGGTGTTGATTACGCAAATAGGCTAAAAGGTCGGTTTGCCGCAGAAAACATTGGTAAATATGTTAAGAAAGGTCAACTAATCACTCCAGAGGCTGCACTTGAGATAGAATCCGACAAAGAGCTTGATGGAGTAAAGATTATGAGTGTGTTGAGCTGTAGTGCTGTGCGAGGAGTTGACCCAAGAAGCTATGGCTTAGACCCCGCAACAGGTGAATTGGTTGCCAAACATGCGCCTATCGGAGTAATCGCTGCTCAAAGTATTGGCGAACCAGGTACCCAGCTTACGTTGAAAACTTTCCACAGTGGCGGTGTTGCAGGAGATGACATTACAACTGGTCTACCCCGTGTAGAAGAGTTATTTGAAGTCAGGACTCCTAAAGGGCAAGCTTTCCTAGCAGATATCCCTGGTAAAGTTGAAATATGGGAAGATGGTGATAATTACGTCGTTCAAGTAACAAACGACGACGCAAAAATGGTAGAGCTAAAGCTTGGCGAGAGAACCGCGCAGGTCGCAACTGGCTCAGAAGTTCAGGTTGGTGATGTTATCGCTTCTCTTGAAAATGGCGACAGCCCCCTGATAGCACCGGTTTCAGGGAAGGTCGCATTGACCAAAAAATTAGCAAAAATTACCCCAGCTGGGCAAAGTATTCTCAAATACGAAATACCAGGCTATAGGCAGATATTAGTTAAAGATGGCGATGAGGTAGTGGCAGGGCAAAGGCTAACCGCTGGCTCGATTAACGTAAGAGATCTGATGCGCCTACAAGGCGTAGAAGCCGCCCAACGCTACATAATGAACGAAATATTGAAAATTTTTGTTTCACAGGGACAAGATATTGCCGATAAGCACCTAGAAGTTATTGTCAATCAAATGTTTAGTCGAGTTCAGATAGAAGAATCAGGCGACAGTGAATTTGTAACTGGAGATATTGTGAGCAAGCTCGCAGTAGTCGAAGCTAACGAAGAATTGGCCAAAAAAGGTAAAAAACCTGCTACTTTTGTCCAGTTACTACTGGGTATTACCAAAGCTTCACTAAGTACAGATTCATTCCTAAGTGCGGCTTCCTTCCAGGATACCACAAGGGTTTTGATAGCCTCTGCTACTAGCGGTCGAGTCGATAACCTATACGGCCTTAAGGAGAATGTAATCTTAGGACGTAAGATCCCGGTAGGCACGGGCTATGGGGCCAGAAAGCATGAAGAGATTGAAATTGAAGAGTAAATTTGTTAAAATGACACTTTCTATAGATAGGGGAAAAGCTTAAGACCATGCCAACAATCAACCAATTAGTTAGGAAACCACGCAAGCGAGTTATGTCAAAAAGTAAATCGCCAGCCTTGCAACGCGTAGTAAACAATCTAAAGACCGTTAACTATGAAAAACCATCGCCCTTTAAAAGAGGAGTTTGTGTGAAAGTTACGACAAAAACACCTAAAAAGCCGAACTCAGCCCTTAGGAAGGTCGCACGTGTGCGTCTGACTAGTGGTTACGAGGTCTGGGCTTACATCGGTGGTGAGGGGCATAACTTACAAGAGCACGCAGCTGTTTTGGTTCGTGGTGGTCGCGTAAAAGATTTACCTGGTGTTCGCTACCATATCGTTCGTGGTAATTTAGATTTACAAGGTGTAAGCGAACGCAAACAGGGCCGTTCAAAATATGGTACCAGAAAGGATTCTAAATAGTGCCCCGAAAGAAAACTAAAGATTTAACCAGGGATATTCAGCCAGACCGTGTTTATAACAGCGTCAGAGTCCAAAGAGTTATTAACCGCGTAATGCATGATGGCAAGAAACAGATAGCAGAACGCCTTGTTTATAATGGCATGCAAAAGGCCGCCGATAAACTAAAGGTTCAAAATCCACTAGAGGTGTTTGATCAGGCGTTAGATAATGTAAAACCTAGCCTAGAGACTCGGTCACGCCGAGTTGGGGGCGCTAACTACCAGATACCATTTGAGGTAAAGGGTCAACGCCAAAGCCATTTAACCATTATGTGGTTTGTTCATTCATCGAGGGCACGCAAAGGTATGAGCATGGAAGACCGACTAGCTCTTGAACTAGTCGATGCCTATAACTCGACCGGCATGGCAGTAAAAAAGAAAGAAGATATGCACAAGATGGCCGAAGCTAACCGAGCTTTTGCTCATTTCGCTAGATACTAAACATTAAGAAAAGGCACAGATGGCAGATAAAAAATATCCATTAGAAAAATTACGTAACATTGGCATTATTGCTCATATTGACGCAGGTAAAACTACCACTACCGAAGGTATTTTATTTAGAACTGGTATTAAGCACAAGATTGGGACAACTCACGAAGGTGAAACTACCACCGACTGGATGGAGCAAGAGCGAGAACGCGGTATTACTATCACATCCGCAGCCGTAACTTGTTACTGGAAAGACCACCAGATAAACATTATCGACACACCAGGTCATATTGATTTTACCGTAGAGGTAGAACGCTCACTACGAGTACTTGACGGTGCTATAACGGTCTTTGATGGCAAGATGGGGGTTGAGAGCCAGTCTGAGACTGTTTGGCGTCAGGCTGATAAGTATGGGGTTCCACGCATTTGTTTTATCAATAAAATTAACCAGACAGGTGGGGACTTTTATAAATCTCTTGATACTATTCACGCAAGGCTTAACAAATCAGCCTTTCCGATACACTTACCAATTGGTTTTGAGCAAAGGATTAACGGAGTAGTCGATTTGGTAGCCATGAAAGCTTATACCTACAAGGACTTTACGGATAAAGAACTTGTTGAGGGAGAGATCCCAGCCGATATGCTAGATAAAGCCAAGAAATATCGAAGCCTGCTAATAGAAAACGCCGTAGCCGAAGATGAAAAGATGCTTGAAAAATACCTAGAAGTTGGCGAAGAAGGTTTAAGTGAAACAGACATAAAACAAGCAATCCGTACAGCCGTACTAACAGGTAAATTCTTCGCAGTTACTGGCGGAGACGGTCGTGGAGTGATTGTCGAGAAGGTACTTGATTCAGCCGTAGATTACTTACCTTCGCCAATTGACAGGGGTTCGGTTTGGGGGCAACACGCAAAAACTGCTGACGAGATAGAGAGAAAGCCTTCTATGTCTGAGCCATTCTCAGGCTTGGCCTTCAAAATTGCAACCGATCCATTTGTAGGTAAACTTTGTTTCGTAAGAGTCTACTCAGGCAAATTACAAGCAGGGAGCTACGTCTTAAATAGCTCAAACGGAGAAAAAGAAAGAATCGGACGTATTGTTAGGATGCAAGCAGATCAACGACAAGATGTTTCAGAGGTGCAAGCTGGCGATATAGCAGCGGTCGTGGGTTTAAAAAATACGACTACCGGGAATTCATTATCCGATCAAAATAACCCAATCATTTTAGAGAGTATAACTTTTCCAGAGCCACCAGTAAGCATTGCTATCGAGCCGAAGACTAAGGTCGACCAAGAAAAGATGAGTATTGCCCTGCAAAGACTAGCAGAGGAAGACCCAACTTTCCGCATCAAGGTTGACGAAGAGACCGGACAGACCATTATTAGTGGTATGGGTGAGCTTCATCTGGAAATCATCGTCGATCGAATGAAGCGAGAGTTCAAGGTCGAAGCAAATATTGGCCAGCCTCAAGTTGCTTATCGTGAGACCATACGTAAAGACGGTATCGAAGTGCAAGGTAAATTTATCCGTCAGTCTGGTGGTCGTGGTCAATATGGTGACGTCTGGTTACGTCTTAGTCAAAACGAATCTGGCAAAGGCTTTGAGTTTATAAACTCTATAAAAGGCGGTGTAGTCCCCCAGGAATACATTAAGCCTGTAGAAGAGGGCATCAAAGAAGCGATGAATAACGGTGTTTTAGCTGGCTACCCTGTGGTTGATGTAAGGGCAGAATTATATGACGGAAGTTATCACGATGTTGACTCTAGCGAGATGGCTTTCAAGATTGCAGGTTCTATGGCGCTTCAAGAGGGTGTCAAGAAGTCTAACCCAGTGCTGCTCGAACCTATTATGAAAGTCGTTGCTGTAACGCCTGATGAGTATATGGGTGACGTAATAGGAGATTTAAATAGCAAACGGGGCAGGATTGAAGCCATGGAAGATCTAGCAAATGGCGTAAAGCAGATTACAGCTTTTGTGCCTCTTGGCGAAATGTTTGGCTACACAACCAATCTGCGTTCTATGACTCAAGGGCGTGCTAGTTCTAGTATGGAGCTAGATCACTACGCTGATGTACCACCAAATGTAGCCGAAGCCATCATTGCCAAAAGTACCAAATAATATCGAGTACCATGGAGATAGAAAACCCAAACCTTAAGCACGAAGGTCCTGAAACCCCTCCTCAACTAAGCTTACTAAAGCGGTTTGGGCTATCTGCGCTTAACCTATTTTTCTTGAGGCCAGGTGAATTTATAGTAACTGAAACTGCAGATAAATTAACGCAACCTTCAGAAAAGGTAGAAAAAGAATGACTTGGCAGGACGGGGTATTTACCATTGGTACAATCATCTTTTCTGCATCATTGATTCCTTCAATCAGAAGTAAAGACAAGCCACATCTATACACTAGTTTAATAACCGGTACGGTATTGGTAGCGTTTTGCATTACCTACTTTACTCTAGGCTTAGTATTCTCTTCGGTAACAGCTTTAATCAATTCATCTTTTTGGTATATTCTCGCCTGGCAGAAATACCACCAAAAATAAACAAACTTATACTTTACATTCACCTAAAAATCGGCTAAAATAGAAGCTATCTCGCGTGAGTACTAGAGTGCTTATGCAAAAATTATTAATAAATAAGTAGGAGATTATAAACTTATGGCAGATTTCGACCGAAGTAAACCGCACGTGAATGTTGGTACTATGGGGCACGTTGACCACGGTAAAACTACATTGACAGCAGCAATTACAACAACTTTAGCAAAGAAACTTCCAAGTGATGTTAACAAAGCCGTTGCTTACGACAAAATTGACAACGCACCAGAGGAAAAACAACGAGGGATTACAATTGCAACCTCACACCAAGAGTACGAGAGTGAGAAACGGCACTACGCACACGTCGATATGCCAGGACACGCAGATTATGTTAAGAATATGATTACTGGTGCTGCACAGATTGACGGAGCTATTTTGGTGGTATCAGCTGCTGATGGCCCCATGCCTCAAACTCGAGAACACGTTTTGCTAGCTCGCCAGGTTGGAGTTCCAAAGATTCTTGTTTTCATGAACAAGATGGATCTTGCCGACCCAGAGTTAGTAGAGCTTGTAGAGATGGATATCCGCGAGTTACTAGCCAAATATGAATTTGACGAGAATTGCCCAATCATAAAAGGATCTGCTACCAAAGCTCTTGAGGGTGACGAAGAAAATATGAATGCTGTCATGGAGCTTGTAAAGGCTATGGACGACTACATACCGGAACCAAAAAGGGATCTAGACAAGCCATTTCTGATGCCAATAGAAGATGTTTTCTCTATAAAGGGCCGTGGAACTGTTGCTACTGGACGGGTAGAACAAGGTATTGTAAAGATCAACGATGAAGTTGAGATAGTTGGTATTAAAGAAACCAGCAAGACTGTTGTTACAGGGGTAGAAATGTTCAAGAAAAACCTCGACCAAGGACAAGCCGGCGATAACGTTGGTGTTCTTCTCAGGGGAGTTGAGCGCGACGACATAGAACGCGGACAAGTTCTTGCAAAACCAGGGTCTATTACGCCTCACACAGAATTCGAATCGGAAGTTTACATTCTAACCAAAGAAGAAGGTGGTCGTCATACTCCTTTCTTTAAGGGATACAAGCCACAGTTTTACTTTAGAACAACTGACGTTACCGGTGAGGTTGAGCTCCCAGCTGACAAAGAGATGGTTATGCCAGGTGACACAATCACCTTTAAGGTAAAATTACTTGCACCAATTGCCATGGAGCAAGGTCTTCGCTTCGCCATTCGTGAAGGCGGCCGAACCGTAGGTGCTGGTGTTGTAACCAAGATTAATAAGTAATCTAAACAAGTACCAAATAAGGTACCGAGAAGCCAAAAAGAGCTCCCAAAATAGGAGCTCTTTTAATTTGTATTGATATCTGTTAAAATAGGCTAATCATTAATAAATTTGCTGATTAAAAGTTGTTTTTGAAAAACAAGATAATGTTACAGCAAGCTGAGCAATCAGAAAGGAACAACACCTATGGCAGACGCCAAAAAACCTACAACAAAAAAAACTAGTGAAGAAAAAGCACCTACAGGTGGACAGCGAATCAGGATTCGTCTAAAAGCCTATGATCATAAAGTAATTGATCTATCGGCAAAGCAGATAGTCGATACGGCGCTTAGAACCGGTGCAACGGTGGCTGGCCCAGTCCCTTTGCCGACCAGAAGGAGCACTTTTACAGTGGTTAAAAGCCCTCATGTTTATAAAAAGGGCCGTGAACAGTTTGAGATGCGTGTACATAAACGCTTAATCGATGTTCTTAACCCGACTCCGAAGACGATCGATTCTCTGATGAACCTGTCACTACCGGCTGGCTGTGACGCTGAAATTAAGATGTAAACTCAAATAAAGGGGGGTAAATGGTGAAGACAAAAGGAAAAATAGTAGATAAGACGGCCCAAGATGGATTTTACTTGTTGAAAATCACACTTTATCTCTTGGTGGGTTCTCTGTGGCTAAAGGTTAGCTCCGGGGTGGACTTGCATCTACCCATCCCGCTAGGGCTGTTGATAGGAATACTATTTGTAAAAAATGAGAAACTACAGATAGATCGCAAGATAGATTACGCGGTTCTCTTGGTGGCTTCTATTATTGGATTCTGGCTTCCCTATGGGTTGTATATTCAAATGTAATACAAACAACATATTGACAGAGGTCAGAGTTTTATGCTAATCTGTGATAAGCAGTCAAGTATTGTCGTGGCGCACTAGAGCAGGTCATCTCCTAATTTACAGGGATAGAAACCACCGGGCGTCATAATTTTATTGTCACGAGAGGCTGATGAGGCACAATCTCTAGACAGATAGTAATTGGCGGATAGTATACAAGGAAAGGCGAAAAGTCATAAAAGCTCTAATAACCAAAAAATTAGGTATGACAAACACCATAGATGAGGATGGTGTGGCTAGGGCTGTAACTTTACTCGCAGTTGAAGAAAACGTCGTAACCCAAATAAAAGACGTAGAAAAAGATGGCTATCTGGCCCTGCAGGTCGGAACTAAAAAAACACAGAAAACTATCAATAAGGCACAGCTTGGACACCTCAAAGATTGTAAAGAAAAAGTCAGTATTATTAGAGAGTTTCGTATAGATGCACTTCCAGAAGATTTAAAAGTCGGCGATAAATTATCAGCCGACATTTTTAATGAAGGAGATAAGGTGGACGTAACGGGTACTAGTAAGGGTAAAGGCTGGGCAGGTACGATAAAACGTCATAATTTCCATCGTCAGCGTAAGACTCATGGTGGAAAGGGCAACACAAGAGAGCCAGGTTCTATTGGTTCGATGTACCCACAAAAGATTTTTAAGGGTAAAAAGATGGCAGGACAGATGGGTGCTGAGCGTGTAACTACAAAAAACTTAAAAATAGCACTTGTTGACCAGGAAAGATCGTTGATTGGTGTCTTTGGATCTGTCCCTGGCCCGCGCAAGAGTATGGTTATTTTGAGAGGTGTCAAATAATGTCTACCCCAACTTTTACCAAGACTGGCGCAAAGTCTACAACTCAGCTATCTCTAGATAAAAAGGTCTTTAACGAAGCTGTAAACAACCATGTATTACTTCAGCAGGCGTATGTAACTTATCTGGCAAATGGTAGAGAGAACCTGGCAGTTACCAAGACGCGTGGACAGGTTCGTGGTGGTGGCAAAAAACCATGGAAACAGAAAGGCACGGGACGGGCTCGTTTTGGTAGTTCTAGGGTCCCAATATGGCGTGGCGGTGGTATAACTTTTGGTCCTACTGGCAATGAAAATTATTCAAAGAAACTTAACTTAAAGTCTAAGCGAAAAGCCTTGCGTCAAGCGCTAAGCCTGGCGTCAGAGGGTGGCAAAATATTTATTGTAGAAACTTTTGAATGCAAAGACGGCAGGGTTAAATATACGGTTGATTTACTTAAAAAAATCGGCGCAAGCAGACGTATCCTTATAGTGATAAGCCGTAAGGATGAGTTAGTAGAAAGAGCCACGCGTAACATCAAAGATGTTAAAGCAGTTCAAGCAAATTATCTTAATGTGTATGATGTTTTAAATGCTGATTCGATAGTCATAAGTAAGAAATCGCTTGAGACAATATCAGCTTGGCTTGGGGAGTCTAAATAATGAGCTCTACTAAAGCTACTGTTAAGAAATCAAAAAGCACCCCTACTAAAGGCAAGGCTAATCCTTTGGCAAAAACTTATACCCTGGAGCCAAAAATGAGCGAAAAAAGCTATGCTTTGAGCCAACTTGAGAATACTTTTGTTTTTGAGGTAGACACTTCTATGAATAAACTTCAAATCAAACAAGCAGTCGAAGCTCAGTTTTCGGTAAGTGTTAAGAACGTGAGAACACTAGTAGCTAAAGGCAAAAAGAAGCCATCTTTCAGGAAGCGAACCAGAAGCGTTTATGGGAAAAAACCAAATATTAAGAACGCGTACGTGAAGTTAACAGAAGGTAACTCGATCCCTGTTTTTGCAGCCATAGAAAAAGCCGAAGAAAAAGAAAAGAAAATGGCAGAGAAAGCCGCTAAAAAAATGAAAAAAGGGGAGAGCAAATAGATGGCGGTAAAACTGTATAAGCCTACTACTCCTGGACGACGCGGGATGAGCACACAAGATTTCGACGAAATCACCACCAAAAAGCCTCTAAAATCCCTATTGGTAAAGAAAAACCGTACAAATGGTCGCAATAACCAGGGTCGAATTACAACTAGGCATCGTGGCGGTGGAGCTCGTAAATTTTATCGTTTAATGAACTTTAAGTTCGAAGGCGAAGCAACTATAGAGCATATAGAGTATGATCCAAACAGAAGTGCACGGATTGCCCGTATTAAAGATAAGCAAGGGCAGTACCACTATATTCTGGCTGCTCAGGGTATGAAGCCTGGTCAGAAAATTCAAACCGGTGAAGATATTGGCATAGAAACTGGCAACAGGATGAAACTGAAAGACATACCGCTTGGTAGTGTTTTGCATGCGGTAGAGGTGCAATTAGGACGGGGAGCTCAATTGGCAAGGAGCGCCGGGGCAAGTGCTCAGCTCGTAGCAAAAGACGATAAATACGCTCAAGTAAAACTACCGAGTGGTGAAGTACGGTTAATAAGTATTGACTGCAGTGCGTCCTTGGGCGTTGTTGGTAACGCAGGACACCAAAATGTAAAAGTTGGTAAAGCTGGACGATCACGTCACAAGGGTAAACGGCCTACGGTGCGTGGCGTCGTAATGAACGCGGTAGATCACCCTCATGGTGGTGGAGACGGTGGTCGTCATGGTATAGGTAAGGATCCATGTACGCCATGGGGCAAGAAAACACTTGGGTTTAAAACCAGAAGTCGCAAGAGTACTGATAAATATATTGTGAAAAGCCGTCATGCAGGAAAAAGGAGATAGTTGATGAGTAGAAGTTTGAAAAAAGGACCATTTGTAGACCCCAAGCTTGCTAAAAAAGTCAGTGCGCTTGGTAAAGAGGATAGAACTATTATCAAGACGTGGGCCAGAGCAAGTGCTATTCCGCCAGAGTTCGTTGGCCGTACAATTGCTGTTCATAATGGTAAAGTACACGTGCCTGTTTTTATAACTGAGAATATGGTAGGTCACAAACTGGGTGAGTTTTCGCCTACACGTAAGTTTAGAAGTCACGGTGGGAAGTTAGCTAAGGGACAGAAATAATGAATATAGTTAAAGCATCTGCTAAAGGAGTTAGGATGGCACCACGCAAGGTAGCGGTTGTTGCCTCCTTAGTTCGTGGACGAACAGTTAGCGATGCGGTGACAATTTTAGGGCACACCCAGAGACGCGCAGCTGTGCCCGTTAGGAAGGTTATCGAAAGCGCCAAAGCAAACGCTGACAATAATCACAACTTCAAACCAGACAGCTTAGTCATCAGTAAGATTAGCGTAGTCCCGGGCCCAAGAATAAAGCGCTATAAGCCAGCAGCTCATGGTAGGGCTTTGCCGTTTCAGAAGAAATCGTCTCATATTTTTGTAGAAGTTGTAGGCGAAAAACGTGTACCCAAAAAACCAACCGCCAAAAAATCCGTTCAAAAAGACAAAAAGGAGGCAAAGTAATGGGTCAGAAGGTAAATCCAATTAGTATGAGGCTCCAGGTTAGTAAAGATTGGCGAAGTAAATGGTTTGCTAATAAACGTGAGTATGCAAAGTTCTTGACTCAGGATCTTGAGGTAAGACGAATGATTGATAAGAAACTTGGTTCTCGTGCTGCGATTAACAAAGTAGACATTGAGCGATCGCCGAATCTTGTAACCGTCACAATAACAACAGCTAAAGCCGGTGTAGTGATTGGGCGAGGTGGCGTAGGCGCACAGGAGCTAAAGAAATCTATCGAAAAGATTTATGGGGTTCAATCTAGAGTGAATATCGAAGAGATAAAGAAGCCAGAAGTTTATGCCAAGTTGGTCGCAGAGAACATTGCACACCAGCTCGAGAGAAGGATTTCTTTTAGACGAGCTATTAAACAAGCAGCTGCTTCTACAATGAGAGCGGGAGCAAAGGGTGTTCGCATAGAGGTTTCTGGCCGATTGAACGGAGCCGAAATGAGCCGTAGAGAAAAAGAACATGCCGGTAGCGTTCCATTACACACAATTCGAGCCGATATTGATTTCGCTCATGTACCGGCTCAAACAGTCGCTGGCATTATCGGCGTAAAAGTCTGGATATACAAGGGAGAGAAGAACTGATGTTAATCCCAAATAAGACTAAATACCGGCGTACTATGAAAGGCCGAGTGAGGGGCCAAGCTAACCGTGGTAATACGATTGCTTTTGGGCAATACGCGTTGCAATCTCTTGAGGGCGAACGGGTTACAAGCCGTCAGATTGAGGCCGCACGTCAAGCTATGACCAGATATATCAAGCGTGGTGGCAAAATTTGGATTAGAATTTTCCCACACACACCGGTCACTAAAAAGCCTATTGGTGTAAAAATGGGTCAGGGCAAAGGTGCTCCAGAATATTTTGTGGCAAAAGTTCGCAAGGGGACAGTTATGTTTGAAATGCAGGGGGTTTCAGAGGAAGTTGCCAGAGAAGCTATGAGGCTTGCTGGGCATAAGCTACCGGTAAAAACCAGGTTCATTATTAGGGAGGGCGAATAATGAAGACGGTTGAAGTACGAAAATTAAACTCTAAAGATTTAGTGAAAAAAGCTAATGATCTTCGAGAGGAAATAGCAGAGATGAGACGGCGTATACGTATGGGGGAAACTTCTAATGTGCGAAGTATCAGAGTAAAAAGACGCGACCTTGCCCGCGTGTTAACTGTCATGAGCGAAAATCTACTAAAGGAGACAAGATAATGGCCAAGACGCTAGTTGGGGTAGTTACATCTAATGCGACCGATAAAACAATCGTAATAACTGTGCATACCCGAAAGACTCACCCAATTTACAAAAAACAATATACTGTTACTTCGAAGTTTATGGCACATGACGGTAAAAACGAGTGTCAAATAGGGGACAGAGTTTCTATTGTTGAAACCAAGCCCCTATCAGCTCGTAAACGTTTTAAGTTAGACAAGATTTTATCTAAAACCTCCCTCACAGAGGACGATAAAAAAGAACTGAGCAAGAATGAGTCAGAAGAACGTGCTAAAGAAATCGAAGCTCAAAGACGACAAAAACGTGAAGAAAAGAAGAAGCTAGAGTCAAAAGAAGCAGAGATTTCAAAGGAGAAGGAGGTTTAGTTTATGATACAGCAAGAATCCAGACTAAACGTCTGTGATAACTCAGGAGCAAAAGAAATTTTGTGTATTCGCGTACTGGGTGGCACCAGGCGCCGTTACGCAAGAGTGGGTGATGTAATTGTTGCTACCGTAAAAGATGCTAATCCGAGTGGCGGAGTAAAAAAGAAAAGCGTTATAAGAGCTGTTGTGGTTAGAACCAAAAAGAACATTAAACGAAAAGATGGTTCAACTATTAAATTTGACGATAATGCAGCTGTGGTAATAGATGAAGATAAGCAACCAAAGGCTACCCGTATTTTTGGCCCAGTTCCAAGAGAACTACGTGACCAGGGCTACTCAAAAATTATCAGCTTAGCCCCGGAGGTATTATAGATGAGTAGATCAACAGGCAACACTACCATTTACAAGATCAAGCTTAAAAAAGGCGACAATGTAGTTGTGCTTTCAGGGAAATACAAAGGACAAACCGGTAAAATTGAAGCCGTACATCCAAAGCTTAATAAAGTTACAGTTGAGGGCATAAATGTAGTTAAAAGAGCAGTTAAACCTAATCGATCTCATCCTCAGGGCGGAATTTTTGATGTAACTAAGCCTATCTGGGTGAGCAAAGTCGCACTAATAGAGCCAACGTCTAAGAAGCCGTCTAAGATTGGCATAAAATTGGACTCCAAGACGGGTAAGAAAACTCGCATTTATAAGCGCTCTGGGAAGGAGGTAAAATAATGCCAATTGCAGATAAACCAAAAAAAACTACTGAGTCCAAAAAAGTCTTACCTCACTTGAAGAAACTTTATCTCACAGAGAGAAAGAATATCCAAAAGGAGCTAGGCCTTAAAAATGTGCACCAGGTACCAGAATTGGAGAAGATAATTCTTAATGTAGGACTGGGTCGGGGCAAAGATGACAAAAGAGCCTTTGAAGCAGCTACTAATACCCTCGCTAAAATAACTGGACAAAAACCAATCGAGACTTATGCAAAGGTTAGTATTGCTAGCTTTAAGTTACGTGAGGGCAACAAAATTGGTATGAAGGTTACGCTTCGCGGTGATCGTATGTATGAATTTTTGTATCGTTTAATAAACATAGTTTTACCTCGTCTAAGAGATTTTCATGGAGTAAGCCTAAAATCTTTTGATAAACAAGGCAACTATAGCCTTGGTTTTAGCGAGCAATCTATTTTCCCAGAACTTAGCTTTGAAGAGACAACAACTCAGCATGGTTTGCAGGTTGTAATTGTAACATCAAAAGACAACGTAGAACATTCAAAGGTATTGCTAACTAAATTCGGGATGCCGTTTGAGAAAGGGGATAAATAGTATGGCAAAAAAATCGATAGTCGCAAGAGACAAAAAAAGAATCAAAATGATTGATAAATATGCAAAGATACGAGCAGAGTTAAAGGCTGCCGGAGATTTAGAGTCATTGCATTTATTGCCCCGCAACTCTTCCCCTACGAGAAGAAAAAACCGTTGCAGTGAGACTGGTCGACCGCACGGCTACATGAGAACCTTCGGATTGAGTCGAATAAGTTTTAGAGAACATGCCTCAAAAGGTGAAATACCTGGCGTAACAAAGGCAAGTTGGTAAGGAGTTTTATGGTATTGCTAAACCATCACAACACATCACTTTCTGTTGAGAGTCCCCAAAACGGCACATTTTGTCAGTTTATTTCGGCAATGTATCATAACGATACATTTTCTCAACAGAACTACCAAACCGCACTCGTTATTGTCAACTCTCAAACAAGAAAGGATGCCCTATAATGGTTTCTACAGACCCAATATCAGATATGTTAACAAGGATTCGAAACGCTATTGCCGTCTCGAAAAATGAAGTAAGCATGCCTCATTCGAAAATAAAACAGCAGGTCGCAAGTTTATTGCAAAAGTCTGGCTTTATCTATGGCGTAAACGCTCAAGGCAAAGGTATAGACAGAAAACTTGTAATAACTATAAACGAGGCCGAATCTAACGCCCGAATTACAGAGATTGCTCGTTTGAGCCGACCCGGTAGAAGAATGTATGTTGGCGCTGACGATATTCCTGCAGTCAAGAGAGGGCGAGGTATAGTCATACTCTCGACATCCAAAGGACTAATGACCGGAGATGAAGCAAAAAAGAAACACGTTGGAGGAGAGTTAATTTGCCAAGTCTATTAAGCTGGCAAAGAAGGAAAATACAATGAGTAGAATAGGTAAATCACCAATAGAGATACCAGCTGGGGTTAATATAGAGATATCACCAGATACCGTAAAAGTTGTCGGTCCAAAGGGACAGCTTCAGCAGGGCCGATTGCCCGGTATCTTAATAGAGCAGAAAGATAGTCAGCTGTTAGTTAGCCGAAAAAGTGACGATCGACGTACTCGTTCTTTCCACGGCCTGATGAGATCTTTGCTCCAAAATATGGTAGATGGCGTAGCTAAAGGCTTCGAGAAAAAGTTAGAGGTCAACGGGGTAGGCTTTAAGGTGAACCTAAGTGGTAGTGACTTACGTATGAGGCTTGGCTATTCTCACGAAGTTGTCTATTCCTTCCCAGCTGGCATTGATGGCAAAGTAGAGCAGAATATCATTACTGTTAGCGGAATTGATAAACAGCAGGTCGGCCAAGTCGCATCAGAGATAAGAGCCTTAAGGAAGCCCGAGCCCTACAAGGGGAAGGGTATAAAGTACCAGGGCGAGAGAATCATTCGAAAAAGTGGCAAGAGTGGCAAGGAAGGATAGACCATGAATAGATTAGAATCAAAAAGAACCAACCAAACAAGAAGAGCCCACCGAACACGCATAATGATCAAAAACGGAGGAAGGCTCAGGTTGTGCGTCAACATTAGCAATAAGGCCGTTTATGCACAGATAATAGACGACGATAAAAAAACCACATTATTAACAGTGAATTCGCTGAATCTAGACAACGGTAAGCAGAATTTGACCCAGTTAGCATCAGCGGTAGGTACAGAAGTGGGTAAAAAGGCTAAAGCTAAAAAGATAAAGAGGGTTTCGTTTGACAGGGGTGCAAAGCTATACCATGGACGAATAAAAGCATTGGCAGAGTCGGCAAGAAAAGAAGGATTGGAGTTTTAGATGAATGACGATAAACAACTCATGCAAAACGACGGAGGTTCAGTGACGACAGAGGTTAAAACTAATCCTAGCCCTATAAGACAAACACAGCTAAAAAGAAATATGCGCTCTCATAGAGGAGCCGACACGGAAGAAAAGCAGTTTGAAGAGATTGTGCTCAATATTGACCGCGTAGCAAGAGTCGTAAAGGGGGGTCGTAGGTTTAGATTTAGGGCTCTTGTGGTTGTGGGCGATAAAAAAGGTACAGTAGGCGTAGGTAGTGCCAAAGGAGCTGATGTTACTTCTGCAGTTGCCAAGGCTGTTGACGTTGCTAAAAAAGACATGATGAAGTTAAAACTATACAAAGAGACCCTACCTCACGAGGTACAAGCTAAAGTTAGCGGTGCAAATATTTTGATTATGCCTGCCAGTCCAGGTACGGGACTTATAGCTGGGGGTGTTGTTCGGACTATACTTGAAGTTGGGGGAGTCAAAAATGCATTATCTAAATCACTTGGTTCTACCAACAAAACCAACATCGCTTACGCTACTCTCAAGGCATTGTCGTTGCTCGAAACAGCCGATAAATGGGTCACTAACATTAATCGCAGCCAAGGGGTTACTAAATGAAGTTCGATCAGCTAACTATCAAGAAGCGAACCAAGCCTACTCGAGTTGGACGTGGTATTTCTGCCGGCAAAGGAAAAACTGCAGGACGAGGAACAAAAGGACAGGGTTCCAGAAAAAGCGGCGGTGTAAGACCGGGCTTTGAGGGCGGGCAGATGCCTCTTTATATGAGAATCCCAAGGTTAAGGGGCTTTAAGTCTAAAAAACCAATAACCTACAATGTAACCACTGGCCAGCTAGCTGAACTAAAATTAGCTACAATTGACGCCAAAGTATTAGCTGGTGCTGGTCTTGTTCCTTCAGAGTTCGAACGGATCAAATTGATCAAAAAAGGCGAACTGACAAAGAAAATCGTAGTTAAACTAGAAAGAGCTAGTCTTGGGGCTATTAAACAGATTGAAAATGTTGGGGGTAAATTTGAAAAATCTGATAGATTAATGCGACCCAAGCAAAATAAATTGAAAAAAGATCAAAAGTAGCTGTAAAATAGAAGTTTGAATATCTACTAAATTTTAAAATTACAAGAGCGTTGGGGTAAGGCACCAGAATGAATTGGAAGATAATTCTAAAATCGTTAAAAGATCCAGATATGCAAAAACGTATTCTGGCTGTTCTCGGTATTTTAGTTATCTTTAGGGTTTTAGCCCACATCCCTATCCCGTTGTCTGACCCACAAACTCTTCGGCAGGTATTAGAGAACCTTTTTACCGCTGATTCTTCGCAGTTTTTAAGTTTTGTAAATGTTATATCTGGTGGTGCCCTGGCGAACTTTTCAATTATGCTGATCGGACTTGGCCCCTATATTAATGCCAGCATTATTATGCAGATGCTGACCAAAGCCGTTCCGAAACTAGAAACACTCAACAAAGAGGGAGAGTTTGGACGCAAAAAGATCAATCAGATGACGCGTATGTTGACCCTTCCTTTGGCAATTGTCGAATCTATCGGCATATTATATCTGGTCAAGGCCCAGGCATCGGGGATCGCAGGGTTAGGGGATATCACAGCCAATAGCGGTATCCTCCAATGGGTGTTGATGGTGAGCTCTCTAACCGGCGCTGCAATGATGCTAATGTGGCTTGGCGAGCTTATAACCGAGCAAAATATCGGTAACGGTATCTCGCTTCTGATAACGGTTGGGATTATCGCTAGTCTACCAAAGACTATCACTGGTCTCGTGGCTACACTTTTTGGTGGCGACGAGAAATGGCAAATTCTTGGTGTATCACTACCGTTCAGTCAGAAATCCGCTCTGTATCTATTCCTGATTGCATTGGCGGTATTAGTGATAACGGTCATTGTGGTGATGTTAAACGAAGCTTCTAAAAACTTGACCGTAAACTATGCCAAGAGAGTCCAGGGAAATCGTGTTTATGGGGGCGTCACCACAACATTGCCCGTAAAAATGATAACAGCTGGTGTGATACCGATTATTTTCGCTGTCGCTTTCCTCAGTGTGCCAAATTTTATTGGTCAAATTCTAACCCATAACAGCGTTCAGCATTGGCAAGAGTTAGGAACGAAATTGACAGTCTGGTTCCAAACGCCCACCGCGCAAAATTTCCAAAATGGTGATTGGCACGCCTATATATACCCGATTACATATTTCTTGTTAGTGTTTCTATTTACTTTCTTTTACACAAGCATTGCTTTTAACGCCAGCGATATCGCAGAGAATCTACAAAAACAAGGTGGTTTTATTGCCGATGTGCGATCGGGTAAGGATACAGAGAAATATCTAACCAAGGTTGTTAATCGTTTAACGCTATATGGAGCCATCGCACTTGGGTTGTTAGCGGTCTTACCGATAGGCGCAGAAATAATGTTTGGGAATAACCTGGCTATCGGTGGAACTAGTATCTTAATTTTGGTGGCAGTAGCTCTAGATACCCTCAGAAAGGTTGAGTCTAGGGCTCTTATGGTCACCTACAATCAGTATGATGGTACTGATTTCTTTCAAATGCCAGAAGAGCCTGACAAGAAGAAAAAATTCAGATTTCCCCAGTTCAAAAAAACAACCAAGAAATAACTCTTTACATAATCTGTTGGCTTTGTTATAATTGTTCGAGTTATATTTATGGCTAAGCAAAAGGAAGTAATCGAACTTTCAGGAGTAATCAAGGAGACCTTGCCTGGAACACAATTTAAGGTCGAACTTGCAAATGGTCATGAAATCATAGCTCACGTTGCCGGTAAGATGCGAAAACACTATATACGTATCGTTCCTGGCGATAGCGTTACGGTCGAGTTGACCCCTTATGATCTTTCTAAGGGAAGAATCACCTACCGCAAGGGTTAAATAAGCCCAAACAGATTAAATTTAAGCAGTGTGTTGTGCACTAAAGGAGCATAATCCGCATGAAAGTGCGTGCAAGTATCAAGAAAATTAGTCCAGATGACAAGATAGTCCGCCGTAAGGGTAGGCTTTATGTTATAAATAAATTTAAACCTAAGCACAAACAGAGGCAGGGTTAAAAAGATGGGAAGTATTGCTTAAGATGGCAAGAATTGCTGGAGTTACCATTCCAAATGAAAAACAGGTTCAGATTGCACTAACCTATATCTATGGTATTGGGCTACATACTTCTAAAGAAATCCTCAATAAGGCAAAATTAGACCCTACGGTGCGCGTTAAAGAGCTAACCGACACAGAGATCGGTAAAATTACAGACGTAATCTCGGCAGACTGCACGATCGAAGGAGAGCTTCAAAGAATCGTTACAGGGAATATTAAGCGCCTCAAAGACATCGGTGCGTACAGAGGTTTGAGGCATAAAAATAATTTACCAAGCCGTGGACAACGTACCAGAACCAACGCTAGGACTCGACGAGGTAAGAAAGTAACAGTTGGCGGTACCGCCAAGAAAGTAGCAGCTAAAACTTAAAGGTTATATATGGTAGAAACAACGACTAAAGACGAAGCAACTGAAAAAAAGCCGACTTCAAAAAAGAAGAAAGTTAAGCGAACGGTAGCACTTGGGCAAGTTCACGTACTGGCTTCGTTTAATAACACTATTATTACTACCTCGGACAGTAAAGGAAACGTTTTGACACAGGCAAGTGCTGGTGCTTGCGGTTTTCGGGGGAGCAAGAAAGGTACAGCATATGCTGCACAAGTGGCTGCTGAAAAAGCTATCAATACCGCTAAACAAAATTATAATTTATCGAAAACCGATGTCTTCATAAAAGGCGTAGGGTTGGGTAGAGATGCAGCAGTCCGGGCCTTGGCTTCTGCAAATGTTGCTGTTGATTCGATAACAGATTTAACTTCAGTCGCACACGGCGGTTGCAGGCCACGAAAGGCTAGAAGAGTCTAGGAGTAGAGCATGGCACGAGATAGAGGATCAATAGTAAAAATGAGTAGACGCGAGGGCTACGCACTCCACCCTAAAGCGCATAAAGCCTTGGTAAAGCGACCCACACCGCCAGGACAACAGCAGAGGAGCTATCGTTCAAAACCAAGTCAATATTCACTTCAGCTCAGAGAGAAACAAAAGGTAAAGCGACTATATGGCCTATTAGAAAGACAATTTAGAAATCTTATGAAAGAAGCCACCCGGAAACTTGGAGAATCTGGAGAAAACTTGCTAGTTATGCTGGAACAACGTGCCGATAATGCGGTTTATCGATCTGGATTGGCGCCCAGCCGTCGTGCAGCTAGACAGCTTGTAAGCCATGGGCATTTTGAGTTGAATGGACGTCGCGTAGATATCCCATCGATTTCGTTGAAAAAAGGTGACACTCTAGTTTTAAGGAGTAAGAGCCAAAAATCTGAATATTTCAAACAGATAGACGACAACAGTCCAGCACCAAATGAAATACCTTCGTGGATGAAAGTGTCGAGAAAGAAATTCGAGATAGCTATAACGGGACAGCCTACAAGAGATGACGTAGAACCCGATATAAATGAACAATTAATAGTTGAGTATTATTCGCGATAATAAAAGGAAAGAGGAGATTACTAAAGATGCCTAGCAATATACACACACCAAGCCAAGTTCACGTCGATGAGCAGGACGATACGAAGGCTACAATTTCAATAGAGCCACTTCACAGCGGTTACGGCATGACTCTTGGCAATAGCTTGCGTCGAGTTTTACTTTCGTCAATAGCTGGAGCTGGGATTACTAGTTTTAGGGTCGAGGGTGCTAGCCATGAGTTTACAACCCTTCCGGGTGTTAAAGAGGACGTGGTAGATATTATCCTAAACTTAAAGAGTGTGCGATTCAGAGTTTTTGGCGATGAGCCACAGACAGTAAGATTGACAAAAAAAGGTAAAGGGATAATTAAGGCCAAAGATATAGCATCTACCAGTGAAGTAGAGGTTGTGAATCCAGACCAGGTGATTGCTGCGCTTGATGATTCAAGTGCTAGTGTCTCGATGGACTTAGTTATAGAAAAAGGCCGTGGTTATAAACCGGTGGCTGAAGATACAGGTGACAAATCGATAGCCGATTTTATTTCTATCGACACTGTGTTTAGTCCAGTCTTACGCGTAAGATACCGTGTTGAAAATACACGTGTTGGACAGATGACGGATCTTGATAAACTCATTATTGACATAGAGACAGATGGTTCTATATCTGCGAAAGACGCCTTTGAAGAGGCCGCCGCAATTTTAATCAATCAGTACACAGCTCTTGCCGGTCAAACACGCATAAAACAGGAGCTAGTTGAGGAAGAAGAAGCGGAAGGTCAAACTGTTGGTGGCGACGACGGTGACTCGCCAATGCTAATGACTCCAATCGAAGAGTTCAACTTTACGGCACGGACAACTAATGCTCTTATTAACAACGAAATACACACCCTAAAAGATCTATTTTCCCTTAGTGACGTGGAACTGAAAGAGCTAAAAGGCTTTGGCTCGAAAGCACTAGAAGAGGTCAAAGAAAAGATGACGGAGATGGAGTTCTAAGAATGCATCGACATGGGTATAAAGGTCGTAAATTTGGCCGAGAAAGAGATCAGCGTCGTGCCTTGCTAAAAGGTTTGGCAGATTCTTTGATCATTCATGAATCTATCGAAACAACTCTTCCAAAAGCAAAGGAACTCAGGCCTTATGTGGAAAAACTAATTACCAAGGCAAAGAAAGGCGATCTTCACAACCGTCGCTTAATATTGACAAAATTAAACACTGTAGAAGCGACCCACAAATTAGTGGACGGTATAGCCCCCAAGCTTTCGGCGAGGAATAGCGGATACCTCAGGATTACTAAAACCACCTCTAGAAAAGGGGATAACTCTTTGCAGGCTCGGATTAGTTTTGTTGATAACTTAAGCGGTGAAAAAATTACACCTAAAGCCACTTCGCAGAAAGTTAATCCTAAAAATCAGGACAAGAAGGAAGTCTCGAAGCCATTGAACTCTAAAACTACGAAAAAGGGCAAAAAGTAATGAAAACCTATTCTGCAAAACCGACCGAAGTAAAAAGAAAGTGGTATGTAATAGACGCCAGCCAACTAACTCTAGGACGACTAAGTACAATTATTGCCCAGGTACTAACGGGGAAAAATAAGCCAATGTACACGTCTCATATTGATTGTGGAGATTTTGTTGTAGTAATTAATTCTGACAACTTGCAGGTAACGGGTGAAAAGCTAGACAAAAAAATTTATTATAAACATTCCGGGTACCCAGGCGGGCTTAAGGAACGTACTCTGGCTCAGAAAATAGAAAATGATTCGAGAGAAGTTATAGAACATGCTGTCAGGGGTATGTTACCGGTAAATAAACTACGAGCTGAAAGAATGAAGCGCCTGAAAGTTTTCAAGAGTTCAAACCACACCCATGGTGCACAAAAGCCAGAGGCTATTGATCTTAAAGGAAGGACAAAGGCATAAATTATGGCATATTTTTATGGTTTAGGTAGAAGAAAGAGCTCGACAGCTAGAGTCCGACTAACAAAGGGTAAAGGATCGATTACAATTAACGATAAGCTAGCGACCGAATACTTTGATGGTTCGCAGTCTATTTTGCACGAAATGGAAAAGCCTTTTGCTGTACTTGGTCAAGAAAATAAATTTGATATCTCAGTAAAGGTTAGTGGCGGTGGTTCAGCTGGACAGGTTGGGGCTATAAGGCTCGGTATAGCTAAAGCGTTAGTGGGGCTTAACGAAGACTATAAAAGCACCCTAAAACGAGCTAATATGCTCGGTCGTGATCCAAGAGAAAAAGAACGAAAGAAATTCGGCCTCAAGGGCGCTCGAAAACAACGACAGTTCACCAAACGATAGTAATTTATACTCAAATCACTGTTAAACAGAGTAAATTTGCGAGGAGTTACACGTAAATTCAGGTATAATTAGTAGTAATTATGAGTAAACCTGTAATATTAACTGGTCTTAGAGCCAATAATGATCTTCATATTGGTAATTATCTGGGGGCATTGCTTCCTATTGTTGATATGGCACGAACTAAATCTACCGATTATCAGATTAATCTGTTTGTGCCAGACTTGCATAGTTTTACAACACCCATAGACCACACAAAGCTTCAAGAGCAAATAATGCAAAATTTGCGGGTGTTTGTGGCATCTGGTTTACCTCTTGATAATGAGAATGTACATCTGTATCGACAAAGTTATATTCCAGCCCATAGTGAATTAACTATAATTTTGAACTGTTATGGATATATGGGAGAGCTTTCGCGTATGACTCAATACAAAGAAAAAAGCACCAAGCAGGACAATGTAAGTGTCGGTTTGTTCGATTATCCTGTACTTATGGCATCAGATATCTTGCTTTACAACGCTGAATATGTACCGGTTGGCGACGACCAGACACAACATCTAGAGTTCACTCGTGATATAGCCGAGCGTATGAACAGGAAATTTGGCGAGTTATTTGTAGTGCCAAAACCGGTCAAAGAACAACATGCACTTTTTGGAAAAGACCAAGGTCTGCGCATCAAAGACCTCCAAGATCCAGCCAAAAAAATGAGCAAGAGTGACGAGTCTGGCAAGGGAGTAATATTTATGAATGACTCCCCTAAAGAAGCTCGCAAAAAGATTATGAGCGCTACAACTGATAGTCACGGAAAAGTTACATATAATCCAACTTCACAGCCCGGGATAGCCAACCTTTTGCAGATATACTCATTGCTAAAAGGACAGACAATACAAGAATCAGCTAAAGAGTTCGAGGGGCAAACGCAGTATGGTGAATTTAAAGCGTGTATAGCTGACGTTGTTGAAAGATTTCTTTCGGACTTTCAGGTAAGATTAGACGGTGTGAATAATTCGGAGCTCATAAAGAAATTGCAAAAAGATGAAGCCAAGATGAACGCAGTTGCCAGCCAGACTCTTGATAGGGTTCACAGAGCAGTAGGGTTGAGGCGGTAATAGTGGATGAAAAATGTCGGCTCGATACCTTTGTTGCCTCAAGTGCGCCAATAAGACCACGTACTCATGCAAGAAGACTTATTGAGTCCGGTAAAGTTCTAGTAAATGGAAAACCCCGAACTAAACCATCGTATATATTAAGGGTAACAGACAAAGTCGAGATTCATGAGGACAAGGCTAATTTGGTGATTCCCGATATAGATATCCCGATAATCTATGAAGATAAAGACTGCGTAGTTGTTGATAAGCCCGTCGGGTTACTGTCTCATAGTAAAGGTGCTTTTAATACTGAGGCTACTGTAGCGACATGGCTCTCAAGATATCTTACGGGCGATATACCTACAGATCGTGACGGTATTGTGCATAGGTTGGACAGAGGCACAAGCGGAGTGATGGTCTGCGCTAAAAATCAAACTGCAACGAAGTTCTTACAAAAACAATTTGCAAATAGAAATGTAAAAAAGAAATATCTGGCGATTGTCGAAGGTGAGTTAAACGATAAGGAGGCAATTATCGATTTGCCTATCGAGAGAAATCCCAAACAGCCACAGAGATTTAGAGTTGGAAGTGGTGGTAAATCTGCAATGACGACCTATAAGACTCTTAAAATTTTTAAAAAAAATAACCTAGTATTTAGTTTGCTGGAGCTTACCCCAGCTACGGGCCGAACCCATCAGCTTAGAGTGCACTTAAAGTACCTAAAGCACCCAATGGTAGGAGATGATTTTTATGGAGGTAAAAAGTATTCGCGATTACTACTACATGCTGATAGCTTGGAGTTAACTTTGCCTGGAGGCAAGAGGCGGGTTTTTAAATCAACCACCCCAGTGGGTTTTGAAAGGTTTATGAACGATGAAGCCAATTCTTAATTCTCTTAACGAATCAGAAGTCGAGACTTTTTTGAAAAGTCCTAGCCACGGCTTGATAATCTCTGGACAAGCTGGAGCGGGCAAAAGGACTTTAGCAGTATATATGGCCACTCAGTTGCTGGGGAAAGTAACCAACCCGAGTGCGTCGATATTAGAGATAGACGGTGCCGAAGAAGGGATCGAAGGGATAAGACGTATTGGAAGCTTTTTGTCATTAAAAACGGTCGGTGAAGCTAAAATCAAAAGGGTCGTCATTGTCGTTAGTGCCGACGAAATGCGCCATGAAGCTCAGAACGCACTTCTAAAAATATTAGAAGAACCACCCGAGGACACAGTTATTATTTTATTGGCCCAGCAGTCATCTGATCTATTAGCAACCGTAATTTCTCGTTGTCGCACCCTAACAGTTAAGCCAATAAACAAAACCCAAGCAAGCAGTGCATTTACGGGTTACAGCGAGGTTGAGATAAATAGAGCTTGGATAATATCTGGCGGGTTTGTGGGTTTACTTAAATCAATCTTGGAAAACGACGAAGAACAACCTCTTGTAGTTGGAATATCGCAGGCTCGCGAAGTTCTTAGGTCGCCGATCGATAGGCGCTTAATTTTATTAGAGGATTATGTTAAGGACAAAAATTTCGATCTAGAGATTTTTCTAGATGGTATGTATAGGTTGCTACATTTTGCATTAGAATCGGCGATCAACAAAGAAGTCAACAATAACGAGATTAAAAAAATGCAAGAACGTTGCCGGTTGGTTTCACGATCCAAGAAATATGCACTAAATCGGGTTCAATCCAAGCTGATACTTACCAGGTTATTTTATTCTCTTTAACGGGTAACTGATATAATAGAGATTGTATTATGTACGAATTAATATTGATATCGGGTTTTTCTTGGTTTATATTCCGGTCATTTTCTCAAAGTAAGCATGACGCTGACGCCACGCCGCAAAAAATCAGCTCTAGAATAGGTCGTTTATGGGCTGTCGCACATCAAGGTATGAAGAACAAACGTTACTTGCGTGCTGAAAAGGCCTTGTTAGCAATACTAAAAATTGATGAGAGGAACGCAGCAGCCTACAATCGTTTAGGAATACTCTACGCTAAACAAAAAGAATACAAAGACGCTATAGATTGTTTCGAGATTGCTAGTAGTATCGAATTATCGCCATCTAGCCTACATAATCTCGGACTTATTTTTTATGAAACAGAAAATTATGAAAAGGCAGCCACGGCCTTCGAGGAGGCGCTAAAGCTCGAAGACGATCTAGCTGCTCGCCATATTGTTCTTGCAAAGACACTAGAGCATCTTAGCAATAATAAACTTATGATTAACCACCTGGAGAAGGCTACAGAGTTAGAACCTACAAAAGAAAGCTATACGCTTTTAGAGAAAGCTTATCGAAAATACGGCAATGAAGATAAAGCCGATATAATAGAGGATAAGCTTAAAAAATTATCGGCACCTAAAGCCCCAAAAAGACGTCTTAGAGTTCGAAGGCCAAAAAGAGTTTCTCTTTAACCCTCATTATCTGATTTAGCTAGCGCTGCTAGAGCGACTCCGTGTAGAAAAACGTTAGAATCAGGACTGATTTGGTCTTTAGTCATCAGTAGTTGCGGTTCATCGCTGTGTCCATTTCCTAATATCTGTTTTATACGGTCGCCATAATAAGGGAATTTAAATGCACTGCCATCCGCAACAATAGCGGTTTTTGGAGCGTACAAGTCAATCCCTAAACTGTTGGCGCTACCAGCGATTGCGTGAGCCACTACTAACGCAGACAGCTCGTAGACCTCTTTAGCACGACTATCTCCTTTATAGTATTTTTGCTCTATCTCTTTTGCAGAGATGCTTTCACCTGTAAGTAATTTATAGAGAGGTTCGATACCCTTTTTATTGGAACCTATATTTTCGAGGCAGGTAAACTCTTGATCAAAAACTCCGCAGGGAGCTTCTATATGATCTTTGTTAAGAGCATCTATTGCTTTTACATGCCCTGCTTCGGTAGCCGATACAACACCGTCTTTTAATGCGCCGAGACCTATGCCACCTCCGTTAATCACCAATATTATTTCCGTTGCAGAAAATTCTTTGTACGCATGCATAACTCCGCCAATGACACCAGCAGGGCCATCATTTAAAACCACCTTTAAGCTGCCCGATATGTTTGCAAAATCACCATCGAAGCGCTCTGACAGTTCTTTTATAAGTATTTTCGCTTTAGGCTGATACAATATTTTAGTACCGTCTAACGGGCCTCCCCACGATAAGCCAAAGGGTAGCTTCTGTTGCTCTGCGTATTCTGTGGCACGCATGATAGTATCTAGGTACCCTTTGCCGTCATCGCCTTGTATATAATCTTCATACCCTTTAGTGTTTACAAGCTCTCCATTCACAACTTTTAGTAAGTTAACTCTACCCTTATCTCCACCAAAATCTGCAACTAAAACCTCTCTTCCCTCATTTTGGCTCAAGAGCTCTTGGCTCTTAGATGCGTCAAACTCCATAACTGCTTTGCTGTGTATAGTATCAGCAGTAAACTCGCTTAGCTGAGAATCTAGCATGGGTGGAACCGGTAGATTTGTTAGAAGCTCATTATTAATTTTTCTGTCCATGATATTCGCTGATCTTTCCTGGTTCACCTAAAATTCTCGTTTCTTTTGTTGGTGCAGAATTCTGAACGAAGTCAGACTAATGCTACTTGGACATTCTACAGTGTAACCACCTCTGTTGTAAAGCTGTAACTATAATAGTACCCACCGGTACGACCTATATAGTTTTATGTTTTGCCACCCCCTACCTTGTGGTCTTTAGTTGAACCTTATCCATATATGTATATATTTATATGCCCTTAGGGGTATCTGGTGACACACTCATTTTTTACTTTTATAGTTATCGTATAGTTCACTTAAGTAGCCAGCACCTCCGATAAGTCCGTAAAAACCTGCAATTCCAATCAGAACACCCCAAGTACCCCAAAAGCTATCACCTTCATCATTATCTTTAGTTTCACTTAACTTAGTCTGTGCTTGTTTCTGCTTGTATGCTTCATCATAGCCTTTTCTATAACTTGAGTTGTAAGCACTCGTTGCAATGGTAGTGCAGCTATTTTTATATGCCTGATGGTATCCGAGCTTGTAATCTTCGGGGGTACCGCTATCAAATGTGAATTGTACGTTACAAATACTTACTGGAAGATCTGGTGTTGCGTAGTTTACGGTTGAACTTGTCTTACTACCATCAAGCTTACCGTTACTATAGCCAGTACTTTCACTGGTTGAAATTATCGTTTCTCTTGATTTAGATGCGTGTTCCGCACCATTTACTCTCCCCTGAGCAGCATAGCTTGGCGTACTAGATCCTCCGCCACCGTTATGATAGTGGTATTCACCATAATCTAAGCCATAACTTTCACAGTTTGTCCTGCAAGTATGCCCACCGCTTGAATCAGTTCTTCCTGGATGAGCGTTAGCAGTTGCACTAAGAGTTACAAGTATAAATCCGCCAATAAGTATGAATAGTCTAGTTACTCTCACAGCCATATCCGTCACCATCACGATCAAAACGATGACGGTCAGTGCCAACTACTCTCACGCTAGTAGAAATGTCACCACAGTCTAGGTCATATGAAACATTTGGAATGCAGGGCGAATAGTTTGGATCGCAGTTATTTGACTGGCTTGGTGCTGACTGTGTATTAGTTGTGGGCTGAGGCTTTGGGGTTTCTTGCTGAGCTGATTTTTCTGTATCTCCATTACACGTAGAGGGCGACCAAAGCCCCTTTTCAGCTTCTTCGGCTGCTTTCTGTGCTTGCTTGAACTCACTTTGGTACTTATATGGCACATTGTACGTATATTCGTGTGCATAGCCTTCTGCGATTATAGCTTTGTTGTATAAGGTTCCGTCTTCTAAATGCACATAGCGGAGCAACCTATCATACTTATCTCTGTTATCCTGACTGTCATCGCTTTCTAGGCGTACCTTTTTACCTTCAAGCATTTCTTTGGCTTTATTGCTTGCTTCTTTTCCGAAGCATTGTACGGGCTTACGAGGATCTACGGTTTCGGGAGTATCAATGCCAATCAATCTTAGACGTTCAGTTTTGCCATCTATATTCACATCAATAGTATCGCCATCTACCACCTTTACTACTTCATATAGCTCTGAGAGTTTTAGCTGTTCTGCTTCTGGCTGTTCACTTGCTGTTTTATTGGTCTGCTCAGACGAACCCGCACTTTCAGTTGTGCTATTTAATTGTTCATTCTGTGTAGGGGTGGGAGCGAATATTGCTATTAAGATAAATAATGCAATCAATATTCCCGAATAGTAAACAGCTAATTTCTTTCTACTGTTTGTTTTAAACAGCTTTGTATTAAGCGTAAGTTTAGGGCGTATTAATGTAACTACAAACGCAATGACAACAGCAATTAATCCAAGTGTTAGGACAGTAGCGATAAACTCTTTCATATCTATACTAATTAAACCATAAATTATAGCCAAGTACCGCCTTTATGCGTAGACATTGGTAGCCAGCCATCATAGGTATATTCATCATTAGCATTCTGTTTAATTGATTTAAAGGGTAAAGTATCTTCTATCTCGGGTATCAGTTTGGCTAATTCAGGTATATCAGAGAAACTTATTGGCTTATCCTTGTAAATCTCGTTATATGGCTCTTTGAATAACCTGATAACAGTTTTCTTCCCAAAGCGTTTAGATGGCTTAACAATCTCATAGTCAAGTTTCAGTCCGTCTTTCTCGTTTCCAGTAGCCCGTAAGATTACCACAGGCTTGAGTTTACTGAATGACATAGCTATACCAGCTTCTGCATAATGCTTATCAGGGTACTTGCCGTTTTTATAGTCCCTAAAATACAACCAGTCCTTATGCAATGCGTCAAAATCAAAAGGTTCTCTGCGACAGCGAAGCTCTACGTTATCTTCCTTAGGATTAACTACAAATATGTAGATGTATTTGGAAGTACCTATGTGGGATACGAAACGATCTGTGTACCAATAAAAATTTGGACGTTTATCATCAGGTGGCTGAAGGGTGTCAAATAACATATCCGAGTTGTGTATTAGCAGTAGTTTACTCATTACTACATATGTTTTACCATTGACACTCGCTGATGTCATTAACAAGTACTTCTGATGGTTTGTCTGTATGACGTAGCACTATATTGCGTCTACTCATCTCGGTCATAAGTTCATCTGCTTTGGGATACGATATTTGAAGTCTTCGTTGCAATAATGCCGTAGACGCCTTTCCAGCCTTGATGACTTCTTTGCAAGCTTTTGTGAATAACTCTTTGTCTTTCGGATCAAATAGGTACTTTATTAAACCATTTGCAACTTCACTAAGTTCTTTGACGTGCTCATCAACATAATTAATAAAGTCATCGTTATTTTCTACAGTTAGCTTATCAATTCTACTTTTAGCTGTAACCACCGTTTCTGTGAATGATGAAAACTTGCCCGAATTAGATAATGAGTTTAGGTCTGCGAGAAACTGCATACTACTTTCAATTTCATTATCTTCGTCAATAACATCTTCTATATGTTCGTATGTGCATTTTACATACTTGAGTTTGTGGTTTATGGCATTAAGATCATTAGCAAAGTCTTCAGATTGGCATTTAGTAGGATCGTATCCACCCAGAGTACTTTCAACCGTTACAGGTAGCTTGTTAGCCCAGACTTTACCCAAACCCTGAACAGATAAACCAACAGTGTGTTTATCGTCTGGAAACGGTGCAACTTTATACCCTTTATTTATCAGAGGAGTAACCACTAAAGCTAGCAAATGAACATTCGCTTTAGGGCTGGTAATGGATTTACCGAGTTGTTGCTCTACGTCCGTAGTACTGAAAGTATTACTCTCTGTTTCGTCATCTTTTGAAGGATTAGACAGCTTCTTTAAGTCATCAGTTGCACTTTTTAATAAGTCAGGATTATAAATATACTCGTTAGCAATGTCTTGGAATAATCTTGTTGCTTCTTGCTCTCCAAGCTTCCGTCTTACTTCACCCGGAATTCCAGCGTGCATTGGACGTGAGTTCCAGTGTTTTGTAAGTTTCCATAGTAGTCTTTGGCGAGCAATAACTCCGTCTTTTTTATAATGCTGTGCCACGGCAAAGCCAACACAGTCCCTGAAGTCATTAATTAGTTTATCGTCAATGTCCATATTCATTCCTTTGTGTTTATGGACGGCAACGCAAAAAGCTCGCCGCCAGCGATGACCGAAGCCACCCACAAAGGTTTCCCTAAGTGACCATTACGAACAGTGCTCTGACGACGAGCTTATTGTTCGTAATGGATTTGGCGATCATACCTTCCTGTAAACAGGTGGCTCTAGATCACGGTGGTTTGCACCACTTGATTGCATTATAACTCTTTTTAATGCTTACCTACACCCCAAACCTATATATTTAACTTCTTGGAATAGTGATTAAAAAATAGGAAAATGTAACTACTATGGATATGCAAATGGATCAGCCTGTACTAGATTTACCGCCCCGATGTGATTACGAGAGTATTGATATTCAAGATCGCATTGAGAAAGTACTGTTCAATAGAGAGTTTAGGGCTGCCACCACAACCTTCAGAAATAAGTGGGCTATTGATCGTAGCAATTTCCCACTGTACACAACAGATCAGAATAACTACTCACGAATGCTTGATGATATAGATAAGATGATGAGTATATTTACACCTAAACTTTCGGATAACTGGGGCTTCTTCTTATTCACATACCTTACAAGGAACATTATTGATTTTAATATAGTCACACACGACATTAGTAGTATTGAAATAGATGTTACAGACTTGGATAAGGCGTATAAGGAGCACTCTAAACTAAAGCGAGAAACTAAACCCGATTTTGCACCTTATATTATTCACGCTAATTCTGATAATACTCTTAGGATTGATATACAAGGGGCTATGACTAAAAACGATTGGGACAGGCTTCGTGCTAAGTCTGATAAGCTCCTGAGTAAAAGTTATAAAACTACTTCAAAGAGATCATCGTCTAAGATACACCTTCTGGCTAGAGCGATGGATTTAAGGCTACAGAAGCCCAAACTGACTTATAGACAGATCACTGTTAAGCTCAATGAAGAGTTTACTGAAACTATTGATGATACTTATGCAAGACAGCTTGTACAACGTGCAAAAGCATTAGGTTTGTGACATTTAATAATCTCTAGCTGTCACCTATTGATGTGAGTTTATAGGCATACTTCCACACGAAGGAGGTATGAATATGAAAAACAACACAAGAGTAAGAGATCTCGGTTTAGCAGCAGCATTAGTAAGCCTTGATTTTGAAATTACTAAAACGGAACAAGACGAAACCGGTAGAACTGAATTTATCTTTACGTCACCTGATGAACTAGGTACTGACTTAGAAACAGTAATCAGTAGCTATTGGTCAAACACGCTAGATGTTAAGGCTCGTTATTACTTTGACGCTATCAAAATGCTTAAAAGCAGGATTTACGGCAGTAAATAGTATGCGACTTAGCACAGAACGCATATTGTCACTCCAAAAGATACTGAAGGATCAGTATGGATTGGAATTAAGTGACGAACAAGCTCAGGAAGCAGGTATGTCAATTATGCGTTTTGTTAAAGCTAAGTATTTAAGAAGACAAGAACTGGCTAGCCAAAAAAGGAGATATGGCAATGGACAAGACGATGGAACTACTAAATCTATTACAAGAACAGCAAATTGAATTTCGTGAGCGTGGCGATGAATTGATAACCCATTGCCTTTTTAACGATTGT
>CAYTUF010000002.1:34227-50104 GCA_964441225.1 uncultured Candidatus Saccharibacteria bacterium | reverse complement strand
CATATTAGAACTCCGTATCTTCGCTAGTTATTATCTTTTTCTTTCCCCACAGTGGTGGCTTATCTACCGCAAATAAACGACCAGTAGTATCATTAAAATGTAGATAATCGCAGGTCCCAGTACGGCCAGTAAGGCGGCATTTGAGAACACTGATTTCGGTTGTGTTCGCCGTGTACGAATCCTCATGTTGTTGATTCCTTGTTAGACCAATAACATCCCAACTAAGCTGCTTAAGAGTGCCACTACCGCGAAGGTCGTCGAGGGTTGGCTTAGCTCCGAGTTCAAAAGAAGAGCGGCTGATGTCAGACTTTCTAAGGTGCACAACCAGAAATAGAACACAGTTAAACTCCTTAACGAACTTGGCAAGCTTAGTCATTAGTGTATCTATACGTTCCCTTTCCCCACCTTCTGCTGCATACTCAGACACTACAATAGATAGGTGATCAAGGAACAGAAACTTATGTCCTGTTGATGCGTAATACTTTAACTTACTAAGTAGATTACCATCGTCCATACCACCAAAATAGTCGTATAGATCAAAACGGCCATCCCCAAAAAGACGATCAAAGGAGGCCTTTTCTTCTTCTTCAGTGGATTGAATATCTGGGAGTTGTATCCTTTTATTTAGGTCTAAGGCTATTAGCCCTTTCATTGTGTCAGTGACATCTTCTTCAAGGAAAAGTCCTGCTATCTTCTCGTCTGTTGTAGACCAGAAGTGGTACATAAGTTCACGGAGGAATTGTGTTTTACCTGATCCTGTGCCTGCTGTTATTGTTACAATCGAGGGGGCACGAACACCATAAGTGTTCTGGTTGAGCTTAACCATTATCTTAGGATAGGGGTAAGAGGGAATTTCCTTTTTGTCAATATACCTTTCCCAAAGGTCTTTGGCATTGACGATTCCATCAGGCTGGTAACGTCTTGAGGAAAAGGCTGCAAACTTAAGATCTGTGCCTTTACCTCTAAGGAGCATTTCATTTGCATCCTTAAATGGTAATGTCATATAGGAGACACGACCCGCTAGCATTTTACAAACTTCGTCTCTTGCTTGTTTACCGGGTTGGTCGTTATCAAAACAAAGGACAATCTCTTCAAAATCAGTTAATAAATCTATTGACCTATTAATGCATTTAGAAGCACTGCTACAGCCATCAGGAAGAGATAGAACTGGAGGGATCCACTCAGGGATTGTTGAAGACTCTTTAAGGACTTGGAAGAGTGCCATTGCATCTTCTTCGCCTTCTGTGATCCAGACTCGTTTACCTTTGGAGGGAAGTTTATGTGACCCGAATAGGTCGATGTCAGAGCCGCCTGTTGAGACATACTTTTTGTCTCCTTCATTATCTTTATATTTAGTTTTAAATCCTACTAATTCGCGATCTCTGTAACGGGGGAATAGGGTGTAAATGGGAGTCTCCCCGTCAATAGAGGAGACTCCAACTCGAACACCGAAATGTTCACAAGTAGAGTAGCTTATCATTCTATCAGGCAATGACCTGATCGGATGGATTAGACCATCCTCAACTCCCACCTTATAGTCTCTACTGGTGGGCGAGCCGGATACTTGCGGCACATTCAGAGTATTTCCTACGGCTGGCAATAACGTGGATTCACCACGTCTTATTTTCCCGGAGGGATTGGTTTGAGCGATCGCCATATCGCCATAAGGATTTCTAGAATGTGTTCTACAGCTAAAGCACCAAGCATTATGGCTTCCATCTTTAGTCTCCCAGATAGTGAAAGCATCACTTGATCCGCAATCCTCGAATGGACACCAAGTCTGTTCTAGTACCTTTCCGGGAACTTTATTATTGTTGTTGTACATAGGACTCTTATTATGTAAGTGGTTGTACTTTAGACGATCTATGCCTAGACTTAGTTCCGCTAGATTACAACACCCTACAGAAAGAAAGGCTGTAGGAGGTAAGGACATATGAAGGGTAGACTCCCTATGCCACTCCCACCCTATTAGTTGCCTTGCTGCTAGTTTTTCTTTTCGCTCACACCATCTGCCTTTCAGACAGATGATGATCGCTAGAATGAAACTAAAGCCCTACTTAGACAACAAAAAACAGCAAAAGTTCCAATAATCCCTTAAATGGTTTCTCTTTTCTTTTGTCCAAGAAAGAGGGGTTGCCTCTATCGTGTACAAAATACTAGGTTGTACTCCCTTCAGCTACCTTGCCAATCAGAGTCATTTGAACCAACAGACAACAGCCCATCTGCTTAAAGCAATTTAGTACTTGAATTGCAGACGAGCCCAAGGTACAAGTTCTTGATACATTTGACCAGGGATACGTGGATCGAACAACTCCACGACATACCAGTCAAAGTGAGCTTCAAGCAATTCTCCATCGTGTCGAGAGATTGAATCGTTAAACATCTTACTAACTCGGTCAACTACTTTGGGCGACAACATGATATTGTCCTCCTTTATGCTCTTATCATCAAACAGTCACACTGCATAAGTACCCTTACCCAAGCCCAACTACTCTTTGACTTGCCTTGACTTCTTTATCGAAGCTGGTAAGGACTTAATACACCAAACGTAAAACAAACTCAATACTGGGATAAACAAGTACCAGTTAAAGAATTCTATGCCATTCCAGAATAAATCTGGGATTTGGTCTTGGCCTATCCCGAACCCATCCTTCATCAAACTCAAGAACCCATCATCAAAGAAAAAGTACTGAGCGAAACGAATGATTTGTCCGTAGAAATAGGTCAAGGCACACATCACAATAAAACGTAAAAGTCTTGGCATAATACACACCCTCCTAAAATTAATTAGGTAAGGGCACTTATGGTGTGTGACTGCGACTTACAAGCACGACCGCAGCTTAGTTGGCATTTTCACCACGATCTAAATAACCGAGCTAGTTAACACTCATCAAGACGTGTTAGATGCAATGTGTACTGCGCCTTCAGTAAGCCCGGCTACCCATTCCGCAACAACAGCAATTGCAGGCATCTTAATGGCAAGACCAGTAAGAACAGCTTTACCTGCTACTGCATACGAAAGAGCAATGCCTTTGCAAATACCAAAAGTGGAAGCAATCTTAGCAACCACAGCGGTACGCCAACCGAAATAACGACGAGCAAAGCGACGAAAAAAGCCGAGCTTACGCTCTTCGCACTTCACTTCTCGGTCAAGGCGCTGAAGGTTTGCACGAACCACCTTAGTTTCAGTGGACAAGGTATCTCTCCCCGCTAATGTGCAAACGATAATTTGGTGCTCTCTGACACAACCGAGTACTAGCTTGGCATCGCAAGTACTTACGGCGGACACGTCTCCGTGCCTGCTCGATTGACATGTTGAGGTAGAGCACCCCCATTCGGACAAACATGCCCACCGTCCCGGGGGGAGGGTGGCCCATGTCAATCAACATCATGGACAGCATAAGCCCTCCTACAAAGCGATTAGACGCACGATCTTGTCTAAGCAGTACTTGGCATTGACTACATAACAAAATCGAGCAGAACGCTTCCTAGAGCGTTTAAATGGCATATAAACACTCCAGTAACCAGAAACAACGAGATGATTACCCATCTTCATCCTTGTCATCCGATGATCCAGACCATCGTCCTTTAATCTTGGAACGACGCTTTTTCACTACGATACGTCTCCAACAAGTTGAGAAATTTGAGCTTGCTTATCTTCAACCGAGGTGTCAGAGTTGTAAATTCCTTCGACCCGATCACTAAGACTACGTAAGTGATTAACAAACGCAGGTACACACGACAGATCAATCTTGCTAGGATTAGTCATAGCCATGGTTGCAAACTCCTCTATTGATTTGGTATCGACCCCTATGATGGCCATTCTCGGAACCCTCCCGAGGAACTGGCATGTCCTCGAAAGAGACTGGCTCCTGTGGCCAGCATATAAGGTCGCAAGTCCTCAGGCCCCGGTGGGGGCCGAGTGCTTGAGATCGGGGCAAACCTTGTAATCAACAGAGAACCGAGCGCTAAGAACAGCGCAACAAGGATTGCCTGAAACAGTAGCCCAGGCGGGCCTTGACCTGATTGAATGAACATACGAGAACCCTCGTGTGTTGTTATTCTTCTCGGAGGGATTCGCATGTGATGATGACACTCAACAAAAAGCAAGCAGCCATACTCTTGCCCTAGGACCGCTGTTACTTGGCTATCGACCCCGAGTACCATCATTTGATACGAACCCCTCCGAACCACTTGTTACGTTTGCCACCTAATCATTTCACTGACTAGCTTAGTAGGATCATTTCCATTCAGTGCACCCTACTAAGATCGCTACGTCGCAGACAGACTAACGCATTTGGACTTGTTTAGAGGTATCAGGCTCGCACTGCCATAACCTTTCGGTTAGCCTGCTATTGATTGACAGACCTCAACGGCTTTCTAGGATACTCACCGTATATTGCAATCTCAACCATTTGGCATTGGGTACCTGTTGATTGCATTAACAAAGATTACTATCGCATGCATCCTCTTCAGGGGTTCACAGATGTTGGCATTATCTGTTAGGGTAGCATGATCAGCGATAGGTAACACCAAGCTGACTTTGGTACTGCTACACGAACTGGCCGTGTCTTAGGGCTTTCTCTCTCAGCGGGCATATAGCCATGAGATACTACTTTGCCCTGTTAACTACCCAACGCCGTGGCTTCACGCTATAGCGGGACAGAGGTTCTAGCGTATTCCTCACATCATCATCATTGGTTTGATGAATACCACATTTATGGGTGGAACCTGTATAAGGTGTGGTTGCCATAATCACCGACTTGACCGACTAAACACTTGGACTTAGTAAGGCCTTTGAAGGGCACAAGAGCTAGGTTGTGGCGTTGGATGCCTCCCCACTGGAAGAGTTAAGCACGGAACCTTTTTCGTCCGCCGCCGCTATCTTGGCCTCTTCCACGTCCTCTACAGGAAGCTCCCTTCCTTCATGATCAAACCGATAATCGCCATCAGTATCTTTGTCGGAAGCTACTATTTGTTTGGCAGATTGGCACAGCTCAATACCATCAGAGTCAATTAAATGCTGCCAATCTTCCCCCTTACCGTTTATACGTGCGGCCACGTAAAGGCACAACGCTGCAAGGCACTCGACAGAAATAGCTAACATGCCGAATGCAAACCCAATGATGACAAATGCCCACTCGGAACCTACAGTTACAGCTTCCTTAATGGGCAAGTCATCGATATGTTCTTTGATGATCTTGAACTTACTCATCACGATTCTCCATATGAGCCTTGATAAGATCGCCAATGGTTAGTGGAGGCTTGCCGTCTGAGTTCTTTTCGACCCAGACAATACTCCAAGCTTCGTCAATAAGACACTTAGCCTCTTTTAGACCGTGACCAGTTTGTCCCCTGAACTCTTTGATAGCAGCTACTCTGTCCCTAGAATCAAAATAGAATCGGGCAACTTTAAGGGCAATCTGCTCATCGGTTTCAGGGGGTGTTTCAACTTTCTTCTTTCGATTGAATGGCCAGATCATTATCGCCGATCCTCCAAGTATTTGTAGTTGGCGTTCATGATTGCAACACCTGCAAAGATGAAGCAAATCGCAGCGGTAGCGATGATTGTATCCACAGTGTGGCCCCAATCATTCTTGTTTGCTGTGTACTCCATCCACCCCGTCGCATAAAAGAACAGGACTAGACACACCAGAGCCCACATCACATTCGGAAGGGCCTTCATCAACGGATGAAGCTCCCGAATCTCCCGATTTTTCTGGCCCATTTCGGCCATGCTTTGCATCTTGGAAGCCATCGCTTGGCCCTCCTAAAGAGTTGTACAAAAGAAAGTCAAGAAATGCTAGGCGATTAAGCCTAGCCCTTTTCCTTCGTCTGGTTATACGGCGCGGGATCATATTAGTCGATCCGAGGAAGAAGATGCATCTTAGATGTTTCTTCAAAAGCTCGGACAATCTTAAGCGCCTGAGAAAAGTATTTGTTCTCGGGGGTTACCCCTTGGAATTGTCCGCAGCGACTACAGCAGCCAGTAGTCCCAAGATATGTATAGATGTCATCTTCATCGCAACCCAATTCGTTGAGATGGTCAATAGAGGTAAACTTAGATTTACACTCAGAACAGGAATTTGCAAAGAACTTGATCTTGTTTTTAGCCCCTGATCGGCGCAGATACTCGTAATAAGCGAATAAGACGAATTCTTTGATGCCATCCCCAAATATACCTAATTTCTCTACATCATAGATAAAAAGGGACGGAATCTTCTTCGCTTCTGAAAGCTTAAGGATTCTATCTAGAGACTCTTTTTGAAGGAAAGGCTTCCAAGTCCGTTTTAACAGTCTTCGGTCAGCATGCCCCTCAAAATGCTCCATAGCCGACTGAATATCACTGATACCTGAAGCCCCGTATTCATGCAACTTCATGATGCCGTCGATGTTGTCGATACGAGCTTCCAAGTTCTTTCCAAATGCCTTTTCCAAGTCCTGCTTGAGTTGCTTGCGGGTGCAAAAGAAGTTTATCCCAACTGAGCATTGATAGATATTGCAAGCAAAGTCGATAGGATCAAGATCGTCTTTACCTGCCATGCCAAGAGTTAATACTTTCGCAAAGAATCCCATTTCACACGTACCTCGTTAATAAATAGTAAATAAACAAAGGGCCCCTATAAAGGAGCCCTTGCTTGCTAACGCACAGGTATTATTACTTGTGGTTAGCTGCCGGTGGTGCAGTAACCGCGACAGATGGTGCAGACAAATCCGTCACTGTAGTTTCGTCGGCCTTAGTAGAGCCGTCGTCTTTGGTGTCGGCAGTTTTCTTGTCGGAAGTGAAGTGCTCGTTCCAGTAGGCACGAACCTTGCACTTGGCTTCCAAAGCGTACTTGGCCACTTTGTCGGCCATCGAGGCGTCTTTGTTCGTATCGACGATCAGACAGGACGTGTTACCATCTTTGTCAACGATGTCGAAGCGAGCAGTGCCGGACGGCTGTTCGATCACTTCATCGGCGTGGGCTTTCTTGGCGTGCAAGGCAGCACCAGCACCGAGAGCGATAGCTACAGCAGTGAGAATGCCGTAGATGATCTTCGTATGTTTGCCGAAGGTTTGAGAGTTGAGCATACCCATGATATGTATTACCTCGTGTTAAGTAGCGAAATTGCTACCGTAAAAGGGATGCGCTGGCATGGCATCCCCTTTGCGCTAACAACGTCTAGTTGTTGCTACGAACGATGTTAGCATCTTCGTCTGCAAGCAGGTCTTCATCCTGCGTTGCAACGTCACTTTCGTGACTTGCATCTTCCGCCATGATTTTAATAACTCCCACCTTAACGGATTGTGGACAGTAAGTACTCGCTGCACCTACCGTGGACAGACCATGATTCACTTTCGTCTCCAGTTTACTGCTGGACGCCACTTAGCTCATGCTGTATCAGTCAAGTGATCCTCATTGGCATTGAGATATTGACTAGGCTTATTGGTCTTGATACTTCTCTTTCCACAACTGTTCGAGATACTTGTTCCATTCGTTGTGGTTTTCCCAGGTGTTCGGATCATACGGGTTTGCTTGCCGTAGTTTAGCCATCTGGGCTTTCTTGCCTTCAGGTTGAGCACCCTTCTTTTCATCCTTAGCAAAAATTACCGAGTCTACTGGCAATCCATCCTTCAAATGAGTAGCATGCTTCCTGAAACTTTCATCAACAATTGCTATATCACTGCCGGATGTACCAGCAACATAGGGCCGTCCCATTGAACCTCCAGCTTGTCGGGAGTTCTGATTCTGCTGAGAGGTTGGCTTGACATTGAAATTGAATTTCCGAAGAGTCATCGGGTTCAAGAATTCCAAGATAGTCTTTTCGTCAGGGCGTTTAACGTACGGTTTAACCCGCTCATCAAAAACCTTGTCGTCGATAAACGTGGGTTTGCTGACTCCAAAGTTATCGTATCGATTGTTCACGGCATTCTTGTACTCTGCGGCTGCAGCCTCGGCAAAGACCATACGCGACGAAAGCTTAGCTTCGATCTTGCCGATCAACTCGATTATCTCGGTGTCGATCTTATTGATGACGGCACGGGATGTGCTATAGTCCTCATAGGTGGAGAATAACCAAAGCGTCCACCAAATCCTTTTCTTTACGGAAAACACTACATCATCGTCACCAACAGTCCGTGTCCTAAACCAAGGCATGTATTTGCCCTCCTATTAATTGATCACCCTCGAAAGCTAGTCCACCTATAGCATACAGCAAATGCTTTAGCTATCATTGCTCCCTATCTGCTCAAGGGATAGCCGCACTTGATCCTGTTGAAGCAGGCAAGTTGGGGCTGCACTGAGTAGACCTCTCAGTGAATGGTCTGTTATAACTGTTTCGAGGGGTTTGAAACCTGCCTTTCGCCCATCGGATTTCACCCCGATAGCTACTGGAACGGATTAAGTTTCTTAAGTTTGGAAAGAAATGACTCACGTTTCCGACCGAACTCCGGAACCGCTTCTCTGAAACTTTGAGGCGTGATGATCTGATTTTTCGGAACCAAGATACCAGAGCCTTGTCGTTCCTCATACTGCTCAACAAGAAGCTTGAATTCTCCAATCGACATACCATCTCGGATGGGGTCGTGGCTGGTATCAGTCATACGGATACGTTCGGCAATGATGTCGGTGACAACCCCATTGGCAACAGGGTCTCGAACCATTTCCTCAATATCGTATTTCTCAGCCTTATCCATTGCTTCATGTAGCTTGTCCAGATTGATTTCCATAGACTCATCAGCAGGAGTTTCTAATTCCATACTGGTAATCACAGGTTCAATCCGTCCAGCATCATCCACTACCCGACCAACCTCTTCAGGCAGGTAAGTGAGTAGATTAGATTCACCGATTGTGTTGCGAGTATTGCCCTTGAACGCTCGCTCATTGAGCATGTGACACATCTGTAAATATTCCCAATTTTTCTTGGAGATACGGACACACGTATCATAGTTCATTGTTCGGAGTTCAAAGTCAACTGGCAGTCCTTCAGTCAGTGCACAAGCCCTAGTCCACAACGTATACCGAGCTTCATCATTATCGGCCGAGTTATGAGTTCGGAAAATAGGGGGAAACTTACGATACACTGGAGGCGATGCGGTAAAGGCAGGTACTTGTTTGGTAGCTAATGTTTCATACACCCAATAAAAGTCCTTACCAAACCGCTTGCGTACAGGTTCACCAACCTCGGTAATTCTCAAAGTGGGGTAGCGAGTTCGAGCTTGCATCCCCTTAAAGAATCGATCGAAGATGTGATACTGCTCTGTGGAGTACCCCCTTTCTACGGGAGCCTGTTCACTACGCAGCCTGTTGTGTACATCAACCATGTGCAGCCAATCTGTCAGACGTTTAAAGTCCTCTAACATCAAGAACCCTTCTCGCCATTTAGCCACATTCTCTTTAATCTTCCGTAGCGCAAGAGTTTGAGCTTGAACTAGGAGGCTTGGGAGAATGTGCTCCAACCGGTTTTCATTGTGAAGCAACAGCAAGTTTTGCTTCTTGCCGTCAGCATGAAGTATTACTAAGCTCCGTTCTGTTGCAACCGAAAGATCAGCTTCAAGCTTACTTACAGAAGTAGCGTAGTTCTCGACCTCGATACGTGCGCCATTATCGTAATAATAGGCGTCGTTATTTGCAGCCTCATCCAACAACTCTTCCTGTAACTCATCGCTCAGAGCAGGGTCACCAGCAAACGGATGGATTGTTCGCTCGTACACTTCTTGCTGTTCCAGCTCAACTTCTACCCGCTGAGCTGGCACTCGATCTTCCCATCCAATATCATCGAGCAGGGTTGGTTCCCACCAAGTTGCATCTCGGATTTTCCACGATCTTACTGACTCAATGAGCGGTTCTCCGTGGTGCATATATCCCTCTGGCATGGGGATGGCAAAGCTCACACTCGTCACGAGAGAATGTGTCTCCAAATCCTTCCAATACTGGAAGAGTACATCATGGAAAGTAGGAGGACGTTTCGATTTCTCGAATCCCTCAATCGGATTGTCTCGATAAAGGGTGGACAACTCTCTCGACCAAGTTGGGCCACAGTACAACGGACCGTCGTGGACCTCCAACTTGACTTTCTTGCGGCTCCAAACGCTGCGTCCCGTACGCATTGCAAACTTCGCACGGGTAGGATAATCCTCGTCGCTGCGCTCACCGTTAGGATCACCCCAACGATCGCCGTCCATAAGCCCGACGCACATAGGCTTATTGATTTCACGTAGCTTCCATGTCTGGCCACCATCCGTACTAAGTCTAGCCATACGAGGGGCCGGATTAGGATGATGGAATACAATCCGTTGAGGTTCAAGTTGATACAATCCTGTGTTCTCAGCAAGCCAAGCCTCATATGCAGCATTGTCGAACACGCTATCAACGAGGTGGTTGGCTTCAGCTTTAGCTTTGGAAAGATCGACAACTTCAGCTGAAGGTTGAGAACTCGGGGGTTCTTTGATTAGGTTGTCGTCCCAAGGGGGCTTGGGGCTGATTGCGGCAGCCATGGCATTACGACTGCCACTAGAAGGGGAAAACTCACGACCCTTCTTGTTTTTACCTTTAACTCTCATGGACATGGTATCTCCAATCGATTGGCATTAGATGGAGGGTTGTTGTGTGTTAAGTAATCTGCATCTTAAACTGCTATCCCAAGATTCGAAAGCATAGGAAGGATTTGAACCTTCACCTTTTTATCAATCCAATTACCTCTCTTGGCAAACACCCTGCCGATGGCATTCTTTCAGCCACAGATGCTAGTGGGCTCGAACCACTGACTTGATAGAAAGTTGTCTCCATGGTGATGTTCTACACCTAAGATTGGAACCCGTGCAGATATATTAGCAAGTGAAGTGCTAAGTCTCGATCTCATCTTCGATTGGCATTCTAGGATTCTAGTCGTCCAAAGCTTAAGCACAAAGCCGAGTGCTCGTGGTACCAAAACGAGTCAGTCTTTTCCTTGTGCCTGTTCATCAATTGCTCTTAACATTTTGAAGGATGAGTTTATCGCTCTTACGTAGTCCAACTTCTACGGCCCCGATACAAGCTATTGCAATCACCAGTAACAGCACTGGCAATTCGAGGGCTTGACGCCCAGCAACTAGAGAATATCGCTGTTTCTTTTGGTATTGATTGAAGCCTGTCTACCGAATGCAGCAATGGCGGCTAGCCATAAGGGAGTCGAACCCATTCTATATCTTCAATCGCGGAGGGTAATATACGGACACCGTGCCCAATGGCATTGGAACTTAGAACGTGACACACTTCCTCTTCCGCCTTACAAGGTCTGTTCCTTGCGTTGTTAGTTATTACTTAAGCTCGTCATGTCTGGACGAGTTGCAGCACACTAACACCTTAGAACTCTAGCATTTAAACCTAAAGCTCTACGGTCTTAATGCTCGGCGCGTTAAAAACTACAGTGACGATTAAAATCTAGAGTGACGTCTTAGACAACTCCTCGAAGTTAGGTAATTTTACTAAACAGCTAAGTGTATCAGGATAGTCTGCAAGAACATTGCAGTTAAAGACAATGGCCCCACTTTTATCGTGGATCACTGGGAGAGATGTGATGCCTACTTGAACATCATTCTGAAGGAGTTCGACAATGACAGCCGAACAGATAATAACTGCTATGCACAATATAATAATAACTATGTACAAAGCACTTTCTTTCAATGCCTCTAAAGCCCTTGCCATGATTTTTCTCCAATACAATAGAAAATAAAAAGCCCCAAGCTATATCTCTATAGCCCGGGGCTTTACGACTACTAACTAAGTTGAAGCTTAATTGGTATTACGCAGCTGCTTTCTTGTCGTCGGAATCGGGCTTGATAAGGCCAGTATCCTTGGCAGCCTTAGCCAATACACGGTTGTGGAGTTTGTCCTTGTAAACAGTCAGCTGTTGCAGTACATCTGTGATCGAGTAAAGCTTGGCAACTTCACGGGCTTCCTGCTCGATCGCAAGAAGAAGCTGACCGATTTCGTCCGGCTCTGGCGAAAACAGTGCGGCAGCATCACTGGCACCACTGTCAGTCTGGACGGGCTGTAGCTTAAGGTCCAAAAGCTCATCGACCTTTTTGTTGAACGCATCAGTGCCACGTTCCAAACCGAGAGCCTCGGCCTTAAGCTCAGCGCCCTCGCGGCGTTTAGCCGCTGTATCCTCCGCCTCCTTGGTTTTGCGGGCCTTCGCTGCAAACGAGGCGCACTTCGAGACTGTCGCACATTCGTCATTGTCGAGATCTCCGCCGTAGCTCATGGCATTGCACACACGTTTGACAGCGTTAGCCAAAGCGCCGTTACCATCAAGCTTCAGATCACGAAGATCGGTAGGGGTGAGGGTAAAGCCACAAAGCTCCTGTTGACGAGTGATAAGCTCGTTGACAAGCTTCTGCATGTGAACCTTGAACTCGTCCGCAGCCAGCGCACCTTTGGCTGCATTGCCACCAGGGACATTGAACTTGCGAGCCTCACGGATGATGAAACCGCTGAACCCCGTATTGGCATCGCGAGCCTGTCGCATCCAGCGTACAGCCATGGCCATACACTTGAGCGAATCCTTCTCGGAGTCGAAATCGAATTGATTGATATAAGACATGATGGTGTTACTCCACTTGATAAGTGTTGAATGGCTGATTTGATATACATCTACCAAATCACTTAGATACACCCAATTGAATGTATCAAGAGAGACTCCTCGCCAACCATATGCTAAGGGGTGGACATATGAGGGGGTGTTGACGGGAGCCTCTTTTGATACACTCCATTGTATCGCGTGACTAGATGCCGAATAATTTTTTGAATAGGCGGTCACGTAGTTGGTTTAGTCCGTAACCGATAGAAAGGAATGTTACAATCCCAAGTAGAACTAATACTGAAATACCCCAAAGGGCGAACATATTAAGCACGATTACCTCCTTTCTTCATTTGCTTGAGCATTTCCCTGTATTCCAAACGCTCACGAATAAGCTTTTCCTTTTGCTTATATTGATCTTCAAGAAGCAGTCCTACTTTGGCTCCAGCAGCCATTGCTTTCTTGTACGCCCGGATAAGAATGTCACTGGCTTGCACTCTTATCCGATTGATTTGCATTTTATTGATAATCTCCTTCTTTAACATGCTTTGCTACCTCTTTCTTTTTGTTACGTTTACGCTGATCCTTGTACTTGTCTTTTGTTTCTTGACAAGTATTGCAGATACAACGACCATTGGGAAACTCCATTGCAAGTTGCTCTTCCGTTTTGTAGGTCTTACAACGACTACAAAAGAATTCGTCACTTGACATCGTCATCTTCCTTTTGTTGGGAGTGTTCGATGTGCTTATACTTTGCATCGAAATGCTCGTCGATAACTGCAACTCCAACAGCTGTAGCTACCAAAGCAACCAATATAACTATTGCAAAGATAACGAACATTATATCAAACAGAGAAAGCTTGTCATCATCGCACATGACGAAACACTCCACGTAAATTGGGATTAATCGGCGGACTTATACCAATGCTCGCCGCTGCGGACTTTAGAGATTTTCCACACGTGTTCAGGTGGGGCACGATAAGGTATAAGTTTTGGGGTTGTTAGTACGTAGAAGGACGCTACGCAAAGAATGCAAAAGAATACTGAATTAATCAGTTTTATCATTAGCCTCCTCCTTGAGAATGTTTGAGAAGAAGCTGACCATATCAGAGATTTCTCCACGGATTCCGGACACAAGGTCGCAAAAGAACTTAATATCTTTGTCTTTGATGTCTTCGTATGGAATAGAAGAAAGCAAAGAGATTTGATTGTGCAGACAATACTTCAAGTCTGCTATCAATGTATCACGAGCCATTTCCAAGTATGTAGGGGCAGCTACAAACTGGAATTGCATATTGATTGCATCCCGCTCCTCTTCAGTGATCAAGTGATCAGCAAGAGGCGACAAAGAGTCCAATCCATCGCCGAATGCAGCATCAACAACCTCGTCAATTTCAGAGGTGTCAATGAATTTACAACTAGGCTCCGCATCAGTGTGGGAGCCTGTGGAGTCGAGCTTTGGGAGTGCAGGCAACTCCTGAACCATTGCATCTTTGGCCCAATTGTATTTGACTAAGTCAATGAAGACACAATCACTCTTGTTTTGGGTGTCGAAGACAGTAGCATCAGCGAGTGCTTCAACCCAATGCAGCCTTCCTTCTTTTCGCATTACATGTGGATACAAGGACTTTGGAAGTCCAGATTTGAGAGTCACTAACATGATGTTGCCCCTTAGTGATATATCGAATAGCTATTTGGTAGCCTTCGGTTTACGTTCGGTTGGCGGTACATCAACACACGCCAATCGGCCATCATCAGCCTTCACTTTAGTAATGAACTCGTGACAAGCTGACGAATCAGAAAAGCGATGGATGTACTGCACATCGCCATTGTTAGCAAGTAACAAAAGAATAGCTGCAATTTTCATTGTATTACCTTAAGATAAAAAAACACCCGCACCTATAGACTCGCCACATGGTTTCGTAATGTAGGAGTGGTGCGGGTGTTAAAAAGGGTAGAAATTAAATAGAATTAAGAACCTACTTGTTGAAATAGGCTCTACCATTCAATCTAAAAATCAGGAACAAAAGGCCGCACAATGGCGGCCCCAATTTATAGAATAAGTGTTAGGCTGCGATTTTCCAGCCTGTTACTTGTTCCATACCTTGCCGGACTTCTTCACGATCTTTTTCCGACAATTGCATAAACTCCTTACCCGCATCCATTTTGGATTGTCCATCTTTCAAGCCAAAGAAGTCGATGCAGGCTTTGAGAAAGGTTTTGGTTTCGGTGTTAGTTGCAGTTTGGTTAGTCATTGCTACAGCCCTCTTTCGGTTTAGTGGATTTAACAAACAACAAAAAAGACGCCATAAATTAAAATTAGCGCCTTTTGTCTTATTTGTTAATTAAAAACAAAAAAAACCGCACCCCAATGAAGCGAGTTCACTCGCGTTGATGAGCAACGCTCGCAAATACTGCTAGGGTGCGGTTGTGGTTAACTTGATTAGCGTTTCTTGGATCGTTTAGCGGCCATATTGACTGAATCGCCTTTATGTCCGCCGTAATTGTCCTCAAAATTGTAGAAAAATTCCTTGTCCTTGCCCATTCCAAACCGCGAAGGATAAGTCTCGGAATTTCCCTTAAGCGCAAGTATTAATTTGCGCTCATATTCGCGAATTGGCTTTAATAAAGCCTCACGCGCCGAGCCTTTAGCAGACTCTAACAGCTTTATTGCAATTAGATAAACTTCCTTAGCGCGAAGATAAATCGTGGCATCGGTTTTCAATTCGACATCGACAAGGCCCAATTGGATTAATCTAAATCCATCGCGCCATTCGGCAAGATGTTCGCGCCGAATAATAGTTAATTGGCCATCTAGCAATTGATTAAGACAAGCGCACTTCGACTTGAAGTTTAATCGCGGATCAGTAGAGAATCCCTTTTGATGCCTTATTGACCCGTGATTGACCTTTTGCGCTTGCTGTTTTGAGTGTGGATTGAGCCTAGAATGGCGAGTAGAGCGGCCCATCTAGGCCGCTTTCTCGTTAGATTGTTCGCCGCTTTGTTCATCGGCTTTTTGTTCGGATTTCTTGCCATATGCCTGTTCTAGCACATATTGGCGCAATTGTGCATTCGACTGCACCGCCTTGATAGCGCGGCTCAAATCGGTATCTAGCACAATCAAATCAGCGGCCTCAGTGTCGCCGCTTGTTTCGAGCTTTGCTTTTTCCCGGGCCTTTTTGTTAGCGATGGAAAGCAGCGAATTAACGGAGTCATCAAAATTGTACTCCGTCAGCTTTTTGGGTTTGGCTAACTCATACCACGGGTTTGCCTTGCCTTTGTTGAGCCGCTCGATTGCTTGCTCCTTCGTCAAATCCTTACGGTATTCAACAATATG
>CAYTUF010000002.1:22461-34127 GCA_964441225.1 uncultured Candidatus Saccharibacteria bacterium | reverse complement strand
GTTAGCGCTACCGATTCGCTTGCCGCTTGCTGATCATTCATCGTTTCGTTGCTCATAACTAACCCCTTAGTTAATAAGTAAAAAGAACTAAGCGGCGATTCCAAGTTATCCTAAGATAACATCGAAAGGCAAACCGCTTAGAGTGCGCAAAGCGCGCACTGGTATTGCCTCTCAATCTCACTCGCTTGTTACACCGTTTGCACGTTCGCAAGTTTGGCAAGTAAGAGGCAAACCCAGTGCAAACTTATCCCTATACTTCGAGATTAGCCGCACAGAAAATAAGGGGTTGATCTATCGGGCTAGGTGTCCGCGTCGATTGTCGGCGTCGCAATGTATAAGCTCAGCCGGTCTATAGCGGGGCTAGCCCGTATGTAGTGTCGAGGTCGATCACCTAGCGCATGATGGCGCCGTGGTCTCGCTCTGCCCGCCTTGCCGCAGATAGCCCGCCGTTAGATCAATGGCGGCCATATAGATGGTGGATTGTCGCGGGATCAAACCGCTCCGAGCAGCCGCTACTTACCTAGCCGCTCGATTACCGCAAAATATAGAGCACTAACCGTGCCAGAAAAAATATCCTTTAAAATCAATAACTTAACCGGATAGCGATGTTACCGATTTGTTACCATTAGTATCAATCAACGTTACTGTTGACACTAAAAGTAACAAGTGAGCGCTTACTAACATCACATAACCATAGTTCCCCTACACCACGATTTTAAACCATAGTGCCCCCGTCACGCTATAACCTTAGCGCTAAACACTAGCGTACCATAATCCGCACGCTAGTAGTTAGAACTATTTGTTATAATGCTATATCAAGGCAATCGCTTTCTATCCTATTGTTTATTATCAGCATCCTAACGCAATTATCAGGACGCCGATAAGATGCAGGCAAAACCGCCTCGAATCTAGAGTTTGCCTCGATCAAAAATGAGCAAAGCATTACCTGCTCGCTATTCCAACAAATAACAGAATAAATAGGCATCATATTCCCCATTTTAAAATAGCCCGACCTTATCACTTGCCGCCCAGAACCATATAAGGCCGTACATTATGGCAAAAAATACAATGGCGGTCAGTATTTCACTTATCCACCATCGAACAGGAAGCGAATGTACGCGCGTGTTTAACAGCTTTTGTAGTGTTTTCACGTTTTTTCCCTCTTTGATCTTTGAGTACTTGTTTGCAATGCCCATATCGGTCTATCCGATACAAGGCTACCATTTTAAAGCCCTTACATGGCTGTATAAGCGTTTCTAATAGCCCACCAGTAGTAACCATTAGGGGCTTGCCGTAACAGTGCCAGCGGGCCTTGTAGAGCGTTTTAGCGGGATTCCCAGACATACATCTAACTCCGTCAATTGGCGTTGATTGGTTCGAGATAGTGGATGCTATCTTGTATTGCTATCTCGCATTGCACCGCTTTGAGTGTAGCAGGGATTATGCGAGCTGGTGATCCGTCCTCAGTGGCATCCAGAATGATCCCTATTTCTGTCGAGTAGGAATGCACAGATATGCCATTTATGCATAGTAGATTGACCAGTGATTCTAGATAGTTCGCACTATCTAGCGATGTTAGGGATTTGTCCATCTGTTAAAAACCTCTTGCAGTTGCATAAGAACAATAAATACAAGGCAATCAACATGCCAACTCTATCTTGTTGATATGTAAGGGGTTTATCTTTTCCTAGTGTTACCCTCGTGTTACCTATCTATCTTAGGATACACAACTTGTTACCTATCGTAACAGCTAAAGTGCTACTGTATCCGTAACCCATTGATAACTATACAGTTTAGGGGTGGCGAGGGTAGGGGGTGAACATTACATTTTAAGCCCCTTGCCCTCTTATTCCACCACGTTATAAGGCATCTTAGGGGGTGGGGGGCAAAAATCAGTTCTTATTGAAGGTAGGGGGGTACCCCTCTTGAAATAATTGTGATAATTTTCAGGTTTTTCAACTATTTTTGCAATATTCTAATAATTTAGTAAAATTTTAAATTTTATTTACTATTTTTAGTAAAAATAGGGGAACTTTTTGCATTTCTTGTTGTCTAAGTAAGTATATATAATTATATAAGTAATTATACTACTTCGCGAATCTCCTCACTCACTCCCGCTAGCGTGTTTGGAGACACTACCGCTACACATGAGTTCGTCGATTCGCTCAGTATGAAAGTCACTTCGTGACGTTTCAACGGGGCTAAAGCCCCTTGAAGACCAAAAGAAAAAAGAAAAGTCTTTGGTTGACATATGCCGAAGTCCGTCCTTCGGACGTTAATGCGTCATGACTATTCCACAGTATGATGCCGAGGTCTATATTTTAAATGCCAAGTGATCAAAAAATAGCTATACCACTAACACCGTCTGAACAAAGATATTTTGGAGAGATTTTCGGATCGAAGTTCGATTTAGAGGATCTTCACCAAGAAGCCCCATCTGCATCGTTCGATGGAAAGAACTTATACTTAAATCCCGCCCACTTAGATGGACTCTCTAAATACGAGGACGATACTGTAATTCTTAGTAGGGGAGAAGGCTATTCAAGACTTCCACCATCTTTCTATAAAGGATCTTTTGCCAAGAAAGGATATAGTGCTTTTCTGAATTCTACATTAAAAGCTGGTGATAGTGTTGGTAAGGCCCTTGGGGTTGTAGGAACAGCTGCTAATTTTTATGATACAGCACAAGGAATAAATACAATCTTGAATTCAAGATACCCAGGACCAACTTCTGGTAGTCCATTTATGAGCGGTATGTAGCTATGCCATCATCTAAGAACTACGTACGAGATCTCAAACAAGAGAGAAAGACAGCCATTAAACGTGGTGAGACAGGAGTAGGGTCTAAATCTAAGGATGCTACCCGTCACCGTGCCCGTAGAGCCCTAGAGAATAAGCTAGGACATAAAATCCCCTCTAACATGGATGTAGATCACAAGAAAAAATTGAAGCACGGGGGATCAAACTCCACTTCTAATCTTCGTGTAAGATCTAAGTCAGCTAACAGATCAGATAATGGTCATAAACCAAAAGGTAAGTAGGTATGCCTAGCAACTTTGCTGTTTAAGTTGCGTTGCACTGAGGAGGTACGACGAAGTGCCAATACACAAGGTTAAAGGTGGCTACAAGTGGGGAGCCCACGGTAAAGTATACAAATCTCGTAAAGGGGCAGAGAAGCAAGCTGCTGCTGCTTACGCCAACGGCTATAAGGGAAAATAGTTGGCGTAAGTCAATTTGTTACGAAGTAACAGCCTACGCTAATGGATACAAAGGGAAATGAAGTCTAAGCAACAAACAAAGATGCTCAAACAAAAAAGAGATCTGAAGCGAGTTCACTCGCGTTGACGAGCAACGCTCGCAATAAGAATAAGTCAAAGGGATGCTAAAGTGTCATTAGATATACTAGGCTGGGGCAAGGTAGCCGACTTTGTAGGCAATGTTCTAGATAAGATCATCCCTGATCCTAAAGCCAAAGCTGAAGCTACTCTTCAGTTGATGCAACTAGATCAACAAGGATACTTCAAAGAAATAGATGCTGAAATGGCCCAAATGAAGGCCCAAACAGACATCAATCTTGAAGAGGCTAAATCTGAAAGTCTGTTTAAATCGGGATGGCGTCCATTCATAGGTTGGACAGGTGGTTTTGGATATGCCTATGAATTCTTATTTAGACCAATCATGAATGCCTTCGTACACTTGTACCAAGGTACATCTACATTTGATCCGTTTACCAATCTTGATACTGGTCCATTAGTAGCTCTTCTTGTACCTATGCTAGGTCTTGGAGCTTACCGTTCATTTGAGAAATACCAAGGCGTACACAATACACAATACATAATAAGGTAATCAATGGATAACGAGATACTGGTCTTAGAGACCGACATCCCCGATATAAACTTAGATTCCCCCAATTCAATATACACCAAAGAACAAAAGCTAGAAGCCGTAAATCTTTATCTTCAAGTTGGTACTATAGCTGATGTATCCCGTATATTGAATATACCTAATTCTACAATTATTAATTGGAAAGAACGTGGAAGTTGGTGGAATGACATAGTTCAAAGGTATCGTCAAGATAAACAAATAGAGCTGGATACTAAGCTTACTAACTCTATTCATACAGTTATCAACGAGATTGCTGATAGACTTGATAATGGCGATGAAAAGCCTAATAAATACGGGGAACTTCAACGTATCCCTGTATCTGCCAGGGACCTATCAGTAATTCTTAATACCCTTTATGAAAAAAGGGCACTAATCAGAGGTGAGGCTACCTCTATCAAAAGCGAAAGTAAGGCCACTCTTGCATCTTTAGAAGATAAGTTTAAGGCTTTCGCACTTCAACTAAAAGAAAAAGATGTAGTATCGGATCAACAACCTACCTCTTGATCAAAGGTAGCAATCTTTTAATATTAAAAGGATATTTTTTATTATGGCACTTCAATCTACAATTGATAGTACTAAACCTGTTACTGATTCAGATCTTAGTTCTTCTGTAATACGCTCTAACTTTGCAGCTGCTAAAGCTGACATGGATGCAGTAGTATCTACTCTTGGAACTACATCAAATGTAACGTTCCGCGATATTACTATGCGCCATTTGGTACGTGGCTCTCAAACAGCTCCAACGCTCTCTGCTATTGGCTCAGTAGTTGGTACATCTGGATCTGTTCAAGCTATCTCTGGTACTGACACTCTGATGTATTATCTTGTACATACGGGAACAGATGCTACAGGTGCAGGAACTATTGTAACTATCACCTATAATGCAGCATTTGCAACAGCTCCACAAGTAATCGTTTTGCCTTACAACGGTGTAAGTTATGCAGGACAAACTTGGGCACTTATGGCAAATGCTTCTACTTGTATTACTGCAACTACAAGTAAAACTGCAATCACCCTTACTACCCCTACAGGCCTGACTCCTGACACTGATTACGGATTCACTCTTCTTGTAATTGGCTAATCCTAGTAAGAACATTACATGCCATCATATGATATACAGATAAAGTCTTCACAAACTCGTGCTAAAGTAGCTATACTGCCAGAGAATGTAATGGTAGTATATGATACATCCAATGCAAGTGGGATAGACCCACAAGCAACTGCAGAAGCCTATGCAACTGCAAGAGGGGTGCCAACAGTCAATCTATTTGGGTTAGACTTCGCTACAACAAGTGGAGTTGCTAATTTTTATCAACAAGCATCAGTAACACGAGCGCAAATGCTGCTTATAACTCAAGCGGTATATGCGAAATTAGTTACTATACCTACACATATCATGTGTTTTGTGTTTGTAGGAGATTTCCCCCTAAAAGTAACAAATACATTATTCTATTATCAAAGCAATCCATCATCTGAATACTCATCTAATGTTGGATTCTTTGATATGTTTAACTCATTAGAGTGGTTCAATAATTATGAATTCACAACTAATGAATATGACATGATGGATATTAGTAGTGCATTCTGGGATGGAAACAAATACAACAAAGATTACCAAAAGTGGCATTATTCGGTAGGTACTTCAAATCAGTACAAACCGAACATGTGGTTCAACCCTGAGAATTTAGCTTACTATTATCAATATACAGTTCCTTCAACAGGGAATAATGTAAATTGCTATGGTAGGGTAAGTGCTTGTATACCACTTACTCCGTTTGTTGGTAACTCTAATTGTGATGTAAGCGATCTTTGGACAAAAGCCATAGCTGCAGAAAACTCTAAATACGAAGATTGGGGAACTTGTCTTCTGTATAAGGGAACTCCAGGTGGATCTGGGTATGAAAACAATCCAGTATCAAGGCACTTTTTAGAAGAACAGTCCTATGAAGAAGTAGATACTACAAATACGTATTACTATGGATTTAATAGCACTTATCCAGAGACAGGGACCAGTATATTTACAAATACATTGACAAATAAAGACCCCAATAATTGGGTTCAATATATGCCTGGTGATGCAGGATTTACATCAACTCCAACCAATGTATTCTTTAGATCACCAGGAGCTTTAAGCTACTATAATGGAGTTCGTAATGTAGAAGAATACGGAGATTATGATTATAGAGATGGAGCTATATGTGTATTCTCCCAATCATATGGAGCAGCACCACAATCCTATGTAACTGGCCCATATGGGGTTCCTGTTGCTAGTGGGGTTGGGCAGTCTAGATGTTCTGCAGCTGTAGCATCAGGGGCTACTTGTTCATTTGGCGTCACTAGTGAGCCTTATGTAACAGGCGATCTCACTACTTATGGATTGATGACCAATCTGTGGTATGGTGGTAATTGCGCAGAATGGATGATGAAAATGTATGGTGGTTATAAATCAGATAACTACCAATCATACGTACAATACCCAAGAAACTGGGTTATGTATGGAGATCCATTATACGCACCATTTTTATGGAGAAAAAACTTGGCAACTTCTATTAAATGGGATACTACTAATCCCGATATGAAATGGGACTGTGGGCTTAAATGGGATAACACAAGTATCACTTTAAACCCAAGTTCAAGATCTAAACAAACAAAGAATTATGTAGAAAATGTCTTAGCTAATTCTAATTCTAAGCGTTGGATAAATAACTACTTAACAGTGGATGCATAATATGAAATCACCTAAGACAGTCAAAGAGTTAGCAGGGGATATTCCTTCTAAAGGGAAACTCCGCGGCCAAGAACAAAAATCCCCTAAGAAAGTAAAGTAATATGACTTTCTCACTCCTTAGTCAAGGAAGGGGACATCGTAGAGGATCGGCTTCTTCCAATGTTGGCGGTGGAGATGGTGGGACTACTGTCTTCTCTGATGGTTTTGAATCAGGGGATTTAACCAATTCCGACTCCGGATTTTATTGGAATGATCACACTGCCACAGTAACTGTTAACACATCTGCTAAAAAATCAGGTACTTATGGAGCGCAGTTCAGGTTTGGACCAGACGCATTGGGGGCTGATTCTGATGCAGAACTAAAAATATTATTCGGTCACCCGATGACGGAGTTTTCATTACGATATTTTCTTTACCTACCTTCTAACTTTGTTCATCGGTCAGATGGGGTAAGCAATAATAAAGGTATTTGCCAACTGTGGTCTGGCGCTTATGGGGCGGTAGCATCGAATCAATTTATAGGGTTTGAATACTGGCCTGACTCGGCGATAGGAAGCGGGGCTGGGGGCTCGGTACTAGCTTCGCGCAAAGGACGCGATGGCGTCGATCTTGGGAACTATTATGGCCCGCCAGATACAGCATATTCATCGATGTTTCGAGCTACAGATGTTGGTAAATGGCATCAGTTTCGCGTCTATGTAAAACTAGCAAGTGGGCCAGGGATGAATGATGGGATCATCCGTGCATGGCGTTATGTATCTGACGGGTCTCCATCGTTAGAGTATGAAGTTACTGATTGGGGATATTGCACGGCTGGGAATTATATTGATCAAGGGTATATTCTTGGATATTCAAATTCTGGATTTACAGACCAAACTGATATTTATATCGATGATTTTGTTTTAATGGAAGGTGGTTTGGTTGATTGGGGAACTTTTTAATAGGTATTAATTATGTATCAAATTAAACAATCAACAACTGCATACCCTTTAGTGTTCCTAATGGTTAGCTCTACAGATCATGTAACAGCAGTAACTGGAATTACACCAACTGTCACTATTAGTAAAGCAGGTGGAACATTTGCAAGTCCGTCTGGAACTGTAAGTGAGATAGCTAATGGGTGGTATAAAGTTGCTGGAAATACTACAGACTCAAACACACTAGGACCTATTATTCTTCACGCTACTGGTACCGGTGCTGATCCATCTAATGAAGTATATGAAGTAGTCGCGTATGATCCTCAATCTTCTACTGTAACAGTTGGTTCTATGTCTGCTAACACAATTACTGCTTCTGCAGTAGCTACAGATGCAGTTACTGAGATTCAATCTGGTCTTGCCACATCTTCTAGTCTCACCTCAGTTGCTAATAACGTTTCAGCAATTAAAACAAAAACAGATCAGATGGTATTTGGTGTAGCTAATCAACTAGATGTCAACGTAGAAAGTATTAATACAACAACAGTTCTTGGGTCTGGTATCTCAAGCGATAAATGGAGAGCGTAATTTAAATGTCTATTACATCAGCTGTGACAGTATCCTTCAAAAAAGAACTGTTAACTGCAACACACAACTTCACTGCCACTACAGGCCATACATTCAAGATTGCACTGTACACTAACAGCGCAACCCTAGACTATTCTACACCTGCTTATACTACGTCTGGAGAAGTAACAGGAACTGGATATACTGCAGGTGGAACTGCACTTACTTCAGTAACACCAACTACATTCAGCACTGCAGCATATTGTGACTTTAATGACGTATCCTGGCCTAGTTCATCTATTACTGCATATGGATGTATGATTTACAACAATACATCTGGCAATAAATCAGTACTGGTACAAAACTTTGGCGGGGCATATACTACTTCAAGTGGTACATTCAGTATTGTATTCCCAACAGCAGACTCAACTAACGCTATTATTCGGTTGGCATAATGAATATTACAGAAGCCCTTAAAGACCGTACAGTATCATATGTAGAACGTTGGGAAAATGGTGGTATTGCTATATCTACAAAAGATGGGCATCAAGTCGTATTAGAGACTGATCCTAATGGGGAAATTAATCTTAAAGCTGTAAACGTTGTAATATCACTTACAAGAATGTAATTAATGTCCTCATTCCTTTTAGACTCATTTGACACACTAGCATTTGATAATAGTGCATTTTACACAGATGATGTAAATCCTATAGCAATTGCAGGAGTAGCTATATCAGGGAATGCTGTAGCTGGTGTAGGTGGATTTGAGCTTACGGGATATGGGTTAACCATCTCCTATGGAACAGTGGCAGTAGGAACAACTACAGGCGTATCACTGAGCGGAAGTGCAATAAACGTATCTCAAGGATCTATATCCATAGGGGCGGGACTATCTAAAGCATTACAGACAAACTTAGTATCTGTTGGAATGGGATCTGTATCTATAGGAGTTCCTTCCGCTACAACTATATATCTAAGTGGAAATGAGGTTTCAGTATCTCAAGGAAATATCAGCGTACGTACAACATTCTTCTATAAGACCCCACACTTTATTGAATACGTTCTTGCCATACTGTTTAGAAATCCCACGGAATGGGATCAATACGGATTCAGATGGGATCAGAATACTACCTGGGATTTTAACATAATCTAATGCAAGATATTAAGCTCACTAGCGAGCTGATTCTAGGGTTTACAAATTCTCTATTAGCCCCAAGATTTGATAATCCAACAAATACCCCAGATTTCCACGTAGAGTTGTGGGATCTGATGTGTTCAGATAACAGATATGTAGCTGTAGCAGCCCCCCGTGGACATGCTAAATCTACAGCTGTAACTCACTGCTTTACACTTGCATCAATCTGTTTCAGAACACGAGACAATATAATGATTGTCTCTGATACTGAAAGCCAAGCTGTAAACTTTATTGGGGATATTAAAAGAGAGTTCGTAGAAAACGAACACCTTATAAGTCTGTTTCAAGTAAAGCAATTAGTTCGAGATACGCAAACAGAATTCATTGTTCAATTTGAAGATGGACATGAAGCTCGGGTAGTTGCTAAGGGATCTGAACAAAGACTTCGTGGTGTGAAGTGGAGAAACAAACGTCCTGACTTAATCATATGTGACGATCTCGAAAACGACGAGATGGTTATGAATGATGAAAGACGACAAAACTTCAGAGCCTGGTTTACTCAAGCACTCGTTCCTTCTGGCTCTGATGATTGTATTATTAGAGTTGTCGGCACTATACTACATTTGGACTCGCTGCTCGAAAGGATGATGCCTAAACTTGGCGATCCTAACACAATTGAGAACGGCTTAATACAATACTCTATAGCGCCTAAATCTTGGGTATCATATAGATACAAGGCCCATAATGAGGATTACTCTCTTATCCTGTGGCCTGAGAAGTTCAATGAACAAAGATTAAAAGAGATACGTCAACTATATGTTGAGCAGGGGATGCCTGAAGGCTACTCCCAAGAGTATCTAAATTACCCTATTGACGAATCAACAGCTTACTTTAAAAAGCGTGATTTCGTAGAAGAAAGACAGGATGGTGAGCATATGGACTACTATATTGCTGCCGATCTTGCAATCAGCCAAAAGGATAGAACTGCATATACAGTATTTGTTGTAGCTGGTATTACAGCAGATAATACACTAAGAGTAAAGGACGTACTAAGATTTCGTGGTGATGCTTTAGAGATCATTGATACAATGTTTGATCTCTATATAAGATACAGACCACAAATCATCTTTCTTGAAGAAGAAAACATTGCTCGTACCTTAGGATCAGTTATAAATAAAGCAATGGAAGAGCGTGGTGTTTTCCTTCCTATTGAAACAATGACTGCATCACAAGATAAGGTTAAACGGGCACGGGCCCTTCAATCTAGGATGCGTCAAGGTAAAGTAGAATTCCCATTTAACGCTGAATGGTTCCCTACTTTCCAACAGGAGTTTCTTCAGTTCCCTCGTGGAGCTTACATGGACCAAGTCGATGCTACATCTTGGATAGCATTAGGTCTTGACAAACTATTCGATGCCCCTACTACTACTGACCTTAATTGGGCTAAGTATGAAGAGGAAAAAGAAGAACAATTCGATTCAGAGTATGGATCGGCTAATTGGATTACCGGGTACTAAATGTTTAACTTAGACAAAGCTCTATACTCCACTAACATTGCAGAAGACCTTGATGATGATGTTCTCAAGGACATTGGTCACACTCTTTCTCATCTTGTGGAAGACGATGATTTATCACGTCAAGGATGGTTGAGCGACCAAGATGAATGGATAAAATTAGCTGCTCAAGTTCGGGAGACAAAGGATTTTCCGTGGGAACGAGCGAGTAATGTAAAGTATCCTTTAGTGTCTTTAGCTTCTCTGCAATTTCATGCAAGGGCTTTGCCAAGCCTTGTGAATAGTACCTTGCCGGTCCAAGCAAAAGTTCTTGGAGAAGATCCTCAGCTTCAGAAGCAAGCTCGTGCAGATCGTGTAAGGCGGTATATGTCCTTCCAAGTATTGGACGAGATGGAAGAGTGGATGGACGAGATGGATCGGATGATGATTGTTCTTCCGATAATTGGTCTGTGCTACAAGAAGACTTACTATTCTGATAATCTTCAACGTTGTCGTTCAATTCTAGTTCTCCCTAGAGATTTGATTCTTAATTACCATGCTACTGATTACGTACGGGCACGTATGTCCCATGTAATCATGATGGACCGCAACGAGCTTAAAGAGTTCCAAAACCGTGGCATCTTCCTTGATATTGATCTTCAAGGGGAAGCCAAAGTAGTACAAGGAGTAAGGGATGATACCATTGGACTATCTCATTCTCCTTCTGATCCTAATGAAGATCCTTATGAACTGGTAGAATCTCATTGTTGGTGGGATCTAGATGAAGATGGCTACAAAGAACCCTACATTGTAACATTCCATCGTGATTCACGTAAAGTATTACGTATTACTGCACGCTGGTCAGAAGGCGGTATTGAGTATTCACCTAAAGGAAAGATCATCAAGATCGATCCTATGAATTACTTTACCCCATTCCAGTT
>CAYTUF010000002.1:12703-22361 GCA_964441225.1 uncultured Candidatus Saccharibacteria bacterium | reverse complement strand
GCTGCTGAATATCGTAAGATTTTTAGTTTGAACTATCGTTACTTAGACGAGAAAAAGTACCAAATGGTTCTCGATGCAGGGGTAGTTCCTCCACAAATTCCTCAAGGAGCTACTCAAGAGCAAGCCCAAGCTATTGCAATGCAAGCTCAACAGAACCCGCAACAGATTGCTACCATTGAAGACTTCAATCCGAAAGGATTGGATATTATGCCAGAATCAGATCCTAACTTTGTATCTGATGGGCAGAAGATGATGAAGGCTCAATCCCTATTGCAGGATGTTCAGATGGGATTGCCTCTTAACGTACAAGTTGTTACTGAGCAAGTTTTGAGGGCGCAAGGTCAGGATAACATACAAGCCTTAATGACCTTGCCACCTCAAGGACCCAACATGCAGCAATTGGAATATCAACTAGAAGTTGAAAGAACCAAAATTGATGCATTTAAGGCGTGGTCTCTTGCAAACCTGCAATTGGCTCAAGCTGATGCAGCAGAGCAAGGCTCAAATCTCGATCACCTCAGAGCAGTTGTAGATGACTACGCTAAGGTGTTCGGGATTGAAAATGACCAAGCAATGACAGAAATAGCCAGACAGACGGCGCAACAGAAGGCAACTACAAGTGGATCTAATTCGAAATAGATACAACCCACAAGCGTTTTATGATGTAGCAACAAAGATTTTAGATAACGTCTCAAAAGAAGAGGCAATTGGCTGGTACAACCACCCTTGTACACAGTCCCTTTTAAACAGCCTAGAAGGCGATATAGCGGGGATTGTAGTGATGTGGCTAGGTGGAGGTTACTCCAGCGAAGAAAGCTCTGCAGAGACGTCCCAGAGGCAGGCTAAGGCACGTGGTATGGCCCAAGCCATGAATGACATTATCGAACATATCAATGATGTCAAAAACCTTAACTTAGACGGAGACTCATTTAGTGAGTAAAAAGATTAAAGTATTAGGACGTAGAGTCCTGGTTCTTCCTGACGAAGTAGAAGAGTTTAGTGAAGGTGGTATCTTCATTGCATCTTTAAACCGTAAAGAGGAAAGAGCAGCCCAGATTACAGGGACTGTTGTTAGTATTGGCCATCTGTGCTGGAAAGGTTTCGAAGATGAAACACCATGGTGCAAAGTAGGAGATAAGGTTCACTTCTCTCGCTATGCAGGTCGTTATATTGACGATCCAGAAACAGAGATCAGGTATATGGTCATGAATGATGAAGACATCATCGCATTGATAGAGGAGGAACCTAATGGATCCGCTGAGTAATTTAGATCAAATAGTAGAGCCACAACAATCCCAAGGAACTACTATTAACCCTCACGAGGAGGCAGCAATCAAGGCTGGTTGGCGACCACAAGAGGAATGGGAAGGTGATCTCGAAGATTGGGTAGACGCTAAGGAATTTAATCGCCGTGGCGAATACATGGACCGTATCAAGTCCCAATCTTCCACAATTAAGAAGTTAGAAAAACGACTGGCTAAGAATGAAGAAGCCCTTGATGCTCTTGCAGATCATCATCGGAAGGTACAAGAGGATGCTTATAAAAAAGCACTCAATGACCTAAAAGGACTTAAACGCGAAGCTCTCGATATTGGTGACAATGAAAAAGTAGTTGACATCGACGATCGAATTGATGAGCTTAAGAGGGTACGAGACAAAGAGATCTCTGAGCAACAAACCAATACTAAAGACAATACCGATCAATCTAATCCCGAAGTTGATCAGTGGTTGGAAGACAACTCATGGTATAAGTCTGATCTGGCACTTCAAGGTGCTATGAATGCTATAGTCCAAGACTTGGTTAAGAAAGACCCCAGTCTGTTTGGAAAAACAGAGGCTTTGGATATGGCAAAGGAATTACTCCAAGAGGAGTTTCCTCAAAAATTTAAACGTCGTGCAAGTGCAGTTTCAGAGCCTACATCAGGCCAAGGTACCAATAAGACATCAGGGACTACGAAGGTTCAAGGGTTGGTAAGGAAGCTTACCGCTGAACAACGTAGATTCGCAGATGGCTTTATTAAAGCTGGAGCTATTAAATCGTATGAAGAATACGCGCAACAATTGCATGATATAGGAGAGATCTAATGAGCGAACAAGAGTTTGTTCCACCAAAAAACAAAGGCGGACGTCCACGTGTGCACGTTCCAAAGAGCAGGGTAACTAGAGACACCCGTGTACCTATTAGTGGGGCTCGCGATATTCTAACAGTACAGAATATGAACCCCAACTTCGACTACCACTGGGAGGTAGACGATGATGAGACAGGGTACAGAATTCAAAAGATGCGAAACGCCGGTTATGAATTTGTCCAGGCTAACAAAGAAGAAGTAGTAGGGCAAACAAACGTATATCAATCTCACAACTACGGATCTATTATTCGTGTTCCATCAGGTCCGGGACGTTGGATGTATTTGATGCGCATACCAAAAGAATGGCGTAAAGAGGATCTTGAAGCATTGGAACATGAAAACAAAATGGCTGAACAATCTATTACTAATACCCAGGATGGGCAGTATTTAAGTGAGTTCAGTATTACAAGGAAATAAATTTCAAGGAGTTTAATAAATGGCGAACGTTTCTCGTTCAATGGGTTTTCGCCCTGTTAAATCCCTGAGTGGTCATCCGTACCAAGGCCTTGTTCGTTACTATACCGCAGGTACCCGTTCTTCGGATACGACTAATAACCACGGCGATATTTATATCGGCGATCCGGTTAAGTTGTCAAGCGGCAAAGTACTCCCGGCCAATAGTGGGGATCCCATTCTCGGTGTTTGTGTTGGTGTAGGTACTAGCACTTCGACCTTCGGTCAAGCTGGCTATTTCAATCCCAACAATCTTATGCAACGTTACCTCGGTTACGCAGACACTGGTGTTGTAGCAGTTGTTCCTGCTACTGACTATCTGTTTGAAGTTGAAGGAGCCTCCGATCTCGATCTCGTAATCGGTTCACAAGCTGATTTCACTACTGATGCTAACGAAGCTCATGGCAGCCGTACTACTGGTTTCTCTTCGGTCAAACTTACGACTGATAGTCACCATGATGTAGCTGTTGTAGAAATGCAAACTGCCCCGGACAACGATGCGACTAGCACTGCTGCTAAGTTCCTCGTTAAGTTCGTGACTGTTGCGTAACATAGGGAGATGACATAATGGGTATTATTACTTCTAGCTCATTTGCCAAAGCCCTGTGGCCAGGTGTCAACAGTTGGTATGGCAAATCTTATGAAGAGTTTCCGGTTGAATGGACCCAACTCTTCGATACCTTTAAATCTACTCGTGCATACGAAGAAGATGTAGGTATCACCTCGTTCGGTCTGGCTCGCATTAAGCCTGAAGGCCAAGCAATCGATTACGATACTGAAAGTCAAGCTTACATTACGCGCTATACGCACGTAGTATATGCTCTCGGCTTTGTTATTACTCGTGAAATCGTCGAAGACGATCAATACGATGTAGTAGGTCAGCGTCGTGCTCGTGGTCTCGCATACTCTATGCGTCAAACTGATGAAATCCTTGCTGCTAACGTATACAACCGTGCATTTGACACGACTAATACGTATCTTGGTGGCGACGGTGCAGCAATGTGCGCAAGCCACACTAACTTTAGTGGCGGCACTCAATCGAACTATTCGGCAGGTACTGCAGCTTTGTCGGAAGCTTCTATTGAACAAGCGATCATTGATATGGGTAAATGGACTAACGATCGTGGTCTTCGTATCGCGGTACGTCCTAACAAGCTGATTGTTCCTGTTGATCTGGAATTTGAAGCTAACCGTATCCTCGGTACTCCGTATCGTCCGTCTGCAAATGGTGGAGCAGTGACTGGTTATGCTCCGAATGACGTCAACGTCATTTACCAGCAAAGCCGTATCCCGCAAGGCGTTGCTGTTAACCACTATCTGACCAGCACTACTGCTTGGTTCCTTCGTACCGGTGTTCAAGATGGCCTCAAGTGCTTTGAACGTCGCTCGATGGAATTCGGCATCGACAACGATTTCGAAACTGAAAACGCTAAGTTTAAAGCTTCGTTCCGTAAGTCGTACGGCTGGACTGACTGGCGTGCAATCTACGGCTCTGCCGGCTCTTAAGAATAATGAGGGCCGAAAGGCCCTCTATTCTTTATAATTTGGAGAAATGCAATGACAGGTACTACTTGCCTATCATCTGGCCTTCAGACTGGGAATGCCCAGATCTATACTGGCCGAGGAACACTTAACGCTGTCACAGTTATTAATGCTAGTGGCGGTGCTACAACTCTTACCGTTTACGATGGTACAGATAATACAGGAACTGTGCTACATAAACATGTAGGTACAGGTGCTAATTTTAGCGAAGATATGGCGTGGAATCTTGCTATTCGTTGTAAGAATGGTATCTACGTAGAAGTATCCGCTGGCGGTAACTACATTATTTACTATGGTGCTTAATCATGTCTGCTCATTTAGACTTTAGTTGGCAAGCTCCAACTACCTATACAGACGGTTCAGTCTTAGATCACAATCTTACATACAACCTTTATGAAGATAATATTAAGATTGTGTCTGATATTGCTGTGCTCAATTTTAGCCTTTTAATGGATGGAAAGGCAAGCAAAACTTATAATTATAATGTTACGGCTGTAGACACAACCACTCATCTTGAGTCTGGGATGTCTAATACATTGAGCATCTCTTTCCTAGTCCCAAAGGGCCCAACTGGTTTAAGCGCATCTTTTTCTTTCTCTTAAACCTGTATAATAGGATGTTCTAATGAGAGCTCCAATACCACATCTACCATCAAGGAATGTACGGAACAAAAAGACCCGTAGTCCTGGATTTATTAGTGGGGACCATTGGGTAACCTGCGACCGTTGTGGATGTGCAGTAAGACAATCCGAATCACGTGTAACCTGGGAAGGTTATGTGGTTTGCTTGGATGATTGGGAACCTCGTCATCCTCAAGATTTTGTAAGAGCTAAACAAGACAGGATAGCTCCTGAAGGGAATGTAAGACCACAACCAAATGATGTTTACATTTCTGATCTTTACCCTGGTGAAGTAGTTTACAGATTTGCAGTTGCAGGATTGGCTATACCTGGGTATGCAGTAACTGGAACATCTCCATCTACAGTTCCGTCTGGAACATTCACTATTACTCTATAGGAACTATCGTGACTACATTTGTTGACGGATCTACCGTAATTTATGCATCTTGGCTCAATGCCATTGATGCTTTTTATAACACACTCTTTGCAGGTGCCACTACAGCAGCTGCAGCCCGTACGGCCATAAGTGTGTTATCTTCTTCTGAAGTGGCGACTACATACGCCCCATTAGCATCTCCTACGTTTACTGGAACTCCAAGCCTTCCTACTGGAACTACCGGAGTTACACAAACTAATACCGACAATACAACTAAGATAGCTACTACCGCATTTGTTCAATCCGTAGCACTTGGCTCTGGTGGCCTTCCTCTTACCCAAGCTAGTTACGTGTATGAGCGCATATCGTCTACACCTATTACATTATCTTTAGACGCGACATACTACGATATAACATTTGATACTGAAGTTCAAGACGACCTATCAGAAAATACTCCAGGAACAGGAACATTTACGGCAACTTATACAGGTATATACACATTTTCTGGATCTATATTATTTGGGTGTGCTGGAACTATTAATAGTGTTTATGTAAGAATTAATAACACCACCACAACTGACACATACGCAGTAGTTCTTGATTATGACCTCCCTACATTTATAACAAGGCCAACGATTGTAAGAAACTTTAGCCTTGCAATCCCACTTACTGCTGGTGATGCAGTAATAGTCCAAGCCATGCAAAATGGAAATGAAGGTGGCAATGCTGTTACTGTAGCAACAGGAACTAGACTTACAATTGTAAGGAATAAATAATATGACTATTCGAATTAAGCTTTTATTTGCTTGGGCAGTGTGTGTAATCTGCTCCCCTATAATGTTTCTTGTTATGTTAGCCCAAACTTTGTTTGGTAACCAAGAACGCGCACTTAGCATGGCTATTGGATATGATCAAACCCTTAATGCCTTATTTGGCGGTAAGCCAACAATGACCGTATCTACTCGAATTGGTAATGGTCTTGTAGAAGATAAAAAATGGGCTATCCCAGCATCTAAATTTGTAGACTTCTTCTTTGGTAAAGGCCACTGCCTTTCTCAAGCAACTGAATAAAGGTTGTTAAATGAGTACATCAGCAAGTATTAATTACAGCACATCGGCATCTGAGATTATTACAGAGGCGCTAGAGCTTCTTGGTGTACTTGGAGAAGGACAAACATATACTTCAGATCAATATACATCATCCTCTAGAACACTTAATATGATGATTAAGACTTGGCAAGCATCAGGTCTTAATCTTTTTGCAGTTAAGAAAAGCTACCTATTTTTTAATATAGGGCAGAAAGAGTATACCCTAAATAGTACAACTACAGATCATTGGACAGACAGCTTCGAACAGACTACCACATCTGCAGCTGCAACTTCAGGGGACAACTCTATAGAAGTTACTAGTGCATCTGGTCTGTCTACGACTATGAAGATCGGAATTCAGACCTCAGGTACTGAAGTCTATTGGGATACTATAGCATCTATATCAGGATCGACGATAGGGCTCACAGGAACGCTTCCAGCAGACGTTGCATCAGGGTATGTGGTATATGCCTACTCTACCACTGCAAACCGCCCTATGCGCCTTCTAGAGGCGTATGTAAGGCGTTATCCTAACGGCTCTAGTCCTGTTGACATTCCAGTGTGGCAATTGAGCCGTGTTGACTATTGGCAACGAGCTACAAAGAACACTTCAGCTCAAACTATCGAAATGTACTTTGACCCTCAACGCACATCATCTACATTGTCTGTATGGCCAGTAAGCTCTTCTGAGATTGACTATGCAATCCTTGTTTGTCAACGTACGTTAGAAGATTTTGATTCATCTTCGGATGAACCAGACTTTCCACAAGAGTGGTTCGGTCCATTAGCCTATAATCTTGCTGTTATGTTAGCACCTAAGTATGGTATCCCGGCAATGGATTACCAACGACTTATGCAACAAGCTGCGGCACTGTATAAAGTGGTATTTGACTGGGATACTGAACAAGAGACCTCTGTATATTTCCGACCAGATAACTGGGGTACGGATATAGGAAGAAAAGGCAATTAACAATGGGGATTGTTAGGTCAAGTGTTGTTACTACTTTAGATCCTGAAGAATACACTGAATACACTTCTACATCATTTGATAATGGGGCGTATTCTCAGAATGCATTGTATTCTAAATACAACAATGGAAGAGTGTACGCCACCCAAAGAGATAGTATTACAGTAAGAAACAATACTCATAACTTAGTTGGTAGGGGTATTTATTACTGGGGGTCTAATGAGTATTCTGTTGTATATGCTACTGTATACAGTGGTACCACTCCCATAGCATCTATTACTGGAAGTCTTAACCCTGTAGAATTTGTTCTGGTTGGAGAGTATTTAGTAATACTTGAGATAGGGTCTAACAGCGCTTGGTACATACACTCCACCACTCCAACTACAGTAACAGCTATAGGGACTCTTCCATTCTCAGGTAACATTCTTGGCGGTGTTCAGTTAGACGGATACCTATTCTTACTGACCGATAAGACTATTTGGAACTCAGCTTATGGGGATCCAACTACTTGGGGTGGGTTAGACTTCATCACTTCAGACAGATCTGATGGTAGTGGTATAGCATTAAAAAGACATCACGATCATATAGTGTTGTTTGGAACTAATTTTATTGAATTCTATTACAATGCTGGTAATCCTACTGGAACCCCATTAGAAAGACGCCAAGACACCTTTTACAATATTGGAGCTATAGGTACGTACACAGTATCTAGTTTAGGGGACAGTATTCAGTTTCTAGGATTTAGTAGAAATGGTAATATAGGCCTTTACTCTCTTGAGCAGTTTGCCCCTAGAAAGATTTCATCTGGAAGTGTCGATGCACTTCTCAGTCAATCCTTTGCTGCTATAACACCAACATTCTCCTGTTCAGTAACACTTAGAGATCACGACTTATATCTTCTATCGTTCACTGTTCTTACTAATGCTCTTGGGTATTATAGATATTTTACACTCTATACTCTAGCATTTGATATATCTACGGGGACTGTATCTATTTTTGATACCGATGCCAGTCATATAGAGGGATTCTCAGCTATAAGTGTATCTAGACAAGGAACTTATTCTCAACCTAGGATGATGTTTCTAACTGGAGATGTTGGTTGGTTTGATACTAAAGATTCACGTGTAGATCAAAGCTACACAACAGCGCCTGGTACAATAACAGATAGTGCGATAGTGTTTAAAGCATTGTTCGAAGAGGAAGACTCAAGTCTGTTAACTAACAAATTCTGCCATCGTATGTCTGTTGTTGGAACAACAGATTCAGCTGGTGCTGATGCATCTCCTATCTATGTTAGCTGGTCTGATGATCACTATAAGACGTTTTCCAGTGAAAGACAATTAACAACTGGAGAGAATTGGTCCCTTACCAGGCTTGGTAAATACAAAAGACGTGCTTACATGCTTCGATATACAGGTTCTGATACATTGAGGATTGAAGCTGTAGAGGCGGACATAAGAGCAAGTCAATACGCATAATATGTTTAAACTTGATCCTGCACCTGTACAAGTAAAAGACCTTACATCCCCAACTTGGAGTAAGTGGTTTTCTAAAATCCAATTCAATATCGGAAGAGGGTCTATAGGGATAGAGGGGTATGCTAAGGCTGCTCTTCCAGATGCCACTAAACTTGGATCTTCATCCTCACCTGCATTCTCAAGTATTATATTTGTTTATGATGAAGTTGGAGGACCAACCTTAGCGTTTTCTAATGGAACCAACTGGCTAAGAGTACAGGATCGTGCAGTCGTCTCCTAATGTAATAGACATGATACCTAGAGAGGCTATGATGGCCGCTCAAAAGTATATCTCTTCATTGCCTCAAGCTGAACATGAAACATTACACTATTTTGCCAATGGTGTTTATTGCAGACAATTAAATATTCCAAATGGGACGGTCTTAATTGGCAAGATACATAAGTATGAAACCCTTAATGTTCTACTTAGCGGATCTATTGAGATAGCTATGGAGACTGGCGGGGTATCTGTTATGAAGGCTCCGTATATATTTGTCTCTCCTCCAGGAACACAGAAAGTAGGAAGGACGTTAGAAGACACTATTTGGTTGAATTTCCATTCCACTGAAAACACTGATTTAGACAAAATCGAAGAACAATTTACTGCTGATTCTTATGAGGAATATGACTCATTTAAATTGGAATCAGATAATAAGAAATTATTGGAAAAGGATTAATATATGTCTTGGTGGTTAGCAGGATCAGCCGCAGCATCTGCTCTATATGGGGCTTATAGCGACAGTAAAGGGAATAGGCAGGATGCTAGAAATGGCTATACACTAGCTGCCTTACTTGGGACTGCAGCTGGTGGATCAGCACTAGCAGGAGCATCTGGAGGTGGTAGTGGTGCTGCAGCTGGTGGATCATCCTCAAGCGGCCTTTCTAGTCTTGGTGGGTCCGGTACTACTGGAGGCTTAGCTCTCAATCTTGGTGGAAATTCTGTGCTGTCTGGATCAAGTGGTGGA
>CAYTUF010000002.1:2144-12603 GCA_964441225.1 uncultured Candidatus Saccharibacteria bacterium | reverse complement strand
AGCGACTCTGCTGCTGCTACTGCAGGTATTGGTAAATCCAATGCAGGGTCTACTACAGGACTTTCTAGCGCTCTTGGGGGTCTTGGGGGCGTAATAGGCGGTTCCTTTGGCAGTTCTAGTGGCAGATTTATTGGTGAAACTGTTGGTAGCGTACTCGGAGGTTTGGTCTAAATGGCAATTTCAGACAGCTTCCAATGGGTTCCAGGGCAAGCCCTAACAAGTATTGGAGATTACTCTCAGAGTATGGCCAATACAGACTACTTAAATTCTAGAACTGCTCAACAAGTAGCTGAGACTCAAGACTATATCTCTCAATCTGCTAAGAATGCAAGGGAGGCTGAAAGATCGGCATCCATCTCTAAGAATGCACTTGATAAATACCAAACTGACTCCCTTCTTAATTTCTATAAAAATAATGAAGGTTTGTATCAGAAGTCAATAAAGATTGGCTTAGATGCTAAGATGGCATCAGAGCTTAGTAAACAATCAGATGATCAGATAAACTATACTGCTAACCTAATGAACCAATCAATAAACCCAAAGACTGGAGAGATTAGTGATCTAGGTACGTATGAATCTAATAGACAAAAGCTAGCTTCAGTAAACCCTGAGTGGGCTGCGGGACTACCAACTGCAGATCAGATACAGGCTGATCCAACTGGTAATATGGCCAAGCAAGCGGCACTACATATTAATTATACTCAAGAAAATCGTGCTGAACGTATCCAAAGAATGCAACAAGCAACTAAAGACCAAGAAGCTCTTAAGCGTATCGGCATAGAACAAGCAGGTGCTAATCAAAGGCTAGGTCAACAAGAGGCATCTTCACTTGCACTTGAGAATGCCAGATATGAGCACAATAAAGATCTATTGGGGATTAAAAATCAAAGCGCATTTGACATAGCTAAGTTAAAAACAGATCGTGGCAATCAAACTAACACTATACCTAAAGTAGGTGACTTCGGGAGTATAAGGGATAATCTACCAGAGCTACTCGCAGGGATGAGTCAGTACAATGACCAATATAACTTGGGGCTTAATAAAGAGCAAATACAGCAAATAGGTTCTATTGTTTACCCAATGGCTCAAAGTCTGTACATAAAACAAGCTGCCCAAGCTAACGAAGATAAGATAGCAGGGCGACCGTACTCAATGCCTAAGTCTGTACCTGAAATGGCTCGTGATTTGGCTGTTCAATCTATGAGCAATTCAGACAGACTTCAGAGTACAATGACTTGGTATGGGGCCCATAAAACACAAATAGATATGAGTGGTGATTTCCAAGAGCCTGAGTCAAGTGGAACTATAGAAAGAGGGGGCCAACGTCAAGAGCAACCTCAGACCCAACCAGAATTGAATAATAAGCAATCATCTATAGTTGAGGAAATACGTGGCAATCTTCCTGGCGGACAAAACCCAAGGGCCTCCAAAAACTATAACATGACTGAGATACTTAAGTCTGGGAGGGTCCAAAGACCATATGGTAAAAATACAGGGTCACTTGGCGATCAAGTAAAAGACAATTTTAATGAAGGCCAAATAAAACTAATTAATGACCCAGATTTTTGGAAGCTGCCCAAGCAAGACCAATATAAGCTTTTGAGTATGTCGAAATAATATGGCCCTTTCTGAAGAGGCACAAGCACTAGCATCTAAGTACGGGTTACAAGAGTCTGCTCAACAACAGACTCAACAATCCGAACCAACTGATAGCCAAGATTTGTATTCTAAATACAGAGGACAAGTATCGTCTGGTGGAATATCGCAGGGAGCTCAAGACCTAGCTAAGAAGTACGGCATTAAAGTCCCTGAGACGTCCCCTAACGCTGATGTAATGAAAGGGAATAGGAGCCATGCAGGACCGGTTGACTCAGTCGCTATAGGGGCTATACAGGGCTTTGGAGAGGGCCCAGTATTAAACTCTATACGTTACTTAGAATCAAAGTTTCCAAGAGTAATGGGGGTTCTTAACGAGGGTGGGTTAGACTCTGTTTACGGTAGTGGATTCTCTTCTGAAACTACCACAGACCAGCAACGAAGAGATATGATTTCTTCCCATAATGCAAAGTGGAAATCAGACCTTATCCAAAAGTATTTTAATAATGAGGATGTAAGCAATCACCCATATCTAAATATGGCAGGGCAGTTTATAGGTGGCCTTGCAGATCCATCTATCTTAGTGGCTCCTGAAATTAAGGCTGCAACTTGGGTAGGCAGAACTGCACAAGTAGCTAAGTTTGGCGCTAAGTTTGGAGCTGCTCAAGCAGCATCTGAAGTACTGGCAAAGGACGGGGTACCAACAAGCACTGATGAACTATCTGACGCTGCATCTAAGGTTGCTACTTCAGCGGCCACTGGATTTATAGTTGGGGGGTTAGTTCATGGGGCCATTTTAGAGCCATTTTCTAAGGTCTCGGGGATGCTCAAAGCTAAGATTAGGGCTGGACAGGAAGTGACCTCCGAAGAACTATCTAAAGCATTCTCTGAGTCCCCGAAAGGATCTGAAAGCGTTTCCACTAACTCGGCATATGCTAGATCGTCACCGTACTATACAGTTGAAGAGATGGCACCTCAAACTGGCGGCCCAACTGACTTTACAAAAATGGCTATCGATCTTAATGAATCGTTGGGTCTTGGTAAAGGGGCAGAGGCTGCTAGGCACCAAGCTATTATCGACAATCTGTCAGGGGACTCTACGAGATCCTCTTGGATGATCAATAAAGACTATGAAATTGCTACAGGGACTAAATCCCCGAAAGCTTATGAAGATGTAAAAGTAAATCTTGGATCTGATGAAGCCGGTAAGCTGCGCGAAGCAAGGTTGTTTCGGCCACAAGAAGAGCAGGGAGTATACTACACTGACGCAGAAGATATACAAGCATTAGATGCCCTATCTAATACCAAGATGTCTGCAACTATTCTCAGTGACTCTAAAACATCTGTACCTCTCCACTCTAACGTTAGTGAGGCTGCTCTAGAAGCTATTAAAGATGGGGATGTTCTAATAACCAGCGAAACAGGTAAAAAGCTTTATGCTCAACCTGCTGAGCCTGGGGAAGGGGTTCCAGAATTTAATTCTAATGCAACTAGCAACTCAGAAGAATTCGCAGGGCTACAAAGCAAGTCTCTTACTATGGGACAAGCCCTTATTCGCCCACAAACAGTATGGAAATCTCTTGGAAGTGTTGGTGAGAAGGTCTCCAGTATGTTTACCAACTGGAATGATCGTATTCGCATGTCTCATGGCCAATGGATGAGAGATTGGAACAATATTAAAGTTAAGTATGATTTAACCCCAGATGATACTAGACTTGTAAGAGGGCTTCTTAACAGATCTGCACAAGTAGATTCCCAAACCCCGCAAAGAATTATTAATGCAGCTAAAGATGTTCGTAAGATGTTCAATGGGCGTGTAACCGAATACGTTAATCAGGGGATTCTAACTAAGGCACAGGGCAACGAACTTATCCAAGCCGCTGAAAGTGTTGGCTACTTCCCAAGGGTATATGATAAGGCCTTTCTAAAAAGTGAAGAGGGTCAAAAAGCTTTCTTTAAGGCTATGTCTGAGGTTAAGTACGGAAACTATGAATCCGCCAAAACAGCTGCCAATTCTATATTAGGTAATAAGTCTATTACTGATATGACTAATTATATTACCAAAGACGCTAATGGTAATTGGATCCTAACCCCAGACATATATAAACGTATTTGGGAGAGAAGCTCCGCAATAGGACAAGCAGGACTTTCATCTCATTTGGAGAAAGCTCGAAAATACCCCCCAGAATTGGAAAAAGTATTGGATAGGTTTATGGTTGTGGATGTAGATAAGGCTATGAGTGCCTATTCTCACGATACAGCTACTAGGCTTGAATCTGCTAAAATTTGGGGAAATAATAATGAGAATGCTGCTGAAGTATTTAAACAAATGTGGGACGAAAGTCCAGCTATAGCTAGAAGCTTTAGAGAAGCTTTCTTTAAGCAGCAAGGGGACCCAAGATCTTGGGCTGTTCAAACATTCATGAATGCTGCTCAATGGCAAACCAAAGGGTCTGCCTTTTTAAGGAATCTGCAACTCCTAAAACTTACTATGTCTGGGATTACGAACTCTACTCAGCATCCTGTCAACGGGGCCCTATTTCTATCTGCTAAGACCGGGATTAATGGGGCAATTACTCCGTACCAAGCTCTTAAAATCTACTCACAGAGCATAGCTAAAGGATGGGCTAGCAAGTTTGGTAAAAAAGCTTTTGAAGAGGAGGCTAATGCCTTTGGAGCTGGTATAGAGCATATCCACGCTGACTTTGCAGGCAGGATTTCTGATTTATCTAAGACTGGGCAAAAACTAGATAAAGTACCGTATATTGGAGATATTATTAAAGACCCTGGGAAATGGCTTGACCTAGTAAGATTTAATGCAACTGAAGATATTAATAGAACATCCTCTTACCATCTAGGTAAGCAGTACATTTTACAGCTTCTTAAAAATAAGGCTAAGCTAGATGAACTAGCTAAGGTCGGAAGAGCAAATCCAAAGCAATTAGCCAAAATAGAGGCTGCCCTTAAAGAAGTTGGTATACACCCTAGCAAGAATATAACATCTGCCACTATTTCTGATGTTGAGAACGGATCTTGGCTTGTTGCTAAGGCCGGGGATGATATGAAAACTGCTATAGGCCTTGGTGCTCAAAGAGTAAGTAATATTATTAATTTTGTTAATGATGCAGACCAGATGCCACATTTCTATGGATCGTTTACTGGTAAAATGCTTTGGCAGCTTAAAAGATTCACTTATGGTCAAGGGGCCTTTGCTAACGAGTATGCCCTTAAACCACTAATTAAGCAGGGCAACCCATTACCCCTTATGGTGTATTTGACAATTGGGACTGGGGCTGGATACATAGTAAATAATGTTAGAAACTTCCTGAATGCCGATGACAAGGAGAAAACATTAACAAGGGCTATGTTAGATGCTCAGAATAATGTAGCTTCTTTCGGAATTATACAAGATCTTCTGACTTCTGCAACTTACGGTCAACGGGGCCTTTCCCAATTTGTAATGGGCCCCGGGCCTAGTCAGGCTATAAGTCTTGGGTCTTCTCTAGCAGCTGTATACAACCAAGCAGCTTACCAGAATAAATGGAGCCTTACTCCAGTAGCCAAAGAAGTTGTTAATCAAATGAGCTTCCCAGGAAAAGTTTGGGTTAAACAGCAGCTAACCCCTGAAAAAGAGCCAATCCAATTTAGGATGGAGGCGTATAAAGAAGGTAAAGGGCCATTTGATTCTGCTATTTTTGGTAAGAAGGCTAAAGAACAAAAAGCACCGTTTGAGGATAGTTTTCAATAAGGATATTAAATGGATATGGAAAGACGATCAAGCCATATAGAACTAGTAGACAAGATAACAGAGATACAAGTCATATTGGCTAAAGGATTCGCTGAGGCAGAGGCACGTCACCAAGCATCTGCCAAGGAAGTCGGTGAAATCAAAAAGGAGCAGGAGAGGATCACTCACCTTCTTTTTGGAAATGGAAAAGAAGGGCTCATCACCACTGTAACAATAATGAACAAAAAGCTAAACATCATGTGGGTGATCCTCTGCCTTCTAAGCGCCGCGTTCCTTTCCATCGCCGTTGGCATGAACATATTTCAAATTCTTCCACACTTAATTGGCTAGTTCGCAGAAGGAAGCGTCACCATTGCACGTCGAAGACGTCACTGTAGTAAACCATAATCAAAAAAAAAGCCCCAAGGTATTGCACCCCGGGGCTTAAAGAGAAGGCCAGTATACTAAGCTACTAAGGTCTTCCACGCCGCTTTCAGGCGGCCAATTAAACCAGCTTTCTGCTTGACAGGGGGCTGGTTTTTTATTGCCTGCTTTTTCGTAACAGGCTTCTTACTCGGCACTTGTGGCTTCTTCGGCGACTTCGCCTTCACCTGCTTCTTGGTCTGCATTGTCTTGGGTCTCTTGTGCGTGGAGGAGATCACTGGTAAGTTGAGGAATCTTAACTTGGTCGTCTTGGTCTGTTACTTCACCACGACGTTGAATAAGATCGATCAATTGTTGAGGATGGATTTCCTCACCCTTGGTAGACGCTTCATTAGCCCTTGCTACAAGCTCTTCTGCGTATTCAAGGATTTCTTTTTCAGTCATTGCCATACCCTTGGTAGACGCTTCATTAGCCATTGCTACAAGCTCTTCTGCGTATTCAAGGATTTCTTTTTCAGTCATTGCCATTTTTATTTATTTCCTCTATTTGATAATATATTGAAACTGTTTGTTCGAAATCGAACTTGGATAATTTATCTAGGATAGTGTATGCGTCTTGCACCTCCCCTTCGTAATACTCTGAGGGCTCAGCAAGGAGACAAAGCTCCTGTATCAGTTCTTTAATGAACTGTATCTCCCCCATTGTTATCATAAATATGCTACTCATTTCGAAAGATAGTCTATTGCGCTTTTTAATATGTCTGGATCTTCTTTTAAGTGTCCTATACCTCTGTTACAATTAGAGCATAACAATCCGCGAATAGTTCCGGTTGAGTGACAGTGATCTACATGTAGAGTCTTTTCACAAACTTTCTTACAGATTTTACATGAACCATTCTGATCCTTAAGAATAGTATTATATTCATCCAGTGAAATGTTATATTCACTTTTAAGAAACCAGTCTCTAGATAGCTTTTTGTGTCTATCTTTGTTGCTCTGGTAATATTTAGAACAACAATCTTTACATCTTGATCTTAATTTCCCAGATTTTTTGGAATAAAGAGAAAACATACTTAATTGCAAACTCTTTTTACACAAAGAGCATATTTTTACTCCATCAACCATTCTTGGGGCAAGACCCCTCTGTCGGAGTATTTCCATATATGTCCTTTGAGAAGACCGTAGCCATCCCCCTCACAAACAGATCTATAAGATCGCTTGCTTCCTTTTGAGACTCTATTGTCAGCTCTTTGGAATATGAATCTGATGTCGAGTTCTGGATGCTGGGACCTGATAAAGTAATGTTTATATTGATCTTCGTGTGTCCATCTTCCCTTGACTTCGATAAATATCGGCTCTCCAGATGATTTAAAAATGATGAAATCTGGGGTATAGGATCGCTGTACAGCGGGAACAGTGTATTCGATCTTGTGAGTTTCATATTCATATTTTACCTTATTATTGTCTAATTGCTTTCTTACTTTGTCCTCTAGTCCGCTACGCAGTTTTGGCTTCTGTCGCTTCGAACCTTTTGAGGATTTCTTCTGTGTCATTTGTTCTTAATATACGATGACATTGTATTTCTACATACACCGTACTCCTTGCATAGTTTATTAATTTCTCCATAACTCCCAGTGTATTTGTTTCTAATCTCTTCTACTTGTTCAGTAGAAATCTTCCTAGGACGGCCCCCTCTCCATTGTCTATTTTTAGACACTTTGTCTTCCATATTTTCTTTATGCGTTGCTAGAAATAAGTGCTCTGGGTTAACACATTTTGGGTTATCGCAAGAGTGACATACACATTTATCACCTACCTCTCCTACATAATATTCGTAGGACACTCTATGCGCCTTAAGTAGTTTTTGTTTTCCATCTACTTGGGCTCTAAAGACGCCATATCCATTGTAGAATACGTCTTTGCACCATTCCCAGCACTCATCAGATTTTATAAAACTATCTAGAAACCTGTTCCTAGCCGACCCGTAGTTCTGTTTCTTCAAATCTATCAATCACTTCTCTCGTATTGTTTGTTCTAAGTATGTATAATAGTTGGGCATTTTCAAACATGAAAAGTTTCCAGTAACTCCCGAATCTTTTCTCATACTCAGCTTTTACTGCCAAGTACATGTCATTCCATTCAGTGCACCCACGGACCACTCCAAGCAACTTGGATGATGTACCCACACCATAGAGGCCAGGAATGTTATCAGTGCGATCACCAGTGAGTAACTGACAAAAGAAATTACGGTCAGCATCCAGCTCACTAACTTCATAAACCCCTTTTTCACTTTTAAGTTCGTCATAATGTAATCCCGGTATATTGTTAAGATCTTTATCTACAGAACAGATAACAGTGTTATGCGATTGTGTTATTCCAAGAAGGTCGTCAGCTTCCATTCCACTTGCCACTTCAGTGGGGTAGTTGGCAATGAGATGCCTGCGAATCTGTTCATACCAAAAAGGTTTATCAGAGGGTCTGTGCCCTTTATATGGTCGTATGGTTGCCACTCGGTATCGAAAGTTAGACTTATCGTCTGAGGTAAGATAGAGAGTGAACGATACAGGTCTGACACTTTGTAGGATGTTATTGAGATTAGACTCAATTCGTTCAACAATGAATTGCCATTCAACAGGGTATCCGTTGTCATCCTTCATACCTCCAAAGGCATAGGCCAGTCTGTCGGCGTCAATAAGAGCGTGCATCACCAAGTCCACTCGCATTCTTTACATTGAATTTCCCAAGTATCTGAGAAACACCAAACATCAGTACAGTAGCACTTAGGACACATGTAGTGTCCTGAAGATTCATATACTGTTACATATTCTAGATCATAGGAATTTGTCACAATCTGGGCAATACCTCTTTCCATCCTTTAATTGGACATTCCAACCCCAGCAATAGGGACATTGGAGACTTCCTACAAAGATGTTCGAAGATCCCATCGGGAGGGTCCATTAGTACGAGTATCGATATGGGTAAAGGTGTTATACCTACCTATGCCATACTTACCTTGGTACTTAGCTAAGAGGTAATCTTGTACTTGGTTAGGAGTATGACCCTCTACCCTTACGTCTGCAGCTCGTCCCACCATATGTTGACTGTGTTCTTCTCCACCGATCTTGGTGTTATACTCTTTGCATCTGCACCCTGAATCAATCTGAACAGGTGAATTAAAATGGGTGCGTAACTCTTCGAGTACCTGAAGGGTCTCTGCATCCACCGTATCGAATCCACATCCACAGTGGCAGGCAAATTCTGATCGGTCAAAATGTTCACTTATTTTCATTACCACTTGCTTCCACAGTTATTACAGCACAGACAATTGTAGAAATCATCCAACCCTATATTACAAGAGTCGCACTCTTTACACCGTACTCGACAAGCGTACATATTATTCTCCTTTAGAAGGGAATATCGTCTGAGGCCTCTTCAGCCAATGCCTTATGTAGTGAGGAACCTTCGAAGTTTACAGCTTTCTGGAATTTAGATTTCTTGAAGTCAGAGAAGGATGAATACAAATCCATATCCAAATTCTCATCAAACATATCGAACACATGAGATGGATTACGAAGTTCAGGTACTGGGATACCACCAGGAACACCAGCTACAGATGCAACCTTAGCATACCCTTTCTCATCTTTCTTAGTGGCTATCATTACTGGCTTATTGATAAGATCATTAGCATCTGATCCTTCAGGTACACCAGCTGCAAGATACCGAGCTGTAAGCTTCTTAGAGCCACTCTTACAAGATACTTCTTCACTTACCCAGAAGGGTCGACTATCGCTCATGCTTGTAGTAACAAGCTCGTAAGTGAACTCCCAACGAGGATCAGGTTTAGTCATCTGACCTTGATAAAGGAATGGGGGTTGGGTACCAATATTAGAAATTGCTACGATACGGGCAAGGTAGTTATCATCGTTAGGCTGTTCACGGGTAGCTTTGCTTTCAATAGGTTTCATAATAGTTCTCTTTTTTAGATTGTTTCTTTTTATCTATCTGTACTTGCATTCTGTATTTAGTTTGAAATACTAATTGCTTTGCTGAGGGGAGCATTTAACACCTCTCGTATCTCTTCCCTATTAAATATCTTAACATCCACAGGAACTGTAATTTTATAAGCTTCCACCAATTCAACAATATACATGTCAGATTGTGTTCCTCCATCAATTGACGCCTTTACTTGATTTCTAGCATCATCAATTGTTTCGAACTTTTCATCCATTTGATATTCACGAATTATTGTATACATGGTTAATCTATCTATTAGCTGATAATGTAGGGTTGTAAATCTTCATACTCGCAATAATCATCACTATCTTTTACTCCTGAAAAGTCCTCAAGGAACTTGACAAGATCGCCTTCAATAGTTTCTACTTTGATGTCTTGAATAGCAAGCGGTTCAGTCTTCATTACTTGATATACTTTATAGATTGCTACTGCACTGCCTGCATTGCTTTGGGCAATACGATTAGCATAGGATACTGCATCTACCTCTTTATCAAAGTGAGATTCGCTACCAAGACCATAATCAGTTACACGACCTACGATGAATTGCATGATTTTATTTCCCCTATTGGAAGATTTACCGTATAGTATTATAGATCCTTCTTTCTTTGATTCAGCTAGTCCAAAGACTCCATCCCAACTAGCTCATTTATTATCTATAAGCGTACCCACTCTCCACACCTCTTACATTTCTTATATCCTGGGGATGATTGGAACTTATCATACCCGCAATTTGGACAT
>CAYTUF010000002.1:0-2044 GCA_964441225.1 uncultured Candidatus Saccharibacteria bacterium | reverse complement strand
GCAGTGAACATGCTACGCATTTCTTTACCAAAGAATACACTGTCTACGGCTTTAGGAACGTTTACGACGTTTTGATGACGCATTCTTCCAGTTGGTGTTCCGCAAGTATTAGCGCCAGCCGACAAGCGTCCGTCAGCTCTAACACGGCTAATCCATCCGAGTATTTGATTTCTGCGGTGGAGATAATGGATTCTATCCGAGATAAGTTTCCCGATATTACCGCTAATCGTTCCGAAGCTTTCTGGAGAGAACTTCGGACTGAGTCGTTCTCCTTGGTCATTATAGTTATACTCGGTAGGTTCCCACCCTTGGGTAAGTAGATATTCCTTTACTTGATGTATGGAATTAAGGTCTAGTTTAGAGTAGTCCACTCTAGAGAATGGACCACCCACATAATTATCACCATTCCCTGCAAGATCAGGGAACCAGTCGATAACCCTTTTAATATAGGTACCGTTTGTTTTGAAAGGCTTTTGAATTGGAGTCCCACATTGCTTAGCAAATTTAGGAATGTTAGGAAGAAGTTCATCGTCAATAGATTGGATTGCAGCATCAAGGTGCTCCACACATTCTCTAGCGTATGTAACATTGAAGTATACCCCATTATGTTCTTGTCTTGTTATAATCTCTGCAACTTTATGTTCTATATCTAAAGCTTCAGACCAATCCCATCCTTGCATCTCTACTTGAAGTAGAGAATAGACGCGGTGATTGATTTCCACGTCTTCTCTGTTTCGTCGAAGCATAGAGGAATCGAATACACTCCAGTCTTCGTGAGCAGGCTTATCCTTGCCGACTCTATATCCCCAAGCTTCAAGTGAGTGAGGCCCACTCTTAATGGTAAGGCCGGTTGGTTTAGGTCTGTCTGGATTAAGTAATCTTGACATAACCAATGTATCAGTAATTTTTTGATTCTTTTTAGCATACCACCCTTCTAAATATCCTAACATTGGTAAATCATATCCAATGATATGATGGCCTATTAATTCATCAGCTGATGATAGTTCATCAAGCCCTTCTTGTATTGTCCCATCCACTCCATCTATATATGTATCTGAGTAACTCTTAAGAATATTTGTATCTATGTTTTTTATAGATATTACGTGAAGTGTGGTGTAGTTTGGCCATAGTCCGTCTGTTTCTGTGTCAAACACCAGTCTCTTTAAGGTATTCAATTGCGGACTCCAAAATTGTTATATTGTCTCTTAGACATCCAATACCTTTATTGCAATGAGTACAAAGCAACCCTCTTATTTGTCCCGTAATGTGGCAATGATCAACATCTATTTGCCCCACAAACACTTCTTTACAAATCTTACATTTGTTATTTTGCTCATCTTTCATAGAGTTAAAGATGTCTAACGATATACCATACTCTCTTTTTAACCTATAACCTTTCTTTCTTATTTTGTAAAGATCTGGATTTTCAGACCTAATTCTATCATAATATCGTTTCTGATTAGACGCAATTCTTGCTTTTCTTTCTTCTGTTGTTTCGGCCATAGTCCATCAAGTCCGCATGATTATCTCAATATCGAATACCATCTCCTGCATTATAATTATACTCCTTACTACAGTGACGGCTATTTTAGAATAGGGCCCTCCTTGAAGGAATCGAACCTTGTATCGTCAGAGAGAAGGAGGGTAACATGGCCCTCGGCACCGAAGCAGTGCCCTCCGAGATACCCTTCCACAATCGGCAAGGAGGAGAAAATGTGAGGCCGGACAACCTTTGATGCGACACTAAAAGCGCTGTCTATATGTGTTAGTGCCGAGTTGTCTAAAGAACCGCCTCCAGCCCTATCATGATTAATTAAAATCTAACTCATCAATATCATTGTCATCATCATAATAATCTTCAAGATTAGACACACCTATATCTGGAAGTTCCTCAAGTTGGTTAATAGATTCTTGCATCCACCCCTCAGCCCAATTCTCTTGCTCTATGCTAGAATAGTGACCCGGGACATTAGTTATATCCATTCCTTCACCATAGGCTCTACGCCCACTGTTATACGCTTCAATCACACCTATTTTAGCCATA
>CAYTUF010000001.1:56681-58024 GCA_964441225.1 uncultured Candidatus Saccharibacteria bacterium | reverse complement strand
TCAAGTCCAATCCCTGCTTTAAGTGCATTGATTGTAGCTGTGCTTTCGAGATCAAACCTTGCGAGGTCCATTGACGTGTACTCCTGCATTGCTTTACCTGATGCTAGTTTACCAACCTCCGTAGCATATTCTATTACGGACATGTTATTGGGAGTTTGCCCTATGTTGAAATAATACATTGAGTCGTTGCTTCTCTCGCCGTAAGCGATTTCCTCTGCAACCCAGTCTGCCTGCGCCCAAACATTACGTTTAGCACGACGTTCTTGCCGACTTTCTTTGTCTAAATGTAGTTTATCTAAAATCATAGACGAGTATAATAACATAATTTATGAATAAATAAAAGAGTAGGGGTGATTGACAAATGATGTAATTTTTGCTATAATAACTCAAGAGTATACATTGCTTATACAATTAGGGTAAAATATTGATAGAAGTTATGCCAAAAAAGAAAAAATCACGATCAAAAAAATCTGTATCAAAGAGCCAGAAAGAGCAAGCCACTACGTTTTGGCCTCTCGCTGGTGCAATTTTGATGTTCGTTTTGGCTTTCTTTTTATTACTTGGCGGTTTTGGGGCAGGAGGTAATCTGCCGGTCGGATTATTTCGAGGGGTTTACTGGGCCTTTGGCTGGGCAAGTTACCTAACACCAATGGTATTGGTATATTTTGGAGCTCTAAAGTTTGTCAACGAAGACAAAGAGATCCCACTGGATAGATTTGTAAGTATGAGTGCATTTCTACTTCTTACTTCAGCTTCTTTTCATACTATCTTTGTTCGAATTAACGAGGCTGGCAATACGGGCGGACATGGAGGTTACATAGGTGAGATCTTGGGCAACGCCACTCTTTTGGCGCTTAATAAAGTCCCCACCAGCATTCTTTTTGTAGTCTTGGCGGTGTTGGCCTTCTTTTTCTCATTTAGGATATCCCTAAAAGTACTACTAAAGCTTGCCGAACCGCTAAAAAGCTCAAAAAAAGCCGATAAAGATCTAAAATCCCTGCAGGAAGAGCATAAGTTTAAGCTAAATGAAGGCGTGCCGACTGCCCATAGTGAGGCCAGAACACCTCTTAGAACGAGCAGTTCGCTAAAAAATAGTGCCAAGAGCCTCTCTCTTACCGATAACCACGAAGCTCTTACTGCCGAAAACGATCCAGACTGGAAGTTTCCATCGGTTGATTTACTTAATCAAAAGCAAGATACTGCCGATCCTGGCAATATCGATGCTAACGCCGAGATAATAAAAGATACCTTAGCGAACTTTCATATTAATGTTGAAATGGATGGGGCCAACGTTGGCCCAAAGGTAACGCAGTATACGCTAAAACCACCAACAGGGGTAAAAT
>CAYTUF010000001.1:31232-56671 GCA_964441225.1 uncultured Candidatus Saccharibacteria bacterium | reverse complement strand
TTTGCAGGCAGATTTGGCGGCGACATCTATCCGTATTGAGGCCCCAATCCCTGGCATGCGCTTAGTTGGCATTGAAGTTCCAAATAAAAAAGCAGCCACAGTCAATATAAGCAGTGTTTTATCGAGTGAACCATGGCAAGCATCTAAGAGCCGACTTAATTTTGTAATTGGTAAAGATATTGGCGGTAAACCAATTGTCAGCGATCTAGCATCCATGCCTCATTTATTGGTGGCGGGTCAGACTGGATCTGGAAAGTCAGTAATGATAAATGATATTTTAGTGAGCTTACTTTACAGAAATAGTCCTTCGGATTTGAAACTAATCTTGATAGACCCCAAAGAAGTCGAGCTAACACCGTACAACGACATTCCTCACTTGCTTACTCCTGTCATCAATGAACCCGAAAAGTGTATAAGCGCGCTTAAATGGGCTGTTGCAGAGATGCAAAGACGCCTAAAAACTATGTCGGCTCATGGTAAGCGCAACATCGCGGACTACAACCAGTTAGACGAAGTGGAAAGTATGCCCTACATTATTATCGTAATTGATGAGTTATCAGATCTTATGATGATGGCAGCACGCGATGTTGAAGCTCTAGTTGTACGACTTGCTCAAAAAGCTCGTGCTACAGGGATACATTTGGTGCTTGCCACCCAAAGGCCTAGTGTTGACGTTATAACGGGGCTCATCAAGGCCAATGTACCTGGTCGTATCGCCTTTACAACTCAGAGCCAGGTAGATTCAAGGACAATTATCGATCAAATGGGGGCTGAGAAACTACTTGGAGAAGGAGATATGTTGCTAAAAACTGCTCGGTTACCAAAACCAAAACGTATCCAAGCGGCATTTATCTCGGACTCTGAAACCAAAAAAGTTATAAAATTCTTAAAAGATCAACGACCGCCACAGTATGATGACGAAGTTATCAGCCAGCCTGTTCAGCTTAATGGCAAAGGTGGTGTAGTGGTGGGGCAAGCTCAAGATGCCAATGATGATCTTTGGCGCGATGCAGTATCTGTAGTAATAGACGCCCGAAAAGCTAGTACAAGCTTGATCCAGCGTAGGCTCAATGTTGGCTATGCCAGGGCTGCAAGATTGATCGATTCCATGGAGGAGCAGGGGATAGTTGGGCCATCGAGTGGCTCCAAGCCCAGAGATGTTTTAGTAGATAATATCGACGAGGTTTTTGGCAGGGATGAGCCGGGCTCAGACGGTGATGTTTATGACGAAATCCCTGATGACGAAGCGTAAGCGTTGACACAAAACTTATTTGGTGAGTATAGTGTAAGTGGAACAAACACCCACAAAAAGAAAGGTGAGAGATGGCAAAGGAGATTACTCCAACTTGCGTGGTAACTGGGCTACCGTTACCAATCCTCTCACCAGAGTCCCGTGAAAGCGGGACTCTTTTGTTTTCCAGGTACCCCAAATTTAATCGTTTACCGCCCGATAGGCACCATCATTAGCATCCGTCTACGGCGCTCGAAGAAGCGGGGCTTGCAGAGAGTGCACTTAGGAATTGTCGTATTCAGAAGGTAGATTGGGTCTTGCATCATTTGGGGTACCATGAAATTTATGGTGGTCCGGAGCTTCCAAAAGACGAGGCAGGAATATTTAAGGCGGTTGTGCTTTCGGCGACTGGGGTTATCCCAAGACAAGGCCTTGATGTTACCAGTAAGGAATACAAAATTGTAGACTTAACAAAAGAACAACACAAAAAAATTGGACGCAAGACGCAGGTTGCAAGGAGTAAACCTCTATCAATGTTTTTTGCTGATTTTGTCTCTAGGCAGGGGAATAACGATATGATCGAGGAGCTGAAGATAGAAGAGTTTTTAGACAAAAGGACGCCTGATACGCGAAAGTTTGAAATAGCCAGGATTCTCTTGTCTGCCTGCGTGGATGTATCGATAGACAATCTTGGTTTAGACAAGATTCATACCGAACTAAAACAAGACGGATTTTATATAAAGCCCAAACCGGATGGGCCACGAAGCGTAGCCAAACACTATATCCGGCAAAATTATATGGATTTCTTTATTGATCGATTAGATAATCGGCTGGCTACCTCTTGAAAAACATATAAAATTATAGTAAAGTTAAAAGCACAATATTAGCCCAGCTTGCAACCCCTAGTGTGTGTAGGCTTTAACCAAAGGAGAGCTATGAATCAATATGAGATTGCTGTAGTTTATGACCCCCAGCTAGAAGTGGACTTGTCTAAAGCAGAAGCTAAGGTCAAGAAAATAGTCGCTGATAACGGTGGTAAAATCTCTGCTGAGGATAATTGGGGCAAGAAGAAACTTGCCTACAAGATTGCCAAGCACGACCATGGTATCTACGTATTTTATACAGTAGAATTACCTGGCAAAAATGTGCAAAAGGTAGAGACAACACTAAACATTACAGATGAAGTGATTCGTTATCTTATTTCTCGACCAGACCTCAAGGCGATAGCCAAAGCGCAGGAAGCTCGTCAAGAGAAAGCCAAAAAACAGGCTGAAAGAGGCGAAGATGACGAAACCAAAGATAAAGAGTAATATATAATTACATCAATTAATGAGCACATAGTTTGCTCTTAGATAAGGAGGGCGTGACGATATGGCACGTAGTTTTAACCAAGTAATTTTAATGGGCAACCTAACAAGAGACCCAGAGCTCAAACAAATCCCAAGCGGACAAAGTGTTACCAGCTTTAGCTTAGCTCTAAACCGGAGCTATAAAGGGCAGGATGGTGACTGGAAAGAGGCAACAGATTATGTAGATATCGTCGCCTGGGGCCCACTTGGTGAGCGAGTCGCTCAATATGTAACCAAAGGTCGTCCTGTACTGGTAAACGGTAGGCTAACTAGTCGTTCCTGGGAACAAGACGGTCAAAAGCGGAGCAAGGTTGAAGTTGTAGCTCAGGATGTGACATTTCTAGGGTCTAGAGGGAACGACCAAGGAGATTTTTCGTCTAGTGAATCAGCCAAGCCAACAAAAGGGAAAAAGAAAGAGGATGTAGTTGTTGAGGATGTTGACGAAGAAGAACCGATAAACCTCGACGACGTTCCATTTTAATGCTTCGCTAATGAGGCGCTTATTTTGGGGTTTTCATTACGTAGGGTAGCAATATAGGTTTGACCGTAATGGTTACTATCCTCATTAAATCAATTTTTTGAAAGGAATAAATAATATGGCAAAGATTTTTAAAGCAAGAACAGAGGTAGCGTTTTTTGACTATAAGGATTTTAAAACCTTACAACGTTACACTGATCAATACGGTCAGATAGAGAGTCGCAAGAAAACTGGTTTAACCGAAAGCCAACAGCGTCATTTGGCTGTGGCAATCAAGCGCGCTCGGCATTTGGCACTATTACCGTTTGTAAACAAGGGCTAAGTCAATGGCGTTTGGTATAACGGATCTTAAAAAAGGCGCTGTCTTTGAACTAGACGGTTCGCCTTACAAAGTTACAGAGTATTCGCAGAAAGTACTTGGACGTGGAGGCTCGATCGTAAACGTCAAAATAAAGAGTTTGATCGACGGCAAGGTGCTAGACAAGACCTTTAAGGGCAACGAAACCATTCAATTGGCAGATGTAGCCAATAATAATGCGCAGTATTTATATAGCGAAAATAAGAAAATGTTCTTTATGGATGACGTTACATATGAGAACTACGAAGTCTCAGAAGATTTGGTAGGGAAACAACGAGATTTTCTAAAAGAAGGTGATAAGGTTCAAGCACAGATCTATAAAGGGCAGGTTATTGGTGTAGAACTACCGAAAAACGTCTACCTAAAAGTAACCTATGCCGAGGATGCCGTAAAAGGAGATACATCGAGTGCTCTTACAAAAAATGCTACGCTTGAGACAGGTGCGCTGGTAAAGGTACCAGCTTTTATAAAAACCGGTGATACCATTAGTGTAGATACTGCGTCGGGTGAATATCGTGAACGAAAAAAAGACTGAGCAAAAAAACCTAGAGTATTGGGTAGGCAGCACCATTAATCCGGTTGAGGTTGGCCAAACTTTCGGAAAAATCCCTTTACATATGACGATTTTACCTTGGTTTAAGCTGTCGCAAGTTAGGCGCGAAGGATTTTTTGAGTCTATAGAGGAAATGTGCGAGAGAAGTCACCCTTTTGCAATTGTTGGAGGAGAACGAGCTTTGTTTGGACCAGGAAAAGATATTGCGGTAAGGCGTGTAATCTCTGACGATGTAGTGTCATTCCACTTCAAAATTCTTCAAGAGGCCGAAAAATCAGGCGCAGAAACGAACAGCCCATTCATAAAAGATAAATTTAGTGCTCATATAACCGACAAAAAAGAAGGATTCTTGTCTGAAGGGCAAAGTATTGCAATAAATTCATTACAGATATTTTCTAGAATCCCAAAAGATAAAGTGAGAACAGTCGAGAAGGTCTTTAAGCTTGGGGTAAATTCATGAGGCTCGATCGGTGGTTGGTTGCAAGAGGATACGTCCCAACTCGGTCCCAGGCCGATTCTTTTATCGGTTTGGGGCAGGTTTTGGTTAATAATCAGGCTCAAATGAAGAGTAGTTATAAAGTTAAGCTTACAGATAGGGTTAAGCTAGTGGCAGACGAGCAATACGTTTCCAGGGCGGGGCTTAAGTTAGCTTCTATTTCAAGAGAGTTAAAATTGGATTTTAAGGGTAAAACAGTTTTGGATGTTGGCTCTAGCACGGGTGGGTTTACGGATTATGCATTGCAAAATGGCGCCAAAAAGATAATTGCGGTTGATGTTGGCACCAGCCAACTTCATCCAAGTCTAATCGGAAATCCTAAAATTGACCTGCGTGAACAGACTGACATAAGAGATGTCGATCATTTAGAAAACGAAGTAGATATAGTTTTAATAGACGTTTCTTTTATATCTATTCGTGAAATATTAACGCACCTGCCAAAGTTGATAGCTAAAGATAGTTTGGTGGTTGCCATGGTAAAACCTCAGTTTGAGGTGGGTGACCAAGTCAAACATAAAGGTGTAATAAAAAATGACAAGTTACGCCGACAAATCTTAAAAGATTTTGAAACTTGGTCTAGTAAAACTTACAAGATCTACAAAAAAGCGGACTCCAAGATCGCTGGTGCAAAGGGTAATGTAGAACGTTTTTATCTCCTTCGACAACTGTAATTTGACTAGAAAATAATTTATTTATTCACTAGCGCGAGCGAGGGGTAGTAGGTTGTTGTATACGGCAATATTTACTAAGTTTATTTTAAAAGAGAAAAAGGGTTGAATTAGCAATAAGCTTATGCTAGAGTTTAGCTTGATAGCCTAGAATACAAAAACTTGGCAAAATCAAAAGCAAAATTAAAAATAAAGGCAAAATTGTGAAGAGGGTATTCTTTTTTTGGCGTGCCAAAAAAATATCGCGCTTTAATTATCGGTCAGGAGTGAGATTTCGTCGGCATTATGCCAGGCTTGTTGCTGGATTTGTGATGATTTTTGCAATTGGTGTTTTTGGAGTGGGTCAAAATAGAATATTGGCATTATTTAATAATCAGCCCCCAGCACCTGTTGTTAGAGAATCGGTAGAGACCTCGGCTCTAGAATCTCAACTCAAGAAGGATAAAAACCTTGCTTCCCTAAACAAGCTAGAAAAACAAGACGCGGGACTTGAATCGGCGGTAAAGGGTGTGTTAAATACTTACCCTTCATCACAGAAGTGGTCAGTTTTTGTACAAGATTTAAGCTCTACTCGTTCTCTTAGCATCAACACAGATAAGTCGTACGATATTGGGGGGCTATATAAGTTGTTTTTGCCATTTCCTTTAGAGGACAAAGTCCCCTCAGACAATTGGAGTAGTTGGTACATTTCTAATTCCAATCTTTCTTACTGTGTTGGTGCAATGTTTAAAGAAACAAGCGACGATAACTGCGCTAAATCAATCGGCAATATGATTAAGTGGGAATTTGCCAGCCATTATGTCCAGGATCATGGATACGGCCATACCAAAATCGACGATATTAATTCTACTTCCACCCCTAGAGATATTGGTTCGCTGTTGATTAATCTAAAACGGAATAAAATTTTAAGCGATAGTGCCAGGCGGACTATATTTGATTCTCTTTATATCCCAAAATCTAAGAATACTAACAGCGGTATCGCAAAAGCTTGCAAAGACTGCAGGGTCGCTAATATGGTGGCTTCTGTTAACGGCTCTATACATGATGCAGGAGTTGTAACTAGGGGCAATCACTCTTATGTGGTTGTAATAATGAGTAAAAATGGCACCAGTAAACAAATTACACAGATTGCCAAAGCGATTGATGCTGAGTTAGCTCGTTAAGCTCGTAAGTTGTGTCCCTTTTTGAACAAATAGTAGTTGATAGAAATTAACACGATTGTTACTGCAGTAATGACAGGCAGGGCATAAGCTGGATTAACATCGGCGTGTCCGAGCATAGCATAGCGTACGGTGTTGATCATATAATAAATCGGGTTTAATTCGGTTAGCGTTTTAAATACACCGTGCAATAACGTTGTGGAGTAAAAAACTCCTCCAAGAAAAATCAGAGGCTGGATGACAAAAGTCTGATACAGACTTAAGTCGTCAAAGAACTTAGCCCTCAAGCCTATCAAAACACCGAGCGAAGCGAACAGTAACCCGATAATCATAAAACTAAGGATTAGTAGCCAAGGATGCATAAAAGGAAGATCTATAAGCAAACTAGCAACAAGCAGAGTCAAGCCAGAAACAATCAGTCCTCTGACGAGACCACCTAGAGTAAAAGCAATCAACAGCCCGCCGTTAGAAACAGGCGAGGTTAGCTGGTCATCAATCGCTCGCATCATCTTTTGTTGGAGTAGAGACGAAGAGTTGTTGGAAAAGGCGTTCATTGCTAGCGCCATCATGGCAAGACCGGGGATGATAAAAACAATATAAGATGAACCATTGAGATTGTTTATTCGGCTACCTAGCGCTGCACCAAAAACACTTATATAGAGAAATGTTTCAAGAAGTGGTGCACCAATAGTTTGGCGTTTAATCACCCAGATTCTTTCTAACTCTCGGAGCAAAACTCCTAGCCAACCGACCATCATATTTTTATCCCCGCCTTGTTTTTCTTGTAGATTGCCTCAAGGTAGACGTCCTCTAAACTATCCTTTTTGTAGGTTTTCTCTAGCTCCGCGACAGTACCAGTTGCAATAATTTTACCTTGGTTAATTAAAGAGATGTTATCGCAGAGTTTTTCGGCTTCCTCGATGTAGTGAGTGGTCAAAAGAATCGTAATTTTTTCTTCCTTATTGATTCTTTCCATGTATTGCCAGAGCTCATGACGTAGTTCTACATCGACACCCGCAGTTGGTTCGTCCAAAATCAACAGTTTTGGCTCGTGCATCAGCGCTCTAGCGATGATGACACGACGCTTCATACCGCCAGATAAAAATCTAGTCATTGCATCTTTTTTGTCATAAATTGAGAATATTTTCATAAGTTTTTTCGCGCGCTCTTGGCGTAGGTTTTTTGGCATACCAAAATAGCGCCCATGATAGTCAAGAGTTTTTTGAACAGTTAAAAAGTGATCAAGGTTAATTTCTTGTGGCGCAAAACCAACATTTGCACGCGCCTGCTGGTATTCGGTTACGGCATTTTTTCCAAATACCGAAGCTTGCCCACTCGTCGGGATAACTAACCCAGTAACGCTGTGAATAAGCGTAGATTTACCAGCGCCATTAGGCCCGAGCAGTCCGTAAAATGAGCCTTCCTCGATCTCTAGGCTAACTCCGCGCAAGGCCTTTACTTTGCCGTCTTGGTAAGTCTTTTGTAAGTTTTTTATACTAAGAGCGTTCATAAGTCGACCCTACAGTATAGAGGAAAATCAAGTGTCTTTCAATGAAAAATATTTTTAAGGTGAGAATTATTTAGACATTAAAGCGAAATTCGACCACGTCACCGGGCTTCATAATGTAGTCCTTGCCCTCGGTACGAACTTTGCCAGCACTTTTTGCGGAGGCTTCAGACCCAGCAGATATTAAATCGTTATAATCTACCACTTGGGCCGCTATAAAACCTTTCTTAAAATCGCCATGGATCACCCCAGCTGCCTCTGGGGCAGTAGCACCTTTTGAGATTGTCCAAGCGCGAACTTCTTTCGGCCCAGCTGTCAAATAGCTTTGTAATCCAAGCACAGAGTAAGCCGTTTTTGTTAGGGCATTTAACCCTGACTCATTAACACCATAACTTTTTAATAGTTCGATGGCATCTTTTTCGTCTAGGCCTAGGAGTTCTTGTTCTAATTTAGCGCAGACAAACAAGGCTTTGGCTGGAGCAACAATCTTGCTAAGTTCTTGCTGGAGATTTTGATCTGTTAGCGCATTTTCATCTACATTGAACAAATAAATTACTGGTTTGGTGGTTATCAACTGTAAATCGGCCACAATTTCTGGGTCGATAGAACCTAGCTCACCCCAAAGAGGTTTGCCATCGTCTAATAAGTCTTTTATTCGCTTGGCTCCATCTAGTACGCTTTTAATTTTAGGGTTAGATTTTATCTCTTTTTCTAGCCTGGGGATGCGTTTTTCAACGGTCTGCAAATCGGCTAAAACTAACTCGGTATTTATAGTGTCGATATCCTTTTTTGGGCTAAAATCTTTATCAACGTGCTGGATGTTATCGTCTTTGAAAGCTCGCACAACTTGTATGATAGCGTTGCAGTTTCTAATATGAGATAAAAATTGATTTCCTAGCCCTTCACCTTGGCTGGCGCCGGCCACCAGTCCAGCAATATCTACAAACGTTACACTTGCCGGCAAGATCTTTTGGCTACCGTAAATCTCGGCAAGCTTAGCTAAACGCTCATCTGGTACGCCAACAATCCCGGTATTTGGCTCAATTGTGGCAAAAGGATAGTTGGCCGCCAAAATATTATTGTTTGTTAGCGCATTAAACAGTGTAGACTTACCAACGTTTGGTAACCCAACGATTCCGATAGATAAAGCCATTACAGTTCATTATAACAGAGGCGCGAGTATTTTTAACATCTCGACAAATGGCTTATGGTTTGTTATGCTACATAAGGTTATTAATGAATATAAAGAATAGGAACCTCAACGATGGAAAAAGTAGTACCAGAAACAGAAATTCCCCCAGAAGCTGTAGTTTTACAGGCTGCACAAATTACTCTCGAAGGTAAGGGGCCAGAAGACCCACGGGCTATGTCCAAAGTTCATAGGCTTGGCTCTACTGAGCTCGTCGATGCTGGCGTAGGTCTTCAGACAAAAAACTTAGAAGACGTACCAGAAGATACCCGCAGAATAGTAGAGGTGGGCAGAAAAATCGTTAACTTAGTAACGACAGATGCCGAAAAGGCTAAAATAGCCCAACAAGACAATTACAAGCGAGTTAAAATAGCTTACTAGTTATCAGACTTAACGTATTTAACGAAATACAATTGGGTTAAAAGCTGGCTCCAAATACTTGGATTGATAATGCTACCGAGGTAACCACTAGGTAAAGGGTATAAAGCAAAAAGCCATATTTTGACCGACTTGTATACTTCGCTTTGCAGGATTAACATAGAATATGGAACGTACACAGTAATTTTAAGGAATGGTAATAAATGTCAGAAATCAGCCTTGAAAGAGAATTTTATGCTCTTATCCGACTTGATGAAGCTCGTCGTGAGCTGGGGTTAGATCCAATTGTCCCGGTTTGGACTACGGACATAGAAGTATCAAAAAGTCATAGTAGTCTGAACGTAGATGGTGAGCCTACTTTTCTTTTTGATATCCCGGGTCTATACGATGGCTGTATTCCTTCGGCCTCAGAACATAGTCCAAGACGTTCGCTAGCTGGGTCATTAGGAAATAGCGCGACTAAGCACTTGCATAGCAATACAAATTGTGATATAATCAGGCTGTAATTTAGGTGAGGAGAATATAGTGACCCCAGAAATAAATCATGAAGTTTATCCACCAGTTGTGGCACCCGAAGCACCCAACTTGTTAGCTATTGAAGAAATAAATAACACTCCGGCTACGGAAGCCAATATAATTCAGCCAGAATTTCAACCAGACAAACTTGCTAAAGTTAGAAAAATCGGTCGCAGAGCGATTGAGGCAGTCGGAAACAATAAATACAAAATGATCGCTGGCACGTTGCTAGCTTCCGTTGCTCTTATTGGTAGTACTCCTGACAGCCAAGCACGTGATTCGAACTGGGTATTAGACCATACACCTTGTAATGCTGGCCCTGATGTGGCTTGTGATGCACATGTGCCAGATAGCGACCTGTCTAATTTTGAGGTTTATCTTTGTCTTGACAAGATGAAAGCCTCAAAATCACCGCGCACCGGTGAGTATTGGCCAGGCATAGCAGGGGATAAAACAATAGAGTATAAGGTTGGTAGCAAAAAGGTGAAAGTAGAGTCACGCATAAAAGGAAATGAGGTGTGGGAAAACGATTCTTTGGTTGGAAAGCGAACTAACTTTTGGTATTCCTGCGCTAAGTTAGTAGATACTACTATTTCTCAAAAACTTGTCAGGAAAACTAACAATAAACGAACTAAAAAGAGGGGCTTTAAATCGTTAACAAAAACACGTACTTTTAAAGGTCCTACCAATACAGAGTTTGTGCCATCACATATGACGACTGGGGGTGATTTTACAGTAAAACGAACGTATACTTTACCTAATAAGTTAACTCGTTCCGATGTAAGAAAGCGTAATATCTGTGTAAAAGATATAGTAACGGGTGTTCCACTAATACAAGTTCCATATTTCAATCCCCTCCTCAGCCCAAACGTCCCAACGAGCAATATACCCGGACCGCTAGCTCCGCTTGTGCAGTCAAATTACCTTTGTATAAATAAAAGCCAGGTTAAAAACTACAAAACAAAAAAACGTACTAGTAAGAATAAATAACTTTTACTTCCGCACGCCATTAGACAATAGAAAAATTCGTCGTTTGTCTATATAATCTTAAGCATAAGCATGCTTAAAGGTATAGTAAGTAAACTGACTGGTTATATAAAGCGCCTTCGTAGGGTTAATAGGCGGAAAGTATTGATATTTTCGTGTCTGCTAGTAGTATTTTTCTTTGTATTTTTTGTGGCTGTATACCTAAAAGATAGACGCCCCAAGGAAGTAGTTGTAGAAGAGGTTAAGCCACCACCTACCTGCACTCAGATACTACTTGAGTCGTATCGGTTGTCCGAAGCTGGTAAAGATGGTGCAATTCAAGCAAAGAATCTATTAGAAAACAATAAGTCAGTTTGTGTTTCTGATAATAAAGCGCCATCTAGTGAAGAAAAACAAAAAATATTTCGCTATGAAGTTGCGCTCGCACGTACTAGGTTAAATGGAGGGGATACTTCACGCAAAATGTATAAGATTGGCTACGATTTAAACCAACGTTATTATAAGTTTAAGCCCAACGAGAGGAACTTATTTCCGGACAGAACAGAAATCCAAAATACTTTATTAGATATTTATATAGCAGGGGCTGCCAGATGAGATTTTTTAAGTCGTTTAGTTTGTTTCTGGTTTTGGCTTTTGTCTCTTTTTATTTTTACAGCACTACAGCGACGGCAGGAGTATCTACGTCGGCCCTAAGTGGATATAACGCGATGCCAAGTGTCATAATCGGTAAACCTTATCAGTATATTAATATGGCTGGTATACCTCCAGCATCGTCGGGAGAGGGTGCGCTTTTAGCAAAAGGTTTCGTAAAGTTATATACCGCTGATGCTAACTCTTTGGCGAATAGCCATACGATTGAAGTATTATTTACAGATATAAATGGAGCTAGTGAGTGCAATAACTATGACATAGACATAACCGCGTATCCTTTGGGCGCTAACGAAGATTTTACAGGTGCTTATGGTGGTGTTGTGGGGATCCCTACCGGGGGGACAAGGCTCCAGAAAATCACGTTTGGTCCCGACGGAAGTGAGATTGATCTGTGTAATGTCTCGGGCAAAACAGCATCGAAGAAAATTGATGTGTCAAGTGCATTCGATTTTACAAAACCTTCATCACGATCCGAGCATATGGGTTTGTATACAGCCGTATTAGGTTTTTACCTCAGGGCCCCTGCAATTACCAGGGCAAAATCTCCAGATAGAGCGGCGAGTTACTTTAATATCAATATGGGGACTGGGACTACCAACAATGTTAGGGCGGGTTTTTTGGCGGGCCAAGACCTAGCCATCTATCCGCATCCTAGCCCTCCGGTTGCAACCCCTCCGTATAGTCCGTATATTTTAGAGTGGCCTTTTGGTACGACATGTAACGTTAATCAAGTAACAGGAGCGACATATCCACTAAAATGGCAAGAAGATGACCTCGGCACACCTTTGCAGCCCAATGGATCAATGAGCATACAGCTAATAAAAAATACAGGGGGAACAGAGAGTGAAGTAGCAAACTTAATTAATACGCCAACTATTGGGATATATAAAACCTTTGTGAATAACTCATGGGATCCACTTTCGAAATACACATTAAGATTTTCTGGTGTAAATGGGAATAATGGTATTTCTTCTAACCTTCCTTTTGATAGCGGGGATTATTATTTTGCTTGCTCTCAGCCTTTTAATACTGATGGGACGGTGGATATTAGTAATAATCCTGGCTCTGATGATGAAAACCCTACGAGTGTACATTTGAGTGGTACGATTTCTAATGCTGGAGGCTTAGGCTCGACAGATGCTCCCGTAAAGAACGTTAAGCTAGAAGTTGTTAGGAAGAGAAGGGGGGGGAACCCTAACGGCGAAGTCGTTCACACCGAAGACTATTCGTCTGATGGGCTCAAATGGGTCGGCTCAGCTATACAAAAAGAATATGATTATGATTTAGGTCCTGGTGGCGCGCGAGCTAACGGCTGGCAGGTTGGCGACGAAGTCTGCGCGAGGCTGACGTGGGTATATAAAGAAGGCTGGGTTGTAGCGGGGGACGAGACCACCGTAGCTCCAACGGATCCACTGGTACCTGGAGGGCAAGCGGAAAAGTGTATGACCATAACTAACCAGCCATACGTTAGTGTTTATGGCAATGATGTCTCGGCTGGCGGAGGTTTTACGCCATGCGGAGCGAATAACAACGCAGAGATAGACACTTATACAAAAAGGGGCGGTTCGGGCACGCAGTTAGCGGCTTTCGCACTTGGGAATATACGAGGGTTTAAGTCGGTCTTTTTAAGACCAGTTGGTATGTCGCCATCTGAACCAAAAGGACTAAGTTTTGGCAATACCAACGGTGTGTATGGGGGTATATATGGCGTAGTGGAATGTACAAAAAATTATTATAATGACGTTGCTTTTCCAGCGGGTAGCGACAAAAGAAACCCATCAGTTAGCACAGGTGTAATACCTCTGAATACCACAACTTTTATAAAAGATGGTAAGCAAACGTTTGCGAGCTCTCCGTCTGGGACAATACGATTAGTAAACGGAGGTGACTTTAATAAAAAAGCAACGCTTTTTGTAGATGGAGACGTTATTATAGGCACCGACATAACATATGCCGATACAAGTTCGTGGGCTACGATAAGCGCCATACCGTACTTTTCGCTAGTGGTTAAGGGCGATATATATATCAATAGCGGAGTTACACAAATGGATGGACTCTATATAGCCCAACCAAAGGACGACGGTACCGGTGGCAACATCTACACGTGCACAAACAATAAAACCATCTACAATAAAGGTAGAACAGATAACTTTACAAATTGTTCAAACCAGTTGGTAGTAAACGGGGCTTTTATTGCTAAAAGAGTTCATTTCTTGAGGTCGTATAAATCGATTAGTGATGGGCAAGCCAACGAGAGTGCTACGAACAGTAATGCAGCCGAACTATTCAGGTTTAGCCCGGAAATGTACATTGTTCAGCCAGTGTTTAAACCGTCAAGCACCACCGAATCTGGTGAGTACGACTATATCACTACGTTACCGCCCATCCTCTGAAATCAAAATCTTGGCGCTTATGCTATAATTTGAGTAGTTAACATTGAGAAGATTAATCTAATAAAATGAGAATAAAATTATAAATATGAGCTTACTGAGTGGGGTATCGGATTTTTTTGGACTAGACATAGGGACCAGCGCTATCAGGATGGTACAGCTGACGGCTGACCCAAAGATTAAACAACTTTTACAATACACATCCACACCGATAGATATCAAGCTATCTTTGAGCGATTCGCCAACCGACAAACAGAGGCTATTACAGAAGATTCAAGAGGCAATCAATGTATCTGGTATAGAGACGAGAAATGTAGCAGTAGGCTTGCCGAGTCAAAAAGTTTTTACAACAGTCTTTGATATAGACAAGCTTTCTTCTCAGGAACTTGCCAAAAGCATAAGGTTTCAGGCAGACTCAATTATCCCAACCCCAATTGATGAATCCAGGATTGATTGGAGTGTAATTGGTGATTCGCCAGTAGACCCAAACAAGATAGAAGTACTTTTAACTAGCGTAACAAATAAATATATCGAGGAGAGACTAAACTTACTGGAGTCAATAGGGCTAAACGTGATAGCTTTTGAGCCAGACAACCTGGCGTTAGCGAGATCTATGCTTACTTCGGGCTCACAGTCGGCTTGTATGGTTATCGATATTGACACCAGAAGCACCGACCTAGTAATAGTTTCTGGTGGTGCCCCAAGGTTGACGAGATCCATCCCAACTGGTTCTGAGGCTATCGTGAAGTCTGCGAAACAGAACTTAAATATCGAAGAGAAACAGGCCTGGGAGGTAGTTTTTAAATTTGGTTTGAGCCAACAAAAAGTCGAAGGACAAGTTTACCATGCGATTATCGGGATAATTGATCAGCTGATGGTCGATATCGATAAATCCATAAGTTTTTTTCAGGGTCGGTACAAAAATACCAAGATAGAGAAAATCGTCATGACGGGTGGGGCTTCATCTTTGCCAGAGTTTCCTCTGTATATAGCCAATAAGTTTGGGATTAATGTCGAGATTGGTAATGCGTGGCTAAACGTTGCCTACCCCAAGGAAAGACAAAATGAGCTTATGTCGGTGTCGAACCATTTTGGGGTAGCTGTCGGGCTAGCCCAGAGGAGTTTGTAAATATATGATTCAACTTAACTTACTACCAGACATAAAGCTTCAGTCTCTTAAGACAGAGTATCAAAAGCGCATCGTTACCATCACAGCCGTCGCCGTTTCTGGTTTTTTGTTGACCATCACAATATTTTTGTTGTTGTGGGTAAAGGTTGGCCAAGCACAACATATAAAATCTCTCAGTGACGATATTCAGAAACAGACCACCGAACTAAAAAAAGTTAACGATCTAGACAGAATACTGACCATACAGAACCAGCTCAATACTCTGCCGAAATTACATCAGGACAAAAAAATTACCTCAAGATTATTTGGCTTTTTGGTCAAGTTAACGCCAAATAAAGCTACAATCTCGGATGTTACGTTGGATGTTTCTGCGAATACGTTGAGCATAAAGGGGAATGCAGACTCTCTGGCAACGGTTAACAAGTTTGTCGATGCTATAAAGTTTACGGAATTTACAAATGGCAATCCTAACAAGACAAAGGCATTTTCAAATGTTGTGTTGACTAACTTTTCTTTATCAAACGAGACACAAAGTAGTGGCGCGAACAAAAAAATTACCTATCAGATAGATTTTAATTTTGACGCCGGTTTATTTGAAAACAAGCTGGATGACAAAAATAGACAAATCGAGGTAGAGTTGTTGGTGCCAAATATAATATCAACACGGTCTGAATTTGGTAAACCAGGTGCGGTCTTCGATGAACAGCCAGCCAACAACGAAAAGGACAACAGATGAAGAAGGTAAAGATTAACTCCAAAAAAATAGCTGTAAGTAAATCTAGTACTCAGACAATGATTATCGTGGGAGTTGCCACTTTTATCGCCGTATTTTGTTTGGTTGCTAGCAAGACTATGGTGCTTCACGGGCGATATCAGTCAAAGGTAATTAGTCAAAAAGAAACTACGCTCAAACAACTTAAATCCAATGTAGATTCTGCGAAAAAATTAGATACAGCTTACCAAGAGTTTAACGGGTCTAGACAAAATATGTTAGGGGGAGACCCGAACGGCAATGGCGATAGGGACGGACAGAACTCGAGAATTGTTCTAGATGCTCTACCTAGCAAATACGATTTTCCAGCCTTGGCGACTAGCCTTGAGAAGATGCTAAAAGACAATAGTTTTTTGATTGGCAGTTTTACCGGTATAGATGATGAAATAACCCAGGCGCAAAAATCTAGCGAGAGTAACCCGCAACCGGTAGAAATTCCTTTTACCTTTGAGGCATCTGCTTCTCCTGACTCAGCTAGCTTGTTGGTGGGTTTGTTAGAGAGATCTATCCGCCCGATCCAGGTGCAAAAGTTAGTGGTCAGCAAACAAAATAGTAATCTGACTCTTACGATAGATGCAAAGACATTTTTCCAACCCGGCAAGAACGCAGATGTTAGACAGGAGGTAGTAAATTGAAAAAAAATGACATGGTTACCATTGTTGCAATAGCCATCTTCGCTGCAGTTTTTGCTCTGGTTTTGTCCCAAATCATTTTCGGCAAACAGTCAAAAAAGATGTCTGCAGAGAAGGTTGACCCGATCAGCGCCCAGTTTAATAAACCAGCAGAAGACGACTCTATATTTAATAGTAGAGCTATTGATCCTACGCAGTTAATCCAGATTGGTGATACTAATAATAAAGACCCATTTTAGGATTTGCTATGAGTGTTTTATCGGCGCAAAATCAAGCGCAAATCGAACAAAAACTTGTTGACGCAGGTCTAATAACCCAGGAGCTTCTCGATAGTATAAAAGAGAAAGCTACCAAAGAGGCTAAGCCACTTTTGGGACTTTTAGTTAGCTCGGGGCATATCTCTGGAGAAACTTTGACGAAAGAAATAGCTAAAGTTAACCATATTCCTTATGTTAATCTTTCGGATGCTCGAGTTGATAAACAAGTCTTGAGATTACTCCCCAAAGAGATAGCAGAGAGATATATGGCTGTCCCGCTTGGGCAAATTCAACAGAGGTTGGTTGTAGCGATGCTAGATGCGGGAAATGTGCAGGCTGTAGATTTTCTATCTAATAGAATCGGTAGACCGCTGAAGGTCTATGCTGCCAGCGAAGTCGGCATCAGAGAAGTCCTTAAACAGTACTCCGAAGACGTTGAGGCAAGCGTCCAAAAGGTTGTCAGCTCGATCGATTACCTACAAGAGGAGCTAAAAGATGTAACCGGTAAAAATCAGAAAACTGAGAATTTGGTTAAAAAATCCGATAGCAATATAAAGACTATTGTTCAGGATTCGCCAATTAGCAAAGCTCTTTCGACCATTTTGGAATACGCTGCTAACAATCGCGCTAGCGATATACATATAGAGCCACTAGAGAAAGAACTAAAGATTCGTCTACGAATAGACGGCGTGATGCGAGAGATTATGAAACTTCCCAAAAGCACCGAAGCTCCTTTAGTATCCAGAGTAAAAATATTGAGCAATCTAAAGATTGACGAGCATCGTATCCCTCAGGACGGACAGTTTACCGTTGCAGTAGCAAATAAAGCCATCGATCTACGTATTGCGATATCTCCGGTTGTTTGGGGCGAACAAATCGTTATTCGTTTACTCGACAAGTCCGGTACAACCCTAAAACTTGAAGCCATGGGGTACAAGGGTAGGGCTCTTCGAACGATTAAAAAGGGTCTTGAGCGCCCAAACGGTATGATCCTTACCTCTGGCCCTACGGGTTCGGGTAAGTCTACCTCTCTTTATGCCCTGATCCAAGAAATCAAGAACGATACAATTAACATTGTTACCCTAGAGGATCCGGTTGAGTACAAGATGGATGGGATTAACCAGATACAGGTCAACCCTGAGGTGGGGCTAACTTTTGCTTCCGGGCTTCGTTCTATTCTTCGCCAAGACCCAGATGTAGTAATGGTTGGAGAGATTCGAGATAAAGAAACAGCCAACCTCGCTGTCCAGGCAGCGCTAACAGGTCACTTAGTTTTTTCAACGCTACATACAAATTCAGCTGCAGCAATCTTGCCACGACTCCTCGATATGGGGATTGAGCCGTTTTTGATAGCGTCAACAGTCCATACTGTTATTGGACAGAGACTTGTACGGCGAATAGCCGACAACGGCAAGGCACCTTACCAATCTGATGATGCCGAGAAATCTGCAATTGTTCAAAATCTTGGGCACCTGCTACCTAAAACAGAAGCTGAGCGCAAAGCAAAATCTCAAGATTTAGGGTACGAGAGCTTGCCTCTTTCTACCGATAACGCTTATACTTTATATAAAGCTAACGATAGCTTGGAAACGCCGGGTGGCTACAAGGGTCGCATGGGTCTATACGAGGTTTTTGAAGTAACCGACGAGATTCAAAAAATGATATTATCGCGATCTATCAGTAGCGATATCCAGAAGATGGCACAAAAACAAGGCATGATTACCATGCGTGAGGACGGCTATCTAAAAGCGTTGGCTGGGGACACCACTATTGCAGAAGTTAATCGTGTTGCTGCAGAAAATAGCGCCTAACAAGGGAGGGTAAATGAGTACTAGCGAAATAAAAATCGAATTATTACTTGAAGAAGTTATAAAACGAAAAGCATCCGACCTTCATCTGCAGTCAGGATTACCGGCAATGCTAAGAATTGACGGCTCTCTAACCCCGTCTACCAACAAAAAGATTTTAGATGAAGATGATTTGGAAAAGCTAGTGTTTTCTGTTTTAGACGAAGACCAGAAGCAAATTTTACTAAAAGATAAAGAATTTGACTTTAGCTTTGCTTTTGGTGATCTGGGTCGTTTTAGGGTTAATGCTTTTCATGAGCGTGGCAACCTGGCCTGCGCACTTCGTTTAATCTCTAACCAGATACTTACCATCGAGCAACTTGGGCTACCCAAGGTGGTTAACACTTTCGTCGAAAGTCCAAGAGGGTTAGTGTTAGTGACCGGCCCAACAGGTTCTGGTAAATCAACAACTCTGGCTGCTTTGGTTGACAAGATTAACAGTGAGAAATCACTTCATATTGTAACCATAGAAGACCCAATAGAATACACGCATAAAAGTAAGAACTCTGTTGTTGTCCAAAGGGAAGTACACTACGATACCTTTTCTTTCTCGGCGGCGCTTCGTAGTTCTTTGCGTCAAGATCCAGATGTAGTTTTAATCGGCGAAATGCGTGATCTTGAAACGATAGCTTCTGCGATAACTCTTGCCGAGACCGGCCATTTGGTGTTTGCCACACTTCACACTAACTCGGCTTCTCAAAGTATCGACAGAATGATAGATGTTTTTCCACCACATCAACAACCTCAAGTTCGTTCGCAACTATCCAACATTTTGACGGCTATTTGCTCGCAGAGGTTGATCCCAGCTATTGGGGGAGGTCGTACTGCGGCAGCTGAAATTTTGATTGCCAATTCTGCCGTTAGAAACATTATTAGAGAAGGAAAAACACACCAGCTGGAGGCTGTTATTCAGACGGGGGCAGAGTCTGGTATGCAGTCCATGGACAAGACTCTTGTCGGGCTAATCCATTCGGGAACGATTACTTACGACGAAGCTCGCAACTATGCTGTAGATGTTAAAGAGCTTGATAGATTAATGAGAGGCTAGAGTACGTGCCAAATTTTTCCTATACCGCAAAAGATTCAAAAACAGGCGAAGTGATCCATGCTGAGGTACAGGCATCTAGCGAATCGGCGGTTGTCAAGATAATCAAAGATAGCGGATTAACACCTACCGACATAAAACAAGTCAACAGCAAAGTCGCCAACCCATTAAATAAGCTAAGAAACCGCATAAGGACCAAAGATAAAATCCTTTTCTCTAGGCAGATGTCGACGCTTATTAATGCTGGGCTACCGCTTGTGCAAAGTTTGCGCCAAGTTCACAAACAGACTCAAAACAAGCCCCTTCAAGATGTGATTAGCCAGACAATAGCAGACGTAGAAGGTGGTGCAACTTTTTCGGATGCTCTTTCGAATCACCCCAAAGCTTTCGACAGCATTTACGTTAATCTGATTGCTGCCGGCGAAGCTTCTGGAACATTAGATAAAGCTCTCGATAGGATTGCCTTTCAACAAGAAAAAGACGCCGAAATTATGAGTAAGATACGTGGTGCTATGGCATACCCAGCGATTGTCATCTTGGTTATGGTAGCTGTGCTGGGCTTTATGATTGTCAAAGTTTTACCTCAAGTCAAGGTAATGTACGAGGGTATGCAGGGTGCAAGTTTGCCATTAATCACCAAAATACTTTTAGCCATATCGGACTTTACTATTAAATATTGGTACGTTGTGTTGATAGCCTTGGCTGTGATAGCGTTCTTTACCACTCGTTGGGCAAGAACCGGCCCTGGCAAAGAAGTTGTCGACAGGTTCAAAATGGTTGCTTGGCCGTTTGGCCCGCTTTTTATGAAGCTATATATGGCGCGTTTTGCGCGTACAGCTAACACACTCGTTGCCAGCGGAGTACCTCTCATCCAAATGCTCGAGATTACCTCAAAATCGGTTAACAATGTTCATATAGAGCGCTCTATCACAGTTGCGATAGAAAAGGTTAAAGGCGGTAAAGCCCTAAGTGACGCGCTAGATGGTGACCCGAACTTTTTGGAGCTGGTTCCAAACATGATCCATATTGGCGAACAGTCAGGGGCTATTGAAGATATGCTAGGCAAAGTTGCAGATTATTATGAAAAAGAAGTCGATAATCAAGTAAAAACCATAAGTACCCTTGTAGAACCTCTCCTGATGGTCTTGTTGGGCGTTATGGCGTTTGTTATCGTCGCAGCCGTACTTTTGCCAATCTATGGGTTGGCCGGCAAAGACGTTATTAAATAGTTCCTTGTGGATAAATCGAGGTATCTCTTGTTGCAAGTTTGGCGCTAAACGTATATATTCATTAGCATAAGCATAAATTTAAATACTTCTATCGTAAGGAAGGGTGGTATATGAAAACAAGTTTACAAAAACAAGAAAAAGGCTTCACCATCATCGAGGTCTTAATCGTACTGGCAATCGCTGGTTTAATCCTGCTGATTGTATTTTTGGCTGTTCCAGCATTGCAGAGAAACAGCCGAAACACACAACGTAAAAATGACATATCTGGTATTTTAGGAGCTGTAGGTGAGTACTCAAGTAATAAAAATGGGCAAATGCCAACGCAGAAAAGCGATTGGAGTGGCCAGGTTAAGCTTGGATACTATACGGATAGTAATATTACGCAAGGTACTGCCACAACAGCTATAACAGACGCAGATGCAGTGCGAGTGGTCGTTAATGCTAAATGTAATGCTGATGGGTCAGCCACGAATACTAGCGCAAACAGACGATACGTTGCCCAATTCGCTGTTGAAACAGGTGGTGCCGCTACGTCTATGTGTCAAGAAGGTTAAAACTTAACTCTAGATAGATTAACCACAGGGCTCTATTCGGAGCCCTGTTTTTATTTGTGCTATAGTAATTGCTAATGATTATCATTGTTCTGATTGTCCTTGGGCTTATGTTTGGAAGTTTTGTAAATGCGCTTGTGTGGCGTATACATAAACAATCTGGCTTGAGTTCTAAAAAGGCTAAATCAAAATACTCTATTGTTAAGGGGCGCTCCAGATGTACTGATTGCTCGCATAAACTAGCGTCAATAGACCTACTACCTGTTATTAGTTGGCTTAGCCTAGGCGGGAAATGTAGATACTGTAAAAAGCCTATATCAGCTCAATATCCTTTGGTAGAGACCCTGATGGCGATACTTTTTGTAGTTTCGTACGTCTTTTGGCCCCTAGATCTAGATAGTTACGGCAAAACCGAAGTTATTGGGGGGTTGTCTATACTGGTTGGCGTCGTCGCTCTAACGGTGTATGAGCTGCGCGAGATGTTATTGCCAGATAAAATCCTCTTGCCAGTTGCCATAGTGGGCTTATTTAGTTTTATACTGCGCTTAGCGCACGATAACAGCGCGCTACTAAGTACAGCGGTTGCAATTGCTATTGGTGGCGGTCTTTTTTATCTACTTTTTATTGTTTCAGGAGGCAAATGGATAGGCGGGGGTGATGTAAAGCTTGGCTTTGTGCTAGGGCTGCTTGTTGGCTCGCCCGAATTAGCGTTACTATTTATATTTTTAGGCTCTTTGATAGGCTTTTTATATGTTTTACCGATGTTAATCTTAAAAAAGATCAAACCAAAATCTCATATCCCGTTCGGGCCTTTTCTGATAGCTGGGGCATTTATTGCTGTTATTTGGGGCACAAATATCATTGATTGGTACACAGCGACATTTTTAACCGTCTAGGTGATTTACCATTTATATTCATCTTTCCTCTTATGCTATAATCTCTCTTATGAATACTCCGCAATTTTCTGGCGGTTATACTATTGTTGAAACCATGATTTTCCTAGCGGTTAGTACCTTGATGTTTGCGTCAGTTGTTGGAGTTATGGGTACAAGAAATAGACGCACTGAATTTACCCAGAGCGTAAATAACCTCAACCAACAACTACTGGATGTGATAAACGATGTTGATACAGGTTATTATCCAGCTAGTGGGAATTTTAGGTGTAGCGTGGGTATCTCTGGTGCGCCCGAGATAACAAGTACTGCGACGGAAAGGGGTAAAAACCAAGATTGTATTTACGCTGGTCGGGCTATTCAGTTCGCTCCATCTGTTGGTGGGCAGGCCAAAAACAGTAAACTGAACATCTATACGATTGTTGCCTCGAGGTACAAAAACGTAACCGATAAAAAGGAAGCTTCTAATATTGACGAAACCAAGGCGATTGCCTTGCCTACCAACTACTCTCTTGACACGATAGATATCAGTGCACAAACAGAGATAAAAAAGATAATCTATCAACCGGGAACAGGCTCTGGAACTACTGGTGGCGGGTTTGCAATCATAAATGGGTTTGGGGTACCTGCTTCGGGCGACAGCGTCGGTATGAAATCTGGAAATATCTCCTCATCTTTGTCGGCTGTTGCGGGTAGTGCTCTTGGTCAAGATCAATCTCTATTTATGAGTAAAATACCCAATCTAAGAGTCAGCTCGCAGGACGATGTATCTGGTGGTATTTTGTTGTGCCTCGGCGAACCGGGGGCTAATGGTCGCTGGGCATCAATCTTACTGGGGGGAGAAGCCGGATATAATCAAACAATAGTAACCATAGATGATGTTGTAGGGGAGTGCAAGACATGAAGTTTTCTAGGTTTAGCCGAGGGGATACAATAGTCGAGATTTTAATCTCTATAGCAATCTTGAGTTTTATAATGACCATGTCTTATACTCTTGCCAATAGGAGCATTCAGGGGGTCAGACAGGCCCAAGAGCGTAGCGAAGCCCAAAAGATAGCAGAGACGCAGATAGAATCTCTAAAAATTTATCTCGCCAATCCAGGCGCTACACTCTCAGCCGTTGGGGGAGAGTTTTGTCTAAAGATAGACGGCAGTAACCTGGTAAAAGTAGATATACCGACTAGTCCAGGTGCATCTGTCCCTAGCGATTGCATGACGGGCCCAGATAGTCGATACACGAGTGTTATCAAGAGAGTAGCAGACGGAGTTTATTCGGCCAATCTCTCTTGGCAAAGAGCAGATGGTCAGGGGAGTGATCAACTAATAACTTGGTACAAAGTTTATGGTTCTAATGGTTATGCGGCGCTAGATCTTTCTGGTATTATGACCGATACTGAGCATACTGGTGCATGTCGAACTTTAGAGATGTTTGATCCGACCGTCAACGGTGGGGAGGGGGGTTGTGTGACCACCTGTTCGGCTGGCTCCCACGAAAATACACCCGGAGGTCTTTGTGTGCCTGACGTATGCCCAGGAGGAGAGGTTCTTGGGGTGGGAAGAATAAGCCCTACGGAGGAGTGTGTCCCGGATTATTGTAGTAATATCACCGGCTGGCAAAACCCAACAGTTTTAAAAGCAGGCGTAGATCAAGATGTTGCGTCAAAAAAATGCTCCATTTCTATTAATCCCAACTCATACTATTTGTGTCAGGATTTAGAGTATATAAACGACTCAGCCAAAGGGTGTCAAACACCTTCTTCAATATCTCCTGCCATGTTTGCTTATCGAAATATTAAAGCATATTATAAAATCGATACTTTCCCCGCCGAAGCCATCGGTAAACCCATGACGATAAAGATTACCTATAGCCAGTATAATAATAATTGGCCACCCGTAAATGGCTATACGTCAAACTGGGCTCCAAGTGGTTATAATTATAAAATCGATGCTTATCCTTGCCGTAACATGGATACGGGTCAGTGCATAGGAGCGAGAGATATAAGCGTACCTGCTAAAGATCCTGGGGTTCAGTCCACCTATGAAACCCAAGTAGGTATTAGCAGTAACGTAACCGACTTTACATTTAGGTGGAAAAACAACAAAGAGGGAGACGGATACGCCTGGCCAATCGACGCAAACCTCCAAATAGATAAAATAATCCTCACATGGTAAAGATAAGCAATGTCTAACTTCGCATCAAAACAACAAAATGGCTTTACAATAATTGAACTTATAATCGCTACGACGATTTTTAGCATAGTCTTGGTAATGATCAGCACTGTGCTTATACAGATAGGCAAGATGTATTATAAAGCTATTGCGATGTCCACAACTCAACAGACCGTCAATGCAATATCTAACGATGTTTACCGGATGGTTCAGTTTAGTAGCGGGGGGATAAATAGCTCAAGCGCCACAGATAGACCCGAGAAGGCTTATTGTATAGGCGACGTACGCTACACCTACGTCTTAGATAAGCCTTCGGGCGAAGGGCATGTATTATGGCGAGATAAGGTGCCTTCTGCAGGCTGTGTGCCTGTTGACTTTAGCCAACCCCTTAGCGAGGGGAAGGAATTACTAGGGGCTAGGATGCGCTTACTCCAATTTAATATCTTACCGCTAAATGGCGATAGCGCTTCCCGGATACAAGTAGCTGTAGCTTACGGCGATAGCGATTTGCTAACAAGCTACGATCAAAACGGCACCGAAAGAGTCGATGTTAACAACGACGGTGTAATAAATGATGACGATATCGCTAGTGCACTTTGTAAAAATGGTCCTGGGAGCAGTTATTGTGCAGTTTCCGCTCTCTCTGTGGTAGTAAAAAGGCGATTAAATTAATACAATATGATTATGCTAAACAACGGATTAGGGCGCAAATTGTCGAGGGATCAACGAGGAATTGCCTCGGTTATTGTAACCGTTCTGATTATACTAATTGCGACGCTTATAGTATTGGCGATGGCACAAAATGCCCACAGAAGTCAGAGGCAAGCGTTAGACAGGCAGTTAGATAGCGAAGCATATTACGCAGCTGAGTCTGGCGTAAATGACACGGTGCAATTTATACGAAGCAATGCTAGCAATAGTGACCTGCCAATTAAAAAAGAAACCTGTGATGATTCTGGTTTCGGTGCATCTAGCTTAGCAAATATCCCTGACGGTAGTGTTAG
>CAYTUF010000001.1:13270-31222 GCA_964441225.1 uncultured Candidatus Saccharibacteria bacterium | reverse complement strand
ATACCCTTGTATTTTGTACGATTTAGTGCCGAAAACGCTCCAGTATACCATTGGCGGAACAAGCACAATTATACCTATTCAGGATGCTGATGGCGAAGGAGTTACCTCATTGGACTTTGGCTGGGAACAAAAGGGTTCTGTTCAAAACTTTGATGGCTGTCCTGATGTTGGTAATGCGGAGCTACCTCAGAAGTGGGAGGATAGGTTTCCGGGCTGTGATGCCGGGATGCTTCGGGTTGAGATTATTGATCCTAACAGGCTAAATAGAGATAGTTTAGTTACGAATGACTTTGTTGCTTTTATTATGCCCACAAAACCTTCCTCGACTACAAGCGCACTATCGATAAACGATGGCGATAAAAATAAAAAAGGCGTTTTTGGCTACGGCAGGTGCAATCCTGGTGCCTCTGGCACAAAATGCCATATAACCATCGGTGGTATTGGGCTCGTTGGGAGCTCGAGGCTCTATCTGAGGGTTAAATCTCTATACGGTATAGATAGCAATTTAACCATAACGGGGAAAAAGGACTCAAGAGGACACGCACCAGTAAACTTTTTGAATGCTCAAATGATAATCGATTCAACCGGCAAAGCCAACGACATCTTAAAGCGCATACAGGTGAGAGTTCCGTTACTACCAAAATACGATTTACCAGAGTATGCAATAAATTCTACCGATGGTATTTGCAAAAAAGTAAATGTTTATCCAGATTACTACCAAAACTCTTGTGATCCGTAGAAAACTTAACTTTTGCGGTGGAATTGCTCGTGGACTTTTTTGAGATGTGGGTCAGTTAGGTGCGTATATATTTGTGTAGTTGCAATGTTGCTGTGTCCTAGCATAGCTTGTATGCTACGCAGATCGGCACCGTTCATTACCAAATCGGTTGCAAAAGAGTGGCGCAGGGTATGGGGGCTAACATGTTTGGTGATTCCAGCCAACAGAGCATAACGAGCCACCATACGCTGCACACTTCTAGCAGTTAAACGTAGGTAATCTCCGCTGGTCGATGCTTGTTTTTTCCCGCCAATTCTTACGAAAAGAGGAGGGCTTTTGTCTTCTCTCATTTCTAGATATCGACTTATCCAGTTAGAAGCCTCCTCGCTAATAAAGATTGGCCTATCTTTTTGCCCCTTTCCTCGCACCATAAACTCACGTCGTTTCAAGTTTATGTAATCTGTATTTAGCCCAACGAGTTCCGAAACACGTAGCCCACTGGAGTACAAGAGCTCTAAAATGGCTCTATCGCGCAGGCCAGCTAATTTTGCCGTATTAGGTTCTGCCAGCAATCTTTGCATCTCTTCATTAGACAAGAATGTAACCTGTGTTCGCTTAACTCTAGCTAGCTCAATTTTATCAGCGGTTAAGGCGTCGATATCTCTTTTGGCGCAAAACTTTAGAAAACTACGCAGGGCTATTAGATGGTAATTTTGCGTACTTTTTTTGAGCTCGTCGGAGGTATTTGTGCCTAAGCGATTAAGCCAGAGTCGCCATTTTCGGACCAATTCTGGAGTAATGTCCGTTACTACAATATCTCCAGCAAAATCTATCAGCCGAGTGAGGTAATGGTCATAGTTGGCAATAGTTTTTTGTGAACGATTTTGTTCTATCTCGAGATATTCTAAAAAATCCGTCAACAGATCTTGGACTTTCATAGCTTCAGTATAACATTGTGCGACATATAGCGTAGATCAATCATGGTACAATAAATGTCATGGAAAGAACATTAATTATCGCAAAACCCGATGCTCTACAACGTGGACTGGTAGGGGAAATCATAACTAGACTAGAAAACAAAGGGCTCAAACTAGTAGGGATGAAGATGTTAGCTCTTGATAGCAAATTATTGCACGAGCATTACAACGAACACCTCGGTAAGCCATTTTATGAAGGGCTAGAAAATTTTATGAAAAGCTCGCCAGTTGTAATAATGGCCTGGGAAGGCTATGAGTGCGTAGCATCGGTACGTATTATTGTTGGTGCAACCAACCCAAGACAAGCTGATGCAGGCACAATACGTGGAGATTTTGCTATTGGTACAGGCAGGAATCTGATCCATGCATCGGACAGTAAGTCCAGGGGAGAGATTGAAGTCAACCAGTTTTTTAACAAAGATGAACTATTCGACTACGATAAAAGTGAATATTCCCACATATATGAGGCTGGCGAGAGAAAATAACTCTCTGGTTTAAAATATAGTATAATTACCTCTGTTGCTGGCAGTTTTATGCCCTGGTAGCTCAGTGGATTAGAGCGCCGCCGTCCTAAGGCGGGCGTCGCAGGTTCGAATCCTGCCCAGGGTACCAACTTTAGTATATAAAAAGCTTTTTTGGCAGGATGAGAACCGTTAGTGCAAATTTTTATTTGCGGAGGTTCGGCGGAGTGAAGCGAAGCGAGAAAAGCACAGTAAGTATTTTTCGAGCAAGTGAGCGGAGGAGGCTCTGGCGATATCCTACCCAGGGTACCAAAGACCTTAACAGGAGTCATTTTACTTGCTTAAACCTGCTAAAATAGATAGAGGTTATGTCAAAAAAATACTTCACTGATCAGCTAGACGATGAAGAATTATTATTAGTCTTTAGGAAACACCCTATTGTTATGCGTCGAGGGCTAATTTACGCCATGATAGCACTTCTGGCAGGTACAGTTCCTTCGCTGATCAAACCAGAATATTCTTATCTATTTGGCGGGTTATTAGCCGGGTTTATTTTAGCAGTAATTTTATTTTTTCCTTCATGGATAAGCTGGTATTACAGTGTGTTTATCGTTACTGACCAACGGCTTATTCAAACTACTCAAAAAGGCTTCTGGACGAGGAGCGTGGTAGATATCGGCTTAAACCAAATACAGATGGTAAATTATGAAGTTGCCGGGTTAGAACAAACAATTCTTGGTTTTGGTACAATAATGATGCAGACTTTTGTAGGGGATTTAGTAATTCATGATATTCATCACCCCGCAAAAGTCCAAAAACAGCTGTTAACTATATTAAGAGATCAAGGTATAGTGGCGATTGGGCCACCACAGATAACAGAAACGGAGCAAGATGAAGAGACCTAGATTATTGAAGCGCAGGAAACAGGCTTTAGATAGCCCAAGTTTGCCAAACAAAATTACTAACGAAAACATCGAAGAACATCGAGAAGAGATACTCGGTAGTGCTCGTAAGTTTATTTATCCTCTTAAACACACAAAAAAACGCTTAGTCTCTATTTCGTTATCAATTTTGTCTGTTGCGGTGGTTGCTTTTTTCTTGTACAGCACAGTGGCTCTTTATAAATTTCAAGATACCTCAATGTTCATGTATAGGGTTTCACAGGTTGTACCGTTCCCTGTAGCTAAAGCTGGCAACGATTTCGTAGCATACGAGAACTACTTATTTGAGATCAATCATTATGTGCACTACTACAAGAGCCAACAACAACTAGACTTTAATGGTGATGCTGGACAAGCGCAACTAAAAGAATTTAAAAAACGCGCACTGGAGAAAGTTATTAACGATGCATACATAAGAGAGCTTGCAAAGCAACGAGGTATATCGGTTTCTAACCAAGAAGTTAATGAACAGATAGCCATCGTTAGAGACCAAAATCGACTAGGTAGTAGCGACAAAGAGTTCAAGACTGTATTAAAAGATTTTTGGGGCTGGTCGGTAGACGACTTTAAGCGAAGCTTAAAACAGCAAATACTAGCCGAGAAGGTATTGTCTAGCCTAGATACGGGTGCTCATGAAAGAGCTAATCAGGCATATGATAACTTAGTCGCGGGAGCTGATTTTGAGAAGTTAGCCAAAAAAGTATCTGAGGATCCATCAACCAAGACTCAGGGTGGAGAGTATGGTTTTATGATAGACAAGAGCAACCGAGATATTTCCGCTAGCGTCATAAAGGCTTTATTTGATCTAAAGCCATCGCAGTACTCAAAGCCAATCGAAGCAGGCTATGGCCTAGAGATAGTAAAGAATATAGAAGAAAAAAACGGCAAGATAAAAGCCTCACATATTGTGTTCAACTTCAAAAACATCAATGATTATTTAGGTGATATCAAGGACCAAAACCCAACACGCACCTACATAAGGCCGTAAGATATTTGGAAGAATTAATTTTTATTATTCGGTTTTGGGTTAGAAATTAATATTCTCACACCTACAATATCGTTAGTTCCTTTGGAGTGATATTCAGCCGGTTAATATCGGATTGTCTACGCGCCAATTGCGTCCGCTTTTATTTAGGTGATAGTCATTCTGTCACGTCAGCTAAGAGGATAATTTGTTAATAGGCTTGGAGTAGAAAATTTTAATTGATGTTTTAATTAGTACGATTATTTTTTACTTATTTTGGATAAGACCCAAGGTTTCAATATTCATAGCTCTATCGGGCAGCGCTCACACGAGGTTTAGCCAAGGGTTTATAAACCGTATAAAATTAAATTAGGTGATAATAAAAATAAACATTGTTGCAATAACAACATGTTTTTCTACACAAAACAGAATGAAACAAGCGTTCCGACACCGTAAGACTAGACAGCGAGATTTAATCTTAGGAACGTTAATTAGGCTTTTCTAGGATAAACCTTTGTCATAGATTTCACAGATTAATTATCAAAATTTACGCAAAATCAGAACAGACATATCGATCCGATTTATCATCGCAGACACCAGGTCAAGAGTATAAAAATTCGACCAGAGTTTATGTCTTTTCATCTTTGAGTACAAAATTTATGGAGCCACCTAGCGGGATTGAACCGCTGACCTACGCGTTACGAATGCGTCGCTCTACCAACTGAGCTAAGGTGGCTTATTAAGAAGATACCGATAAATTATATCAAGTTTTATTGATTTTTACCTCTGTAACTGTTATTATTTAGCTTGTCTTAAATCTGTGCTTAATAGTTTGAGGGCTCGTAGTGAAGTGGTCTATCACGCCTCCCTGTCACGGAGGAGATCGCCGGTTCAAATCCGGTCGGGCCCGCCAGTTCAAGGTACACAACCAATCTATACATGCGGGTATCGTATAGTGGCTAATATGTAGCCTTCCCAAGGCTGAGACGAGGGTTCGATTCCCTCTACCCGCACCAATAGGCTATAATATCTTATTAGACATTATGGATAATAAAAAAGCTTTTTTTCACGATCGCATCGTATTGCTCTTTTTAAGCATCAATGCTTTTTTGGTGGTTTTTTGTATAGCCTCGATATTACTGCGCCTCGGTAGCCCTAGCGAAGGGTTCATAGTTCAGTACAGAGCTAATCTTGGGCTTGATGCGTATAGTGCTGGTTCGATAAGCGAAATCCTGAGTTTTATTGTTTTTGCAATAATTGTATATATCACGCAGTTATTTATAGGCTTAAGAATGTACCAGGTGCGTAGAGTAATTGCTCGCACTATACTTATACTTAGTTCGCTAGTATTGTTATTGGCAGTTATGGTTAGCTATGCTTTACTAACCATCAGATAAACATGATAAATATAGAAATCCCACTTCAAAATGAAAAATCGAAAGTTTATCGACGGTTTGAAAGAATGCCGGCTCTTTTGAGTTGGGGGTTTTTGGCCTTACCTATTGTATTGAGTCAGATTAACGCTACTTTAACGGCGACCGTTATTATAGCCTATTTCCTAATGTGGTTTGTCAGGGCAATCGGTATAAGTTTTCGTGCTATTCAGGGGTATCACACCATGCAAAAACACATGAAGCTCCCGTGGGATAGGCTTATAAAGGATATAGAAAATAGGAACTTCAACGCTAAAGGCCCAAGATGGCATTCTAGGAATATGAACTTGCTCAGCAGGTATCCAGCGCTGATCAAGCCTAGCCAGGTAACACACGCGGTTATAATTGCTGTTTACAATGAGTCGCGTGATATCGTCGAACCAACTGTTAAGGCGGTATTAAATTCTAACTATGATAGTAAAAAAGTCGCTTTAGTAATCGCCTATGAAGAGCGTGGGGGCAAAGAGGTTGAGTCTATGGTAAAACAGCTCATCGAGCAATACGGCTCACATTTTTTGATAGCTAAAGCTGTGAGGCACCCCAAGGATATACCAAACGAAGTTATCGGTAAGGGCGGGAATATAACTCATGCTGGTCGAATCCTTCAAAAAGAGCTGAAAAAGCTCAAGATTAAGCCTAGCAGTGTTTTGGTAACCACTCTCGACTCAGACAATCGACCACATAAAAATTACCTCAGAGCACTTACCTATACGTACTGCCTCTGTATTGAGCCTAAATATATATCTTTCCAGCCGATGCCAATGTTTACTAACAATATCTGGGATGCTCCCGCCCCAATGAGGGTTATCGCAACGGGGAATTCATTTTGGATGGTAGTTCAGGCGTTAAGACCTCATATGCTAAGAAATTTTAGCTCTCATGCCCAGAGCCTTGAGGCTCTTATCGATACAGATTTTTGGAGTGTTAGGACTATTGTTGAAGACGGCCATCAGTTTTGGCGAACTTATTTTAGGTATGATGGCAAACACGAGGTCTATCCCGTGTATATCCCAATCTATCAGGACGCTGTTTTAGCCGAAGGCTACAAGCGTACACTAAAAGCCCAGTTTATACAGATTAGGCGATGGGCTTGGGGTGCTTCAGACATTCCGTTTATTATTCACAAAGGTTTCTGGGAAAAGAATAAGATACCGCGTTGGGATCTAATTACCAAAATATTTAGATTAGTCGAGGGTCATGTTAGTTGGGCAACTGCACCGATTATACTCTTGTTCGCAGCTTTTATCCCGATATTGTTTAATCCGGATGATATCGCAGCTAATCAATTGCCAAATGTCGCTAGTATTATTATGAGAATAGGTACGCTTGGTATTATTGTCACACTCTTTTTTGGGCTCATTACTCTGCCCCCAAAACCTGAGCGTTATAAACGACGTAGACGAGCATATATGGTAATTCAGTGGGTCATACTTCCTCTTACATCGGTAGCTTACAATGCTTCGGCGGCACTTTATTCTCAGACAAGACTCTTTTTAGGCAAATATTTAGATAAATTTGATGTAACCGAAAAGCATTTTAAGAAAGACTAGTTTTAATAACACTCTAGTATAAGGTGTACGCCCTAGGTATTGATTTAAAAGCGAAGGCTAATGGTGCGCTTTAAAATAGACGAATGCGGCCTCGTCAAAATGCTTTAATACCTTGAGAACCTCCTGTCGGATGATACTCTTGTCGATCAACCCTCTCGAGGCTAAAAAGAGTAATTTTTTGACAAGTGTATCTGTTAAGGCTTCAGCCTCTATTTCTCTTGCGCTATGGTGTGAAAGGCTATCATGAATGCTCAGAAATAACTTAACTCTAGAGAATGGTTCGAGAGATGACGATATCTGGTCGTTAACCCTAATGCTACTGCTAAGATCTGGATTTTCTCTTGTAGTAAAGATAGCACGGCAAGTAATACATTGCCTGCGACGCCAGGTTTGGTCTAGTCTTGGTCTAGAATTGGTTACTTTAGTCGGCCCCTCACAATATATGCACTTCATGACTATATATTGACATCACGCTATTAATAATACAAGTGGAAAAATAGTTTAAAAACGTGTAAAACCACGGCTAATCAATATAGCCGGGGTAAAGCTTTATGACTCTCAGGCTTCTTGTAATCAGGCTCGTCTTATACGACGAGTAGGAATCGAGGGGGCTACTTCTTCATAGAACAGATTAAAACCACTCAAAACCTTACTTGTTTTGGTACTCAAAAATGAGCTCCCGTTTAACGATCCGATTATATCAACTAAAAGTATATTAGTCAATAATATCGTTGAAAAAGCTAGTGGTTATTTTTAACTGATTTAAAGTAATATATTCGGTATTGGTGGGCGATACAGGATTCGAACCTGTCACCTCTACAACGTCAATGTAGCGCTCTAGCCAAATGAGCTAATCGCCCTCATAGTTAAGGCAAAGACCAAAAACTTATGCACAGAGGGTATCTCGAATTAAAAAAATTACCCGATGCATAAAAAATATCGAATAACACCTTATAACAGATTAATTATATCGATAATCCGACATATTTGAAAGAGGCTAAACAAGATATCCCCAGCCAAGATGTAAAAAAAACAATGCTAATATACTAGCCATATAATACTAATACTAGTATGATGGTACCTGTGGGTGGGATTTTGCGATGTGCTGTCACATCGGTGCGTTAGATACGTCTAGCGTAAAATCCAACTAAAAATGCCTTGATAGGACTGGATTTTAGAATATAATTGCGAGATTATTCTAAAAGATAAGTTTCTAGAGAGGTATTTTTTATTAAAATGATAAAAGACTAGATTATTAACAGATAAAACACTACGATATATAGTATGAATAAAGACCAGTTAGAAGCTATGAGGCATAGTACAGCACATGTGCTCGCTAGTGCAGTTAAGGTAATTTGGCCAAATGCGAAGTTCGGCGTTGGCCCAGTTGTAGAAAATGGATTTTACTATGACATAGGGGGTATAACGGTAAGCGAGACAGACTTGGAGCGAATCGAAGAAGAGATGCATAAGATTGTTAAAGCTAACCAAAAATTTATATGGAATGAAAAACCTATTGACGAAGCCATAGCCTGGGCAAAAGAGCAAAAACAGCCCTTTAAAGAAGAGTTGCTAAATGATCTAAAGAGGTCAGGTACAACTGTAGCAGGCGAGTTAGATAGCTCTACGATGGGTATTGCTCCGACCGAAGAAAATAACAACTCGGGCGTAAAAAGAGTGAGTTTTTATCAAAATGGTGATTTTATGGACCTTTGTCGTGGCCCTCATGTTGAGTCAACAGCGGAAATTGGGCCATTTAAACTTCTTCGCGTGGCAGGAGCTTATTGGCGAGGCGACGAGAGTAAACCACAAATGCAACGTATTTATGGGGTGTCTTTTGGGTCGCAGGAAGAGCTGGATGAGCATCTAGAGATGATGCAAGAGGCAAAAAAGCGAGATCATCGTAAACTCGGCCAAGAGCTTGATTTGTTTACCTTTTCAAATTTAGTCGGTCCAGGTCTGCCACTATGGACCCCCAGGGGGACGGCGATGAGGATAGCTCTTGATAATTTTGTGCAAGAGCTGAGGGATAGCAACGACTATCAGCCAGTTACCATCCCGCATATTACAAAAAAAGAACTTTACGAAAAAAGTGGTCATTGGGGCAAGTTTAGTGAGGAGCTTTTTAAGATAAATAGTCGAGATGGACATGAATTTGCCATGAAACCAATGAATTGCCCTCATCACATCCAAATCTATAAGGCTAGACAGAGAAGTTATAGGGAGCTACCTGTTAGGTATAGGGAGACAACTATGGTTTATCGAGATGAACAGACTGGTGAGCTTGGGGGTCTTTCCAGGGTACGTTCGATTACACAAGATGATGCACATGTTTTTGCAAGGAACACTCAGATTAAAGATGAGGTTCAAGCGATATGGGATATGATAGACAGGTTTTACTCTACCCTTGGAATGCCTCTGCAGGTAAGGCTTAGTTTGCATGACCCGAGTAAGATAGACAGATATCTTGGTAACGAAGAGATTTGGCAAGATGTTGAGGCTCAGCTCAAAGACGTGGTTGTCAGTAAAACAGAATCTTTTGAGGACGGGTTAGGCGAAGCAGCTTTTTATGGTCCTAAAATAGACTTTATGGCTAAGGATGCCATCGGTAGGCAACATCAGGTTGCAACTATTCAACTTGACTTTAATATGCCAGAGAATTTTGATTTAACATGCATAAATGAGGATGGCACTCAAGAAAGAATTGTTATGATCCACTGTGCTATCGCGGGATCTTTAGAGAGAGCCCTGGCAGTCTTGATAGAACATTATAACGGGAGATTCCCAGTTTGGTTAGCCCCGGAACAGATAAGGGTAATTACCCTCAATCAAGACGATGATATTTTGAATTTAGCACGAGATATAGCCAAACAGGCGAAGCTCCTTGGGCTAAGATCTAAAATTGACGACAGTAGCGAGTCGGTTGGTAAAAAAATTCGGACCGCAGAAACCCTGCACGTACCTTACTCGGTAGTTTTAGGTAGCAGAGAGCTAGAAAATGGACTCATCCAGCCGAGGATAAGGGGTGATTTGGGTGAGGCTACTGAGAATAAAGGTTTAGCCATCGGTGAATTCTTAGAAAAAATCAGAGAAGAAGTAGACACAAGGACGAATAAAACTATTCTTTGAGGGTGATGCGCGGGGGCGTATGAAAAAAACAGATTTTAAAACAAGAGTTTATGGGGTGGTAGCACAGATACCGAGAGGACGGGTGATGACCTATGGTCAGATTGCCGCAATATGTGGTAGCCCGCGTGCAGCTAGAATCGTTGGTTCGATTGCACATTTTGGGGCAACAGATTTACCATGGCAAAGAGTGGTCAACAAGAATGGGGGTTTGGCAGATGGTTATTGGGGTGGTAGAGAAGGTCAGAAGAAGGACTTGGAGATTGAGGGAGTAACGGTTTTTGGTACAGATGGAGATTATAAAGTAGATGTAGATAAACTGCTATGGGCACCTCGCATAAGCAGTTAGTTATTGTTGGTCCGACTGCCTCAGGTAAATCTTGTTTGGCTATGAATATAGCAATGCGAGTTGGCGGGGAGATAATCTGTGGAGATTCTCGTACGATTTATTCAATGATGGATATTGGGACAGCGAAACCCAGCAAAGCCGATGTGGCTCAGGTGAGACATCATCTACTAGACATATTAGATCCAGATCAGTCATTTAGCGCCAGTGAGTTTAAGAGGTTAAGCCAGCAGTCTATAGCTCAAATACGAAAGAGGAGACATCTGCCAATTATTGTGGGCGGGAGCGGACTCTACATCTACGGGTTGGTTTATGATTATAAATTTCCAGCGGGGGCGAACAACCAGTATAGAGAGACTCTAAATAAAATGAGCGTCGTTCAACTACGGGAGAAACTACAAAGGGCTAACCCAGAGATTTATGGACGGATAGATATAAATAATCCGAGACGATTGATTCGTGCTATTGAGACGGCAGATCAACCGCCGGTGGAGAGCCAAAATCATCTTTCGAAGGGGACTCTGCTGGTTGGGCTATTCCCTGGTTTTGATGAATTGTCAAAGAGCATTAATGTTCGAACCGATGAGATGATAAAGCAGGGGCTGGTAGAAGAAACCAGAGGGTTATTAGCGACATTTGGACAAGTTGAATCTCTCAACACAGTAGGATATAAAGAGATTAGAGAGTGTCTTGAGGGAGAATATGATCTTGATGAAGCAACTCAGCTTATTAAATTACATACTCTGCAGTTAGCCAAAAGGCAGATGACTTGGTTTAAGAGGAATAAAGATATCGTTTGGCATAACGAGACAAGTAGCGCAAAAAGATTTATCGAGGACTGGCTCAAGTCATAAATTTTTTATTTGTACGTGCCAAATGTGAACAAAATTTGCTACAATGATAGAGAAGTTTAAACAAGCTTTTACATAAAGGTTAAGAGAGGAGTCTTTTGTGATTGAACAGTTATTTGGATCAAAAACACGTGTAAAATTACTGCAATTATTCTATTCTAATCCCAACCGAGCATTCTATGTGCGCGAGATTACACGAAGGATTGATGAGCAAATCAATTCAGTTCGCCGAGAACTGTCGAATCTTCTTAGTATCGGAATTATATCGTCCGAAAATACTAACAATAAACTTTATTATGAGGTTAACCAGAAATACGAATATTTCGCACCACTTGCCGAAATTTTTGGAGATAAAACAGGGTTAAGTGCAAAATCGACAGGAGGAGATTCAGACCTTAAAGCTCTAGGGCATGTTGATCTTGCGTTACTCACCGGTCAGTTTACGAGAGACGATAGAAGCGGGGTTGATTTGTTGATAGTAGGCGATGTAAATCAAACGCAGGTAAGCAAGTATGTCGAAGAGCTAGAAGAAAAAGAAAAAAAGGCCGTACGATACACCATAATGTCGCCCAAAGAGTTTGGCTATAGACAAAAGATGAAAGATCGTTTTATGACAAATATTATCGAGGCAAAAAAACAGATTTTGGTTGATAGAAAAGCAATTTTTTCTACAGACTATAAAGGTCAAGTTGAAGAGGAAACTAAAGATAAAAAGGAGAAATAATGGAGTTTGAATATCTGGGTGGCACAAGTGTTAAGCTGTACACAAAGAAATCATCACTAACGGTAGACATAAATAATCTAGAGGATATTGGTGTAAAAATACCAACGAAATCTTCCGAAATATCCCTATATAGCCGGGGAGAGATAAGCACCAGTGACAAGGCCGATTTCTCGTTTAGCACGCCAGGTGAGTACGAGGTGCATAATATTTCTATTAGAGGGATTGGTACACAGGGGTATTCAGACGAAGCCGGCACGAAAAGAAACGTAATATATAGGCTAATTGTTAATGACGTGCGGGTAGCTTTTATCGGTAGCATTAATCCTGATTTGAGTGATGATCAGCTCGAGCTAATTGGGACAATTGATATTTTGTTTATACCAGTCGGTGGCGGTGGGGTTACCCTAGATGGCGCCGGTGCCCTAAAGGTTATCAAGAGTATAGAGCCAAAGATTATAGTGCCGATATACTACGCCGATAAAGGCTTAAAATATCCTGAAGGCTTAGTAAAACTTGACGATGCGCTTAGGGAGCTTGCCATGGAACCAAGCGAGACCTTAGATAAGCTCAAAGTAAAAAATAAAGAATTTGCCGAAGCCACAAAACTAGTCATCCTTAATAGACAGTAGGAAGATTGTTTTTAGCTAATTACACCCTTTTTCTTTAGGGTTCTGATGCCCGCTGCGCTGACTTTAAGCTTAACTTTTTTGCCGTTTATAACCACTGTCTTTGTTTGAAGATTGGGCTTCCAAACTTTCTTGGTGCGCCTTAAAGAGAAACTCACATTGTGGCCGAACTGCTTACCTTTACCAGTAATGTCACATTTTTGCATAACTTTAGGGGTTCATTATATACACTTAACTCCTTATAGTCAACTAGTAAAATAGGTTATACTAAAGAGATATGATTCCCGATGTAGGCTTAGTATCCTTGGTATTTGTGTTGATATCTATTTTAATATCGATGACATTGCATGAAGCAATGCACGCTTTTACTGGTTATTGGTTGGGTGATGACACGGCATATCTACATGGACGGGTAAGCTTAAACCCAATAAAGCACATCGATTTATATACCACAGTATTGTTACCCATAGTACTAATTTTATCTGGGCTACCGCCATTTTTCGCGGCACGCCCCGTTCCTTTTAACCCGAGCAGGGTCAGGTATTATGAGTACGGCGCTGCGCTCGTGGGTATTATTGGCCCGATTACTAACTTGGCTTTGGCTTTTTTTGGTGCGGGATTACTCCACTTGTTGTATGGTGCACTAAATGTTTGGGTGGTTAGCTTTCTAACTATATTTGTAATTATTAATGTAGCTTTCTTTGTCTTTAATATGATTCCGTTTCCACCACTCGATGGATCTCGTTTACTTTACGCCTTTGCTCCCGACAGCGTTAGGACGATCATGTCGAGGATAGAGTCTTTTGGTTTTATGGCTATAGTAGTGTTTATGGTGATATTTTTTGTTGCATTAGCGCCGTTAATTATAAATATCAACCAGACGATACTAAACTTTTTACTTTAGTAATATAATAAGATTGCTGTAGTATCTCAGTTGGCATTAGATTATCTCAATACTAATGTGATAGGGAAGTCAATATTTTCCTTAGCCGTGGCTAAGGTGTGAGACTACCCACCTGGATTTTCCGGGTTAATCAAACTGGCTGAGGCTACAGCATTATGATAGCGAAACCTGGTAGAATATATTGTAGAATGTGGCAAGAAAAAAATAATACCCTATACAAGAGATTTAAGTTTCAAGATTTTGCAGAGGCTTTTGAATTTACTAAGAAAGTCGCTAAATTGGCAGAAAAGCAGAATCATCACCCAAAGATTTGCATCGGCTATAACGTAGTGGAGATTTGGTCTACTACTCATAGCGCCAAAGAAGTTACACAAAAAGACAAAGACCTAGTGGGTAGCATCGATGCTTTGTTGTCGAAAACTGATGTGAGTTCTGCTAATATTTCGCAGGCAAAACTTTTTACCGATGGAGGTTCAAGGGGCAACCCAGGACCCTCTGCTCTGGGGTTTATTATCTTAGATATGGAAGATAATGTTGTAAAAAAGGGCTCAAAGTTTTTAGGGAATATAACTAATAATCAAGCAGAATACTATGGACTGATTGCGGGGCTTGAGGCTAGTATCGATCTTGACATAAAAAATCTGAGAGTTTATATGGATAGTTTGCTGGTCGTTAACCAAATCAACGGACTTTACAAGGTTAAAAAGCAAGACCTCGTTCCATCATATAAACGAGCTTTAGAGCTCAAAACAAAATTTGAGAGCATTGAAGTTAGCCATGTCCCAAGAGCGATGAATGCTGTTGCCGATGGTCTTGTTAATGAGTGCCTTGACTCGGCATAGCTGGTATAATTGAGATTGTTCAGGTTGCTGGCTAGTCGCCCCTCGGCATTCGTAGGTTATTTACCAATATACTCTACGGGTGTTGAGGGGAGGAAAGTCCGGGCAACATAGGGAAGGACAGTTGCTAACGGCAACCGAGGGTGACCTTAGGGAAAGTGCCACAGAAACGAAACTACCCCTCACCACCTATGTGTTACGGCGGGAGCTAACGCATCTTAGGCTAATACATAGGTGGTGAGGGGTAAAGGTGAAAAGAGTGAGGTAAAAGCTCACAGTCGGCTATGGTGACATAGTCGAGGGGTAAACCCTGTTCGTTGCAAGGAGATGTAGTTTCAAAAGGTGTCCCGCCGAAGCTATTTCATAAAATCCGCTTGACCCCTCGCCACTATTCAGGAAAAGAAATGTAAAGTGTATCCGGGCCTGAATAGTGGTGAGGGGCTAGATAGATGACTAGCGTTCTTCTACTTCGGTAAAAGAATTAACAAAACCCGGCTTATAGGTAGCCTGAACACACTAGATCGATACACCAGGATGTATTTATTTATTAGCTATTACTTGTTTTACTATCTCTTGAAAAGCTTCTGGTTCGTTTGTTGCGAGTTCGCTTAGCATTTTACGGTTAATTTCTATTTGATTATTTTTTAAGCCATTTATTAAACGGCTATAAGTTGTTCCGTTTAGGCGAGCCCCAGCATTGATGCGTATATTCCAAAGCATTCGAAAATCTCGCTTCTTGTTTTTTCTGTCTTTGGTTGAATTTACCAAAGATCTAGTGACCGCTTGCTTTCCCCTTCTGATACTTGATCGATTAGAACGACTCATACCTTTGGTGGCTTTTCGGATTTTCTGATGTTTCCTATGGGTAGTTACACCTCGTTTGACGCGCATTCTTTATACTCCTAGCTTTCTTTTCATATTTTTAGCATTCTTACCAGTAACAGGTTCCAGTCCAGCAAAAGTCCGCTTGGTAGAAGCACTTTTTTTGCGTAATTTATGATTAACGGCGGTATGTCGACGCAAGATCTTACCTGATTTGGTGATTTTTATTCGATCTTTTGTTCCGCTATGAGTTTTTTGCTTTGGCACTGTTACTCCTTATAACAAAATTTAACTGACGTCCTGCAAATTGGGGTGATTGATCCACTATAATCGAGTCACCTAGTTTGTTTATTACTCTGTCAGCGAGCTGATTGCCTATTTCTTTGTGGGCCAGCTCTCTTCCTCTGTAAAAAATAGATATTTTTACCTTATGTCCAGCTTCCAGAAATTTTTGAATCTTCCTTAGCTTTACATCTATATCGTGGTCGCCTATTTTTAGGCCGAAACGCATCTGTTTAACTTCTTGAGCTTTTGAGTTACGTTTATTTTTCTGCAACTGCTTGGTTTTTTGGTAGTTATACTTGCCCCAGTCAACCAGTTTTACTACGGGAGGATTGGTATTTGGCGAAATTTCTACCAAATCTAATCCTTGTTCTCTCGCAAGGCTTAAAGCCTCGTTTTTAGAGTAAATGCCGATCTGTGCACCGTTTTGGTCTATCACGCGTAGTTGATTAGCCCTGATAGCCTCATTACGGCGAGGTGGTCTGCTAATTACTTTTCTCCCTTAGTTACTAATTAGTTGCTCTAGCATAAGATTGTATCAGATAATTAAACAGGGGTCAAACTAAAATTTTACAAAGATAAGTCTTTTTTTCTATACTGCAGTGCTTCGGTTATGTGAGCAGAGGTAATACGAGGTTGTTCCTCGAGATCCGCAATTGTCCTAGCAACTTTTAGCGCTCTTACGTATCCTCTCCCTGATAAATGCATGGTTTTTGAAGCAGTATTGAACAGGTTTAATGTCGCCTCGTCTAATCTGGCTACTTCCTGTAACTCTCTGTTTGTAAGAGCACTGTTTAATTTGCCCGAACGTTTTTGTTGGGTTTTTCTTGCTCTTGCGACCTGATTTGCCATGGTTAGAGTTTGCTTAGACGAGCTAGAACTACCTTTTAGTATTTTGTCGTGGGGTACTTCATCGACCGACACATATAGGTCGACTCTATCTATAATAGGTCCGGAGATTTTCTTTTGATATCTCTGGATTTGTGTAGCTAGACAAATACATTCTTTTCTACTGCCATAGTACCCGCAGGGGCATGGGTTTGCTGTTGCAACCAAGATAAAGTTTGCAGGGAAGTCGATACTGGCTTTGGCTCGTGCAACGGTTATTTTTCTATCTTCTAGCGGTTGTCTAAGTGCCTCGATGACGTTTCTGGCGAATTCTGGAAATTCATCTAAGAACAAGATCCCTTGGTGACTTAGGCTTATTTCCCCGGGAGAAGGGTTCTGTCCTCCACCGATGATGGCTATGTGGCTTGAACTGTGGTGGGGGCTCCTTAAGGGTCTTTTTGTAATGATTTCATTAAAGCTTTTGCTCGCCAGACTGTGTATATGAGTAACTTCGAGCATTTCTTCCTGGTTCATCGGCGGTAGTATATCTGGCAGGGCTTTGGCCAGCATGCTCTTTCCGGTGCCGGGCGGCCCATCAAGCATTATGTTGTGATGTCCTGCCGCAGCTATTGCTAGCGCGCGTTTTGCGATATCTTGTCCTGCTATCACGTCAAAACTGCTCGATACTTGCTGGTGGCTTTCTACGGAGTAGGAGCCTGTAGTTATATATGAAATTGACGAGGTAGAATTGAGTTGCCCATAAAGATCTTTTAAGGTTGATACCGGCCAGACATCTATATTTGGTATCAGTTTGGCCTGGTCTATGTTGTCAGCTGGTATCCAAAAACGAGTAATGCCTAGTTGGCGGGCTGATAATATCTTTCCAATAATGCCACGGATAGGCCTTATACTACCGTCTAGGCCTACCTCACCCATAATGATAATATCGCTAGTTTTGGTTGGTTTTATCATCTCTGCGGTCTGCAGAATCGAAACAACCATAGGCAGATCAAAGCTAGATCCCTCTTTTGGTATATCTGCAGGCGCTAGATTTAGAGTAATCCGTTTTTTAGGAAGTTTAAGACTGCTTGAATTGAACGCTCCGCGTATTCGTTCTTTTGCTTCGTCAACAGCTTTATTTGCAATCCCAACGATTATAATATTGGGTAGGGAATTCGATAGATGACATTCGACATTAACAATAATGCCCGCTCCGCCATCTTCAAGGATGGTATTAATTTTCTTAAGCATAATTTATAAGCATAAGTATATTACAAAATACTCATAATGACGTAAAAAATAAGCCCCTTCGTTGTTAAAAGGGGCTTATCTAGTTTGGTTTATTTGTTTGAATATTTGTTCTTTTTTCTTGGAACAACGGCTTGCGAGAAGCCGTTGTTAACAGGGACGTTTTTGTTTTTGAGCACTTTTTTTATTCAAGTGCTACACTCATATTATAAAGCCTTATGCCGGCTGTCAACACGTTTTTGCTTATTTTTTACAGCCTGTGTATAAGTCTCTACTTGATCCTGGCAAAAACTTGTAACAAAAAGGTGGCAG
>CAYTUF010000001.1:0-13260 GCA_964441225.1 uncultured Candidatus Saccharibacteria bacterium | reverse complement strand
CGTATTTGTGCTTAGACGAGGTCCAAATTTCATATTCATTGGTTAGTCTTTAGTAGCAATGAGGGCAAGTTCATATATAGACAAAAAAGCTGGCGTAGGTTAAGTATTTATTTATGACCTTTGCTGACTTTAATAGCACGACATTTATTTTCGATAAGATAGTTCATTAGAACGGGTGTCCATTCATACGCGAATAGAATCCTAAAAACATTTTTGGTTGTCGGAAAGGAATTTTTAGCAAATGAGGTCGAATGCCTAGTGGCATATAAATTCTCTATATCGCCAGATCGAAGTTGAATTTTAGTTAACTAGGGCTTGTTTAGTGTGTGCACAACGTAGCCTTTAGGCGCTTACCTCAAAATAGGTCTTAATGGGCTATTAGTAGCGCGAGCCAGATGGAGGGGTTATCGGATAGAACCTGACGACTGTTTTGTGGTCTTTTGTACTGGGTTCTGGCTGGCTTAATTATATGAGCTTGGAAGTTCGTGTATACCTGGGATTAATAGATGAACAAAGACAGTACTCCATACAAGTGTAGAAATTATTACAATGAAAAATAAATCATATTTACATCTGTAATGATGATAACGACACAACATAAATATTGACATATTTACTATAGTGTAGTAGTCTTAGATGTGTAACTTATACAAGTACAAACAAACAGTTACAAAAACAAAATTAACGCTCAATTTTTGCCTAAAGCGAGAATGAGCGGTCAGTCAAAGCTTGGCAGGATAATAAGCGCTAAATAGTTTAATTTTAAAGAGCGGTTTTGTTGTCCTCCAGCTTCCATATAATTGTTTGGTTTTAAAACGAAGTAGCACCTAGCGCGATAAACGGGTGCTATTTTCGTTATAGTTAGATTGACTCGACTCAAGTGATAGCATGAGATAAAATCATAACGGATGAGCCACAGCAGAAAGACACTCTTTATATTGGTTGCTTGCAGTCTTTTACTGTTTGGATTTTTATTAATGACAAACCCTAATGATTTAGCCTTGGGCTACCTGGTAATACCTATAATATTGATTATGACAGTTTCCTATCTTTTTATTAAGTTAATTGTCGATTATCTTAGGCTTTTTCAGAGAGCAAAAGTACTAAAAAACGTCATAAACATTACCTTACCCTTACTAATAACGGGGGCGATAGTCTTTCAGTCGATAGGTGGTCTAAATGTTGGTGAAGTGATTTTATTGATTGCGTTTTGTGTTACATCAGTTTTTTATGTGGTTAAACTTCTTTAGGCTAGTTTAGATAAAGAGTTTGTTGGTATAATTTTAATATGACACATCAAACCCCTCCCCCCAATCAGCAATCTCAACCGCTGGGAGGCCCCAACGTCGCTAGCGACTCTGATTTAATAGAGAAGGAATGGGTTGATAAAGCTAAAAAGATTATCCAGCAAACAAAGAGCGATCCTCGCGTTCAGCAAGAGGCTATTAGTAAATTTAAAGCAGACTATATGAAAAAGCGATACAACAAAGCGATAAAGTCTAAAGGGTAGGCGCGGTAAAATAATGGCTATATTGATCGTACTTTTTGCAGGGGTGTTGTTTATGGGGCTAATTGCTGGTCCGATAATATTCTTACACTCTAGAAGGATATTGACCGAGCAAAAGAATTACGAGAGGGGTTTAAAAATGATCCCCCTGTTGATACATTTGCCACCACCTAGCGAAGACACAGATATAGGATCAAGAGATATAAGAGATGTAACGGACGAAAACATCTCGAAGGCCGAGATCCTCTATAACATTATTGCCAGCACGCTTCTTAGGGGCTTTAGAAACAAGTTTTATGGGCAAAGACATATATCCCTCGAGATTGTCGGTATAAACGGGTTTATATACCTCTACGTAGCTGTACCGGTGTCTTTGGTGGATGTAGTTAAGCAGGCTGTAGTTAGTGCATATCCTTCAGCAAGACTAGAGGAATCTCCAGAACACAACATTTTTAATTCGGTAGGCAAAATCTCGAGTACTTTGGGGGGCGAGCTTACTCTAAAAGAGGATTTTGCATACCCAATAGCTACCTATCAAGACATAAAACGAGACCCCATGTTATCCGTTTTGAACTCTCTGTCTACTCTCGACAAAGAAGACGGAGCGGCCATACAGATATTAATACGACCAGCTGACAAGGGTTGGCGTAAGAGAGCAACGAGTATCGCTAGCAAGAAGCGAAAGGGTGAGGAATCTAAACATGGATCCGAGCTAACCTTTTGGTGGATCCGCCAGATCTTTTCAGCTCTTTTTAAGCCCCCAGAAGACAAAAGCGAGGAATCTAAACAGGATACAAACAAGCTCTCTAGCTTGGAAGACTCGGTGTTAGACTCTATAGATAACAAAACTAGGCATCCTGGCTTCGAAACTGCGATTAGGATAATTACTTCTTCGAATGTTGCTCAGAAATCACAGAGTGTCCTAAATAGCGTCGTTTCTAGTTTTGCATTATTTGACTCACCAGAGAAAAACGGTTTTAAGTATACACCCGCTCAAGACATAGAGGCTTTTGCTACCTCTTATATTATGAGGTTTTTCCCACTTGGGCATAAAAAAGATATTTTGAATTCTGTCGAGCTTGCAACATTGTTTCACTTTCCTCAGCAAGAGGATATCCCAACGTCTCAATTAACACGCCAGGATTCAAAACAGGTTGATGGACCTAGAAACGTGCCGGAAAAAGGCCTACTGTTAGGCTATAACGAGTTCAGGGGGACAAAGAAGCCTATCAGGTTGTCAGATATCGACCGACAAAGACATATGTACATTGTCGGCCAAACGGGTACTGGTAAATCGGTATTCCTAGAGAACCTAGCTGTACAGGATATGCTAAATGGCAATGGCTTTGCTTTTATCGATCCTCACGGAGATACGGCAGATAAGCTTTTGAGTATGGTTCCTAAAGAACGGGCAGAAGATGTTATTTATTTCTCTCCAGCTGATGTAGACTATCCTCTCGGGCTTAATATTTTCGAAGCTGAAACTGATGACCAAAAAGACTTTGTAATCCAGGAAGTCATAAATGTTATCTATAAGCTGTACGATCCGAATCGTCAGGGTATGATAGGCGCTCGCTTTGAGCATATGTTTCGTATGGCTGCCCTGACGGTAATGGCCGATCCGGCAGGGGGTACGTTTATTGATATCCCTAAGCTGTTTATAGATAATGCCTACGTCGCCCAAAAGTTAAAGCATGTAACAGATCCTAACGTACTAGACTTTTGGCAAAAGGAGATGCCGAGTGCTAGGCGCTCCAACGAATTTGGCGATCTTGTAAACTGGTTTATTAGTAAGTTTGGGGCTTTCCTTAGTAATACCATGATGAGGAATATAATCGGACAAGTTAAAAGTTCTTTTGACCTCAGAGACGTTATGGATAATAAAAAGATTTTACTTGTTAATTTGAGCAAGGGAAGAACTGGCGAGATTAACTCTAACTTGCTTGGGATGATCTTTGTAATGAAGTTCCAGGCTGCCGCAATGAGTAGGGCAAACATTCCCGAAGATGAACGAGTAGATTTTTGTTTGTATGTCGATGAGTTCCAGAACTTCTCGACTGATTCGTTTGCAACCATTATGTCAGAAGCTCGAAAATACCACCTTAATCTAACTGTAGCAAACCAATTTACAACTCAGCTAACAGAGGAAATAAGAGGCGCCGTCTTTGGTAACGTTGGCACGATTGTCGCTTTTAGAATAGGTCAAAATGATACAGATACCCTGGTAAAGTATTTCCAGCCGCTATTTGATACCGACGATCTACTCAGGGTCCCTAATTACAATACGATTGTAAGAACGCTCATTGGCGGTGTTCCAACCCAAGCTTTTAGTATGTCAACTATTCCCCCTATGGGAAATCCGAACGAGGAGTTAGGCAAAGCTTTGAAACAACTTTCGGCAGCCAAGCATGCAAAACCGAAGCAAGTTGTCGAGAAAGAGATATTTGAAAGACTTAAAACAATAGAGCCGGTACCGCCTGTTAGTACCATGTCTAATCAGTCTCAGTACGGGGTCAATAAGCAAGGGATGGCAGGACGCCCTGTTGGGGCACCTAACCCTAAAGCGTCATTTCTAGATCAGTGGCTAGCAAAGAAACAATCAGGCCCACAAAACACCCCCCCTAATGCAAGTAGCACGGGTAATAGCGCTCCTAGTGCTACCCAGCAAGGTAATTTGGGCAGTAGCACCAGTACACCTACGCCACCTAAGCTTTCAGGAAGTGTAAAAAAGCCGAAGCAAGCACAGCCGAAACAGTCTAAAGACTTATATCCACACGACGATACTTTATTTGTAGATAGAGACAGTAACGTATCTGACTAAGAGGTTAGCTAGTACAAACTAGAGGTTTTTTCGTATTATCGTCGAGATACTTTCGATCAACAGTCCCAAGAAAAAGCCGGCAATAAAAGCTAATATGCCAATAAAAAAGTTGTACTCATAGCCGTAGTATTTTGCTAGGTATAGAAAGCCAAGGCTAAATACAAAAGAGAAAATTCCTCCGTACAAAAGTCCACTTGGACGGGCGACTGTTTTACCACTAAATTCGCTTATAGTATCTAGAGTGGGATTATGAACTACCTTGCTAAATACTCTTTGTGTCGGCGATAGCCTTGATTGAACCCTTTTTATGGTATCTTTCACAGAGTGTCTACGCAGGTGCACCCCCATTGATATAGGGCTATCAACCTGTTTGTTGTTGTCTAGATTTTTTTGAATGGTCTCTGAAGACCTGGCTTCTTTTTCAATCTTTTCTCGTATTTCATCTACAGATTTCTTATGCTCATGGGTAGTTTTTTCGGCAGCTTTTTCTATTTTTTTGGCAATATCTTTCTTTAGCTCAGTAGTGTCAAGGAGTGAACTCTCGGATTCATGGCTTGGTCGAAATTTCTCGTTCATATTTCTTATGCTCCTGCTCCAGCGTATTCTTTCTTAACAATTTCTATCTCTTTACCCAGCAGCCTAGATCTTGCCAAGAAATAACTACTGATGACTGTTACAGTGAAAGCTATTGCAACTGTTGTGCCTGGCCCTGTATTTGGTAGTTCGGTCGTTGTTGTTGCTTCTGTCTTTTTTGCTAACGGGCAAGCCACGTTCATTGTTATTTCATCACCATATTCATTGCTAATCTTGCAATCATATGTGGTGCTAGCTGCAGTAGGGGAGTTTGTTGTTGGAATTTTATTTTTAATGACAACTCGAAAACTCTTTTCTATCTGTCCATTCGCAGGTATGGTTTGATCATTCCAGACTATTTGTTTTGTGTCTTCCTTAAAAATACCTCCTTGTTTAGATAAGAAGGCCTTATCTAGGTCGGCATACTCTAGTACATCACCCAAATAATCCACTACGTCATAGCCTGATAAGTCCTTGCTATCTCCGTTTGTTGTTACAAGGGAGTACTCTAGAACATTACCGGGTTTTACGGTCGTGTTGATAGCGTCAACACCAGAGAGGTTTCTAGTAATGTTTTTTACCGTCTTGGTGGATCCTGGTGGGACTGGGGGGCCGGGTGGTGGCTGGACAGGTGGTGGTGGCTGGACAGGTGGTGGTGCACCGTCGGATACAACCGTTACACAGACCTTTTTAGAGGTTGCTGTGCTAGCGTTGGTTGCTGATATGCTAGCGATGTTACATATTTTTGTTCCATCAATTATATTTGGTCTAACCCTTACAACTAGATCAAATATATGACTTTTGTCCGTACTTCTTAGATTGCCAATGTCGACGTTTATAATTCCAGCACCACTCATGCTTGTAGAAGGGCTGAGCTTTTCTATATACCCAGCGTCTACGTCATCTTTTAGCCTTGTACCCTCAGCCAGTGAATCATCTTGTGCGTTTCTATACTCAACCCGGTAGGTAAAAGTTTCTCCTCTTTTAACAGTAGTCTTCCCACCGACAACACTTTTTCTAATCTCTAATTTTGGTTTAGCAGGCGTAGACTTACCGAGTTGGGTAAAGTTGCCACAATTTACAATAATCCAGAATTGCTTGCCAGTTGATCCAACATGACCCTTAAATGCGCTATAAGACACAACGCCCCATGCGCTTAGTTTACGCATATATATATGTGTGTTGCCTGCTTTTAGTCTGACCTCACTATTTTTGTAACTACTGTCTATACCGCTGAATCCAGACAGAGACTGTCGCCCGATACTCCAAAAATCACTTTTGTTAGAGGTAATTGTAGCGTTAGGCTTTGACGGAAGGTTGACTATGTCTTGTCTTGTTACGCCAAACTTACCATATATAGCAGGTATATCACTACCTCTAGCATCCCAAGCTTTCAGAATATCTGATTTAGTTTTTACTCCATTTATAATATTGTTACCAGATGCTGCTAGAGATTTCTCCGGTGGTATCGCTGCTGCAAATAGTTGGATGAGCATACTTAGTATGATCATGCTCGTTCCTAAAATGCGAATAGATTGTTCCTGGCGCAACCTCTTAGAATAAAAAGCTAGTTGCTCAATCGAGCTTGGGCTATAAGGTAGAGTAGAGAGTATTTTATTAAACATTTTTGTATTATTTAGTATGCTAATGCTTATTTAATCATAAAGTTATGTGTTCACACAAGGCTTAAATTTATTATTGTAATTATGCGGGTATCTAGATATAATGAAATGGAAGCAACTAGAGGTAGACAAATACGAAAAGAGGGTTTTTATAAGTGTCTGAACAAAAAAAGTACGGTGCCGATTCTATTCAGGTATTGGAGGGTCTCGAACCTGTTAGAAAAAGACCTGGGATGTATATCGGCGGGACGGGTCAAGAGGGTTTACATCACCTAATAAAAGAAGTCGCAGACAACTGTATAGACGAAGCAATAGCTGACTACGCAACTTCTCTAGAAGTCGTACTGTTAGCTGACGGCGGGATTAGGGTTAGCGATGATGGGCGAGGTATCCCAGTTGAAATACATCCAAAGACCAAGAAGAGTACACTAGAAACAGTACTAACGGTTTTGCACGCTGGTGGAAAATTTGGTGGTGGAGGGTACAAAGTATCAAGCGGTCTGCACGGTGTTGGTGTAAGTGTTGTAAATGCTTTATCAAACAGACTAATAGCTGACGTTTATACAGGTGGGTCACATTATACACAAGAATTCAAAAGAGGTGTTCCGCAGGGAGAATTAAAAAAAGTTGGTTCAACAAAGAAAACTGGCACGACGATTACTTTTTATCCAGACGATACCATCTTTGAGACGGTAAAAGTAGATTATCAATGGGTAGTAGACTATTTGAGACATCAAGCATATCTCACAAAAGGTATAAAAACTCTTGTTTCTGATGAAAGAACAGGAGAAAGGTTTGGATTCTATTTTGACGGAGGTATAAAATCTTATGTAAAACACCTGAATGTCGGCAAAGATGTCGTAGATGACGATGTGTTTTATGTCGAAAAGGACGTTGAGGATTGCCAGATAGAGCTAGCTATTCAGTATGTCGATACCTTTACCGAATCTGTTAAAGCATTTGCTAACAACGTATTTAATCCAGACGGTGGGACACATTTAACGGGTTTTCGATCGGCTCTTACTAGAGTTGTTAATGATTACGCGCGCAAAAATGGGCTTCTCAAGGAAAAGGAAGAGAACCTTTCAGGAGAAGATTGCAGGGAAGGTTTGACAGCTGTAATCTTAGTGAAAATGCCTGATCCTCAGTTTGAAGGACAAACAAAAAATAAACTTGGCAATCCAGAGATCCGTGGTTATGTTGAGCAAGTTTTAACAAAATACTTTAATTATTATCTTGAAGAGCACCCAACGGTAGCCAAAAAGATTGTCGGCAAGGCACTGCTTGCTGCCCGCGCCAGAAAAGCTGCCCGCGCCGCAAGGGAGAACATTATCCGTAAAGGTGCCCTGGAAGGTTCAACTTTGCCTGGTAAACTGGCAGACTGTGCCACTAAAGACAGAAGTAAGGCCGAACTTTTTCTGGTAGAGGGTGATTCAGCTGGAGGTTCAGCAAAGAACGGGCGTGATAGTAATTTTCAGGCCATTTTGCCACTAAGAGGTAAGGTATTGAACGTAGAAAGAGCAAGACTTGATAAAATGCTCGCTAACAATGAAATCGTGAGCCTTATTAAGGCAATGGGGGTTGGTATCGAAGAACAGTTCGACATGAGTGGTCTTAGATATGAAAGAATTATCATTATGACCGACGCTGACGTCGATGGCTCACATATTAGGACTCTTCTACTGACCTTTTTCTTCCGCCATATGTTGCCGGTCATAGAAGAAGGCCATCTATTTATCGCTCAACCGCCTCTCTTCGCAATTACTAGTGGTAAGAAAAAACACTATGCTTACAGTGATGAGGAGAGAGATAAAATAATCAACGGTCTGATAGCGGACAAAAGAACCAAAGGCTTGAAAGTTAATAAGGACGAAGACAGGGCCAAGCAAGCTGGCGTTAGCATACAACGGTATAAAGGTCTTGGAGAGATGGATGCAGAACAGTTAGCTGAAACTACGATGGAGCCCGCGAACAGAGTCCTATTAAAGGTTACGTTAGAAGATGCTGAAAAAGCCGATGCCATCTTTAATAAGCTAATGGGATCAGAGGTGGATTTGCGTAAAAACTTTATTCAGACTCATGCGAAGTTTGTGAAGGATTTGGATATTTAATATGGAGCCAGAGATTATCGAAAAAACAAATCAAACTACAGACAGGATAGTTGAGCGTACTGTAGAAACCGAGATGGAACAGAGTTATCTGCAGTATTCCATGAGCGTTATTGTGTCTAGGGCATTGCCAGATGTAAGAGACGGCTTGAAACCAGTACACCGTAGGATTCTCTACACCATGAATCGAGATGGTCTGCGCAGTAGCGCCAAACATCGTAAAAGTGCCAATGTAGTCGGTGCTGTAATGGGTGATTATCACCCTCACGGCGACGGGGCTATTTACGATGCTATGGCTAGAATGGCTCAAGATTGGTCTATGCGCTACACACTTGTTAATGGCCAGGGTAACTTTGGATCGATGGATGGCGATCCGCCAGCAGCCATGCGATACACCGAGGCCAAAATGGCTCATCTGGCGGAAGAACTTCTTACAGATATAGATAAAGATACAGTTGACTTTAGAGAGAACTACGATGGGCGTTTACAAGAGCCAACTGTTTTACCTGCTAAACTGCCGAACTTACTACTTAATGGCCAGATAGGTATCGCTGTGGGTATGGCAACAAATATCCCGCCTCATAACCTATCGGAAGTCGTTGACGCTGTAGTAATGAAGATTGATAACCCAGAAGCTGGTATAGATGAATTGATGGAAGTTATAAAAGGGCCAGATCTGCCAACCGGTGGTATTGTCTACGGTAAAGAATCTATAAAAACTGCTTTCGCAACCGGTCGGGGCGGAGTGGTAGTTAGGGGTGTTGCCGAGGTAGAGGAGACAAAAGCTAATAGGCACCGTATTATTATTTCGGAAATCCCATATGGGTTAAATAAGGCTTCCCTGATAGAAAAAATAGCTGACCTATATAAAGAAAAGAAAATCAAAGGTATTAGTGACCTAAGAGATGAATCATCTAAAGGAGTAGTCCGTATAGTAATCGATCTCAAAAAAGACGCTTATCCGAAAAAACTCCTTAATCAGTTGTATAAACTAACTCCACTTCAGTCGTCACTTCACTACAATATGTTAGCCTTAGTCGACGGTATTCAGCCTAGAGTGCTAGGGATTGAAGACATTCTATCTGAGTATATTAAACACAGACAAACTGTTGTTAGGCGTAGGACTGAGTTTGAGCTAAAGAAAGCTAAAGAGCGAGCACATATCTTGGAGGGGCTCAAAAAAGCTCTAGACCACATAGACGAAATCATAAAGATTATTCGTGCTAGCGAAACTACAGATGATGCTCAGGCAAATCTTATTAAAAAGTTTAGGTTTAGCGAGATTCAGGCCAAAGCGATTTTGGCCATGCAACTTCGAACTCTTGCCGGGTTGGAGCGTAAAAAGATAGAGGACGAGCTAAAAGAGTTACAAGAACTCATCAAGAAACTAGAATCTATTTTGGCGGACGAGAAGAAAATCTTGGCCATTGTAAAGCAAGAAATACTAGAGATTAAAAACAAATACGGTGACGAAAGGCGTACAAAAGTTATCCCACAGGAGCTTGGAAAGATGAGCGATGAAGATCTTATTCCAGATGAGCAAGTAGTCGTAACTCTAACTTCTGCAAACTATATAAAGCGTAGCTCAATTGCCGAGTACAAGCGTCAAAACAGGGGCGGTAAGGGTAAAAGAGGTATGTCAACCAGAGAAGAGGACGCCGTAGAGAAGGTTGTTAACGCTTCAACGCATGATTATTTGCTGTTCTTTACTAACAGAGGTCGTGTCTTTAGACTCAAGACATACGAAGTCCCAGCCGTTGGACTTAACGCTAAAGGTGTTGCCTTGGTGAACCTACTACAGCTTCAGCCAGAAGAAGTGGTAAGCTCGATAATAAATATTAGTAAAACCGACAAAGCCAAGAATCTAATAATGTGTACCGTCAGAGGCGTTGTAAAGAAAACAGCGTTTGAGGCGTATAAAAACGTTCGACAAAGTGGTTTGATAGCAATCAACCTTGATGACGGGGATGAACTAAAGTGGATTCGTATGACAAACGGCGATGATGAAGTAATTATTTCAACATCGCAGGGTCAAGCAATTCGTTTTGATGAAAATAACGTACGGACTATGGGGCGAGTCGCCAGAGGTGTGCGCGGTATACGCTTACGCCCAGGAGATCAAGTGATTGGTATGGATATTGTCGAAGATGGCTCCAGTATATTTGTTATTAGTGAATACGGTTATGGCAAACGTACTAAGGTAGCTCAGTTTACTGCTCACGCCAGAGGTGGCGTTGGGATTCGCTCGGCAGTGGTAAATCAAAAAACTGGTAAGCTCATAGGCGTAAAAACTCTGTCAGGAGATGCCAAGCAAGAGGTTATTCTTATATCTTCTGCTGGCCAGACTATACGATTGGGGCTAAAAGACATTTCAGAATTAGGCAGGGCAACCCAAGGAGTAAGGGTAATGCGCTTAAACGATGGTGATACAGTGGTTTCATTGGCGCTAGTAAACACAGAAGAAACTTCCGATGAAGAGATTAATCCTGTGGATAACCCTAAAAAGTAAGAAAGATTGTTTAGGGTTTTTGATATAATACAAAAATAAGCCACAGCAACGGCGATAAAGAGTAAAATAGCAGATGAAAAGATTTAGAAAAAAAACAGAGAAACAGATTAAGTCGGGCAAACCGACTAATAAATCTGCCAAAACAGATGATATATATAGTCCTAAAACCAACGTCAAGCCCCATGGGCCTAAACGCAAGCTTCGATTTTCTAAGATAAGTATCTTAATAATACCGTTAGTTGTAGCTATTATTGGCGGTGGGTACTATCTGTATAGGAGCTTCGCAGCCACCAATACAATGACTATACGAATAACCGCTGTAGGATTTGACTACAATGGTAATAATCAAGGACCACTGCAGGGCGCAAGTATTACTCTCGGTTCTACCACCGGTGGTACCTGCCCCAGATCGGGGCTTACTAATGCAGCTGGAATCGTTACTTTTCAATGTACTAGCAGGTACAGCAATGGGGATCTAATTAAATGGCATGTCGTAGAACATTATAAGGCAGGGTATCTTCCATATACCCAATCTGGTTGTTATAACCTAAATATTCTACAGGATATGACGGTGCAGCCAGGTGGAACACTTGATCAAACGGTCTGTTTCAAGCAACCGCCACCACCATCCAACACACCTCCCGTTCAGGCACCAGCTCAGCCTAGCGTCAGAGTAACCCCTGGTCGGACTTCACTGAAATTTAGCTGGGGTGCTGTCAGCGGTGCTGAAAGTTACAAATTGTATATATCCGGTCCAGGCATAAAGGGTAAAATAGTTAAAAGTTTGGGTAATGTAACATCGTATGCACAAGGTGGATTAAAGTGCAGCTCAAAGTATTCTTATGATATTGCAGCGGAGAATTCAGGTGGCTCTTCGGGCTCAAGGACGTTAACGGCAAGTACTTCAAAATGTCCGCCGTCACCCCCATCGCCATCCACTCCTAGTAAAAAACCATCAACACCACAAAGGACTCAAACTGTAACCGTATATAGAACTATGGCTAGGCCTCAGCCGGCTCAGCCAGCTAACCCAGATGACACCAAGCCACCGACTGCACCGGGCAATTTAAAGGCCGAAGAGGACAGCATGGGCGTGCAATTATCTTGGGATGAATCTACCGACAACAAAGGCGTTAAATGTTACAGCATAGAACGCCAAGAATCTGGAGGCGATTGGCAAATGCTTAGTGACTGCGAAACGGGTACTAGCTATACAGACTCCACAAAAGCTTCGGATACCAAATATACCTACCGTGTCTCGGCGCTAGACGAAGCTGGTAATGGCTCTGACTATGCAGTTATAGATATAACTACATCAGACTTCCAGCCAAATGCTTTTGCAAACCAAGAAAATACTATCGAGAGTGAAGACGGTACAGTCTCTGTCAAGATTCCGGCAGGTGCTCTGCCAGAGGACGCTTTCTGTATGATAGACAAGACCAGCGACTCTACCCCAAGTGGTCAAAATCTGATTGCTGGAGTCTATAGCCTAGTCTGCAAAAAGAAAGACGGCAGTACCATAGATCAGTACAACTCCCAGCTAGAGTCTACCGTTAAAGCCGGCGACAAGAGTACCAGCCTATACTTTAAAGATAGTGATAACTGGCAAGACTCCGGCGAGAAGTATAACGGTGATGTGCAAGGCTATAGCTTCTCTACAGATAGCCCTAAGCCGTTTGCAGTGTTAGCTGGCAAGAAGGGTGCTAACTGGATCTGGATAGTTCTACTCTTGTTCTTGCTCCTTCTGATAATAGCCGCTCTAGTAATCTGGCTTGTCAAGAGACGACAGTCTGGCGATGACAACCTAGATGATAGCTACGACTTAGGCTACTTTGACCCCAATAATCCACAGCAGAACCAGGGGCCACAAGATACTTCTAATTACTACCAACCAGACCAATCTCAAGCTTATGGTCAGCCAGAGTTTAGCGCAGATCCAAGTGCAAACTATACTCCGGATCAATACACGTCAACCACCGACCCAGTGCAGTCACAACAACCATTTACAGGTGCAGACACTCCTGTGCAGGCCCAGGATGCCTATCAAGCCCCAGTAGACACTTCCATGGCACCTCCAGCATATGCTCCAGAAACTCCTTCGACAGACTCTCAGCAATCAG